>NZ_CP096276.1:5768192-6090923 GCF_024662235.1 Pimelobacter simplex
GAGGTGCCGCGGTGGGCGGCGGCCGCGGCGAGGACGCCGGTGAGGTGCTTGCGGTCGGAGTCGATGGTGCGCGCGACGAACGACGCCTCGGCGCCGAGCGCGAGCGAGACCGGGTTGAACGGGTGGTCGATCGAGCCCACGGGGGTGGACTTGGTGACCTTGCCGGTCTCGGAGGTGGGGGAGTACTGACCCTTGGTGAGGCCGTAGATCCGGTTGTTGAACAGCAGGATCGTCATGTTCACGTTGCGGCGCAGCGCGTGGATGAGGTGGTTGCCGCCGATGGACAGCGCGTCGCCGTCGCCGGTGACGACCCAGACCGAGAGGTCCTCGCGGGCGGTGGCGATGCCGGTCGCGATCGACGGCGCGCGGCCGTGGATCGAGTGCATGCCGTAGGTGTCGAGGTAGTACGGGAAGCGGCTGGAGCAGCCGATGCCCGAGACGAACACGATGTTCTCGCGGCGCAGGCCCAGGTCGGGCAGGAAGGACTGGACGGCCTTGAGGACGGCGTAGTCACCGCAGCCGGGGCACCAGCGCACCTCCTGGTCGCTGGAGAAGTCCTTGCCGGTCTGGGTCTCACCCTCGCCGAGCGAGGGCACCAGCTCGGTGCCGGAGCGCAGGGACGGGTTTCCGAGGTCGATGGTCGTCATCGGGCCGGAGCCTCCTCGTGGTCAGCAGGGGCGTTGGTTCCGTGTTCGCCGAGGTCGACGTCGCGACCCTCGGCCTGGCCGACCAGCGCGCCGACGGCCTCGGCCAGCTCGGCGGCCTTGAGCGGGAGGCCGTAGACGTGGTTGTAGCCGATCGCGTCGACGAGGTACTCCGCGCGCAGCAGGCGGGAGAGCTGGCCGAGGTTCATCTCGGGGACCAGCACCTTGTCGTAGCGCTTGAGGATCTCGCCGAGGTCCTTCGGGAACGGGTTGAGGTGGCGCAGGTGGACCTGGGCGACGTTGTAGCCGGCCCGGCGGACCCGGCGGCACGCGGCGCCGATCGGGCCGTACGTCGAGCCCCAGCCGATGACGAGGACCTTGGCCTCGCCCGACGGGTCGTCGACCTCGAGCGGCGGCAGGGAGTCGGCGATGCGCTGCACCTTCTCCTGGCGGATCCGGACCATCTTGTCGTGGTTGGCCGGGTCGTAGGAGATGTTGCCGTGGCCCTCGCCCTTCTCGAGACCGCCGATGCGGTGCTCGAGGCCGGCGGTGCCGGGGATCGCCCAGGGGCGGGCCAGCGTCTCCTCGTCGCGCAGGTAGGGCCAGAACTCGTCGTCGTGGTTGAGCTCGGTGGCGAAGTTCGCGTCGATCTTGGGCAGCTCGTCGATCGAGGGGATCTCCCAGGGCTCGGAGCCGTTGGCCAGGTAGCCGTCGGAGAGCAGGAAGACCGGCGTGCGGTAGGTGATCGCGATCCGGGCGGCCTCGACGGCCGCGGCGAAGCAGTCGCCGGGCGACTGCGGCGCGACGATCGGGACGGGCGCCTCGCCGTTGCGGCCGTACATGGCCTGGAGCAGGTCGGCCTGCTCGGTCTTGGTGGGTAGACCGGTCGAGGGGCCGCCGCGCTGGACGTTGACGACCAGGAGCGGCAGCTCGGTCATCACGGCCAGGCCGATCGCCTCGGACTTGAGCGCGATGCCCGGGCCCGAGGTGGTGGTGACGGCGAGCTGGCCGGCGAAGGCGGCGCCGATCGCGGCACCGATGCCGGCGATCTCGTCCTCGGCCTGGAGCGTGGTGACGCCGAAGCCCTTGTGCTTGCTCAGCTCGTGGAGGATGTCGGAGGCCGGGGTGATCGGGTAGGAGCCCAGGAACACCGGCAGCTCTGAGCGGACGCCGGCGGCGACGAGACCGTAGGACAGAGCCAGGTTGCCGGTGATGTTGCGGTAGGTGCCCGCGCGCATCTTGGCCGGCTTGATCTCGTACTGGACGACGAAGGTCTCGGTCGTCTCGCCGTAGTTCCAGCCGGCCTTGAAGGCGGCGAGGTTGGCGCCGAGGATGTCGGCGACCTTGGCGAACTTCTTCTCGAGGAAGGCGACCGTCGGCTCGGTCGGGCGGCCGTACATCCACGACAGCAGGCCGAGCGCGAACATGTTCTTGGCGCGGGCGGCGTCCTTGCGGGAGAGGCCGAACTCCTTGACCGCCTCGACGGTGATGCCGGTCAGGTCGACGGGCTGGACCTGGAAGCCGGCCAGGATGTCGTCGACCTCGCCCAGCTTGTCGAGCGGGTTCGAGGTGTAGCCGGCCTTGTCGAGGTTGCGCTTGGTGAAGTCGTGGGTGTCCACGATGATCGTCGCGCCCTTGGGCAGGTCGCCCAGGTTGGCCTTGAGGGCCGCCGGGTTCATCGCCACCAGTACGTCGGGCCGGTCGCCCGCGGTGAGGATGTCGTGGTCGGCGAAGTGGATCTGGAACGACGAGACGCCCGGGATGGTGCCCTGGGGCGCCCGGATCTCGGCGGGGAAGTTGGGCAGCGTCACCAGGTCGTTGCCGAAGACGGCCGACTCCTGGGTGAACCGGTCACCGGTCAGCTGCATGCCGTCACCGGAGTCCCCGGCGAACCGGATGATCACCCGGTCCAGCTGCTTGACCTGCTTGGTCTGGCTCACACCTGCTCCACTTCTCTCGACTACGCGTCGGCCGCGTCAATGACGGCAGCGACAGGTGCAGCGAGTCTAGAGCCAATCTAGAACACGTTCCACTTTTGGTGGACACCTGTCCAGTTCGCGCCTGGCCGCCCGGTCGGCGCGGCCTCACCACGATAGTCCGCCCGCGTGCGCGGACGGAGGCGGTGCCGCCAGATGGGCACCGCGGAGGCCCCGGGAGCCCTGTGGGCTCGGTCACCTCTCCTCGTCGATTTGTCTAACGAGCAGGTTCAGTAACTCACTAATGTGTATTGTTTCGATCTGATTTGAATGGTTCCCGGCACCCGAGACGCCGGGCCGAAGCAAGGAATGGGTGCGATGAAGCGATCGATCAAGGCCGTTGCCGTGGGGCTCGTGGGCGTGCTGGCGTTCGGCGCCTGCAGCTCCGCCGCCGGTGGCAAGGACGACGGAAAGACCATCAACATCGTCGGGTTCGCCGTCCCGGAGGCCGCCAACAAGGCCGCCGCGACGGAGTTCGAGAAGACCGACGCCGGCAAGGACGTCACGTTCTCCGGCTCCTACGGCGCCTCCGGCGACCAGAGCCGCAAGGTCGCGGACACCAAGGGCAAGGACGTCGACTACGTCGTCTTCTCCCTGGAGCCCGACATGACGCGCCTGGTCGACGCCGGCCTCGTCGCCGACGACTGGAACGCGGGCCCGAACAAGGGCATCGTCTCGCAGTCGGTCGCCGTCATCGCGGTGCAGAAGGGCAACCCCCTCGGCATCAAGGACTGGAGCGACCTGACCCGCTCCGACGTCAAGATCGTGACCCCGGACCCGGCCAGCTCCGGCTCGGCCAAGTGGAACGTCCTCGCGCTCTACACCTACGCCAAGTCGCAGGGCGCCACCGAGAAGGAGGCTGACGCCTTCCTCGAGAAGGTCTTCAAGAACGTCACCACCTGGGCGGCCAGCGGCCGCGAGGCGACCGAGTCGTTCAAGAAGGGCGTCGGCAACGTGCTCCTCACCTACGAGAACGAGGCCATCCTCGCGAAGCAGAACGGTGAGAACCTCGACTACATCCTTCCCCAGCACTCGTTCCTGATCGAGAACCCGGGCGCCGTCCTCAAGGACTCCGACCCGGTCGCCAAGGACTGGCTGGACTTCATCCTCAGCGACAAGGGCCAGCTCGCCTTCGTGCAGAAGGGCTTCCGCCCGGTCGGTGACGTCGACATCTCCGGCGTGAGCGTCGAGGGGGCGAACGACCCGAGCAACCCGTTCCCGACCCCGTCCTCGCTCAGCACGGCCGAGGACCTCGGCGGCTGGTCGGCGATCAACGCCGAGTGGTTCGGCAAGGACGGCGCCAAGCTCCGCTTCGACAAGCTGTACGCCGAAGCGACCAAGCAGTGACGGACACACTCGTCGCACCCACTGGACCGGCGCGCCCGACGCGCCGGTCCAGTGGGCTGTTCCGCCTGACCCCGACCTCGGGGATCGGGCTGGGTGTCGCCCTCGTCTGGTTCAGCGTCCTGGTGCTGCTCCCGCTCGCGGCGGTGGTGGGGGCCGCCGCGGCCGGCGGCTGGGGTGCCTTCTGGAACACGCTGACCGACGCACAGACCTTCGCCGCGCTGCGCCTGACCGTCGTCGAGGCGGCGCTGGTGACCGTGGTCAACGCGGTGATCGGCACCGTCGTGGCGTGGGTGCTCGTCCGGGACCAGTTCTTCGGCAAGCGGATCCTGGACGTCGTAATCGACATCCCGTTCGCGCTGCCGACGATCGTCGCGGGCCTCGTCCTGCTCACGCTCTACGGCCCGGAGAGCCCGGTCGGCATCAACATCGTGAACACCCGTCAGGGCATCTTCCTGGCGCTGCTGTTCGTGACGCTGCCGTTCGTCGTCCGGACCGTGCAGCCGGTGCTCATCGAGCTCGACGCCGACGTCGAGGAGGCCGCCGCCTCGCTCGGCGCGTCCCGGTTCACCACGTTCCGGCGGATCATCCTGCCCAGCCTGGTGCCGGCGATCACGGCCGGCTCGTCCCTCGGCTTCGCGCGGGCGATCAGCGAGTTCGGCTCCCTGGTGCTCATCTCGGGCAACACGCCGTACCAGACCGAGGTCGCGTCGCTGAAGATCCTCAAGTTCATCGAGGGCGACAACCAGGCCGGCGCGGCGGCGGTCGCCGTCCTGCTGCTCCTGGTGGCGATCGTGACGATCGTCGTGCTCGACCTCGTGGCACGGAGGGTGGCGCGCCGTGGCTGACACCCGACAGATCCGGGCCCGCAAGGGGCCGGTGACCTACGCCCTGCGGTTCTTCGTCATCGCCTACCTCGCCGTGCTCGTCGTGTGGCCGCTGTGGGAGGTCACCTCGCGGACCTTCGCTCCCGTGGAGCGCGGTGCCGAGGGCGGCTTCAGCGCCTTCCTCGAGCGGCTCCAGGACCCGACCGTGACGTACGCGTTCAGCCTGACGGCGACCTGTGCCTTCTGGGCGGTGCTCATCAACACCGTCTTCGGCGTCGGCATCTCGCTGCTCCTGACCCGCTACAGCTTCCCGGGCCGGCGGATCCTCTCGGTCCTCGTCGACCTGCCGATGTCGGTCTCCCCGGTCGTCGTCGGTCTCGCGCTGGTGCTGGCCTACAGCAGCGGCCAGGGCTGGTTCGGCGGTGCGCTGGAGTCGGCAGGCATCTTCATCATCGGCTCGACGCCCGGCATGATCATGGCGACCGCGTTCGTCAGCCTGCCCCTGGTCATCCGAGAAGTCGTCCCGGTGCTCGAAGAGGTCGGCATCGACTCCGAGCTCGCCGCGAGCAGCCTCGGCGCCAACGGCTGGCAGATCTTCCGCCGGATCACGCTGCCCAGCATCAAGTGGGCCGTTGTGTACGGCGTCGTGCTCAGCCTGGCGCGTTCGCTCGGCGAGTTCGGCGCGGTCAAGATCGTCAGCCCCGGCGCGGCCCTGCGGGGCGAGACCGCCACCATCCTCATCCAGAACCGCTACACCAACTTCGAGGAGCCCACGGCGTACGCCGCCGCGTTCGTGCTCGTGCTGGCCTCCGTGCTGGCCCTCGTCGTTGTCTCCCTGATCCGCAAGGAGGATCACTCATGAGCATCGAAGTACGCGGTGTCGGCAAGCGCTACGGCGACTTCGTCGCCCTCGACGACATCAACGTGTCCCTGCCCACCGGTCAGCTGACCGCCCTCCTCGGCCCCAGCGGCGGCGGCAAGTCCACCCTGCTGCGCATCATCGCCGGCCTCGAGACCGCCGACTCCGGCTCGGTCGAGATCGAGGGCGTCGACGCCACGAAGCTGCCGCCCCAGAAGCGGAACGTCGGCTTCGTGTTCCAGCACTACGCCGTCTTCAAGCACATGACGGTCGCCAAGAACGTCGCGTTCGGCCTGGAGATCCGCAAGCGCCCCAAGGCCGAGGTCAAGGAGAAGGTCGCCGAGCTCCTCGAGCTCGTCCACCTCTCGCAGTTCGCCCACCGGCTGCCCTCGCAGCTCTCCGGCGGCCAGCGCCAGCGCCTCGCCCTGGCCCGGGCCCTCGCGGTGGAGCCCTCGGTGCTCCTCCTCGACGAGCCCTTCGGCGCGCTCGACGCCAAGGTCCGCAAGGAGCTGCGCGACTGGCTGCGCCGTCTCCACGACGACGTCCACGTGACCACCGTCTTCGTCACCCACGACCAGGAGGAGGCCCTCGAGGTCGCCGACGAGATCGTCGTCATCAACGAGGGCCGCATCGAGCAGATCGGCAGCCCCGACCAGCTCTACGACGAGCCGGCCAACGACTTCGTCATGGGCTTCCTCGGCGCCGTCACCCAGCTCGGCCCGCTCCGGCTCCGCCCGCACGACATCGAGGTCGCGGTCGAGCCCGGCGTGCCCGGCTCGGCGGCCGGCGTCGTGCAGCGCGCCCTGCGCGTGGGCTTCGAGGTGCGGCTGACCGTGGACGTCGAGGGGCAGTCCGAGCCGGCGCTCGTCGTCCTCTCGCGGGCGCACGCGCGGGCCCTGGACCTCGAGCTCGGCAGTCGGGTGTGGCTGAGCCCGACGACGGGCGCGGCGTCGGTGCCGTTCCTCGGCGGGGTCTCCGCCTAACGCACATGTAACTACGTGTTACGTCCGCTACCCGGGTGCTGTGGCACGTCACAGCGCCCGGGTAGGTGAACTAACACGTAGTTACATGAACGGCGCGCGCCTAGCGTCCCGCCTCCGGTCGCGCCCTAATCTGTTCGGGTGAGCTATCTCCGAGCGACCCGCGTGCTGTGCTGGCTGCTCGGGGTCGCGGTGCTGGTGTCGGTCGTCCACTACGTCGACAACTACGTCAACTACGACGACTACCCGGTGCCCGGCCCCGACGCAGCCGTGCCCGCGCCCTCGGCGACCCTGGTCGCGGTGGGGTGGTTCGTGTTCACCGCGTTCGGGGCGGTGGGCCTGCTGCTGTGGTTCCGGCGGCACATCACCTCGGCGGCGATCGCGCTCACCGGCTACTCGATCTCGGGCCTGATCGGGATCGGGCACTACCTCGCGCCGGGCGCGACCAGCATGGTCTGGTGGCGCCAGGCGCACGTGGTGACCGACATCCTGTGCGGGGCGGCGGTGTTCGGGTTCGCGCTCTGGGCGGCGAAGAACTCCGACGAGCTCATCCCGCCGGGGGCGAAGCCGCCTCCGCCTCCGCCCGCCGCTTGAGCCCCTCGGCGTGCCGGCGGAAGCCGTCCGCCACCCGCCCGGGCCCCGCGAGGGCGACGAGCGGGCCGCGGAACTCCTCCACCGTCGCGTACGTCGTGGGCCCGCCCGGCTCCTGGGTGAGCCGCTGGTGGCGCACCCCCCGGACCAGGCCCAGCCGGGCCGGCACGCCCTCGTAGACGTACGACATCAGCGCGGTCGTCGTACCGGTGGCGGGATCGGTGGTGGGCCCGTCGAGCGCGGTGATCCGCTCCGGCGAGCGGGTGCGCTTGCCGTTGGCCCACACGACGTGGAGCACGATCGGGTTGCCCACCGCGGCCGGTACGGCGGTCTCGGCGCGCTCGACGAAGGGGTTCCACTCGCCGTAGCGCGCGGTGTCGAGCATGACCGCCCAGACGGTCTGCAGGGGCGCGTCGATGCTGATCTCAGCCGCGGGGTTCATGGCGGCATCATGGCCGATACGGTCGGGTCATGGTGGTCGTCCACGAGACCTCGCCGTCCCGGGTGCTGCTCGGGGCGGGCGCCCGGCACGCCCTGCCCGACGAGCTCACCCGGTACGACGCGCAGCGCGTGCTGGTCGTCGCGACCCGCTCCGCAGCCCCCGCGGCCGACGAGCTGGCGGCCGCGCTGGGCGAGCGCGCGGTCGCCCGCTTCGACCGGCCGGTCGTGCACACCCCGGTCGCGGTGACCGAGGAGGCCCTGGCGCTCGTCGAGGCGTCCCGTGCCGACGCGGTGGTGACCATCGGCGGCGGCTCCGCGGTGGGACTCGGCAAGGCGCTCGTCGCCCGCACCGGCCTGCCCCACCTCACGATGCCCACCACCTACGCCGGCTCCGAGGTCACCCCCGTCCTCGGCGAGACGGAGGACGGCGTCAAGCGGACCCGGCGCGATGCCTCCCTGCTGCCGCGCACCGTCGTCTACGACGTCGACCTCACGCTCGCCCTGCCGGTCGGGCTCAGCCTGACCAGCGCCGTCAACGCGCTCGCCCACGCCGTCGAGGCGCTCTGGGCCGCGACCTCCACCGCGGTCAGCGACGCGCTGGCGACCGAGTCGGCGCGGCTGCTCCTCGACGCCCTGCCGCAGGTGCTCGCCGAGCCCGGCGACCGCCCCGCACGCGCGGCGCTCCAGCAGGGAGCGTGGCTCGCCGGCACCTGCCTGGCCACGGTCCCGATGGGCCTGCACCACCAGCTCGCGCACGCCCTCGGCGGCACCTTCGACCTGCCGCACGCGCCGTTGCACACCCTGCTGCTGGCGCACGTGGTGCGGCACAACCTGCCGTTCGCACCGGCCGCGGCCGAACGGCTCACCGCGATCACCGGGGGCGACCCGGCGGCGGCGATCGCCGCCCTCGCCGCGTCGTACGACGGCCCGCGCCGGCTGCGCGACCTCGGCGTCCCCGCCGACGGCCTGGCCGCGGTCGCGGACCGGGTGGCGGCGGCGCCGTACCCGAACGCGGGGCCGGTTGACGCCCCTGCGGTGCTCGCGCTCCTGCGCGCTGCATGGTGACTTTTACGTAGTCCCTACGGAAGCGCCCGCGCCCCCGTTCCCCCGATGCTGGCAGGCCGAGGGTGGGCAACGGGAGGGAATCATCGTGCTCCGAGACACGAGCAAGGGACGCATGGCAGGGCTGGTCGCCGTCGCCATGATGGGATCGGGCCTGGTCGCCGTGGCGACCGTGGCGGCGCCGCCGGCGCAGGCCGCGCAGGGCCACGTCGAGATGGGCTACAGCGGCGGACCGCAGGAGTTCGTGGTGCCCTCGGGCGTCAACGAGCTGACGGTCGAGCTGCGCGGTGCGTCCGGCGGCAACGGCGGCAAGTCCGGGGGCTCCGGTGGCCGCGGTGCGGTCGGCAAGGTACGCGTGGCGGTCGAGGAGGGCGACGTCCTCCGGGTGCTGGTCGGCGCGGCGGGCCGCGACGCCGGCGGCGCGAAGGACGAGCCGGGCGGCGGTGGGCCGTCGCCGTACGGTTCGGGCGGCTGGGGCAACACGGGCTCCTCGATCGGCGTCACCTCGGGCGGCGCGGGTGCGGGCGGTGGTGGCGCCACCGCGCTCGTGCTCGACGACACGGTCGTCGCGGTCGCCGGCGGTGGCGCCGGCGGTGGCGGCAAGGGCGGCTTCAACGGCGCCGGCGGGACCGGCGGCGGCGCGGACCAGAACGGGTCTGACGGCGGCGGCGACGGTACGTCGGGCGGCGGCACCGCGGGTGCCGCGGGCGGCCCCGGCGGCGGGACCGGCGGCAACGCCGGCAGCAGCACCGGAGCAGGCGGCGGTGGCGGCGGTGGGGGCGGCTACCCGGGCGGCTCCGGTGGCGGCGGCGGCCGTACCGGCGGTGGCGGCGGCGGAGGCGGCGGCGGTGGCCGCAGCTTCCACGAGCCTGCGCTCGCCGAGCTGGTCTCGGCCTGGAGCACCTCGGCCTCCGGCGACGGCCGGGTCGTCATCGACTACACCCAGCGCTTCCGGACCACGGTCCAGGTCGACCTGCCGACCGTCGTCAACCGGCAGACCGCCCGCTACGACGTCACCGTGACGCCCGAGTCGAACGCCGACGGGCCGGCCACCGGCACCGTCACGCTGCGCGCCCGCTCCGTCGACACCGGTGTCGTCACGACGCTCGGCACCGCGACGCTGAGCGGCGGGTCCGCGACGGTGTTCGGCGGCGGCCTGCCGGCAGGGGAGTACCGGGTCGAGGCGGCGTACGCGCCGGCCGGCGACTTCCTCCCGTCGTCCAGCGAGGCCGGCCTTACCGTCGCCCGCGGCGGCACCGACGTGGCGCTCGGTGTACCGCTGGACCCGGTGGTGCGCGGCGAGGAGACCACGCTGACCGCGCTCGTCGCCCGGCGCGACCCCAGCCGGGGCACGCCCACCGGCACGGTCCGGTTCGAGGCCGACGGCACGCTGCTCGACGAGCCGGTGGCGATCGACAGCGCGGGCCAGGCCCGCCTGGTCACCACCCGGATCCCGGTCGGGACGCACCAGATCACCGCGGTGTACTCCGGCGACGCCGAGTTCGCCGACGCCACCAGCCCGGCGCGGGCGGTCGTCGTCAACCGCGGCGACGTCACCGTCGAGCTGACCTCCGCCTACAACCCGGTCGTGGCCGGGGAGGACGTCGTCCTGGACGTGGCCGTGCGCTCCAGCGCCGCCGGGGCCGGCGTACCGACGGGCGAGGTGCAGCTCTATGCCGGGGCGCAGGCCCTCGGCGGCCCGGTCGCCCTCGACCACCGCGGCACCGCCCGGCTGACCACCGACGAGCTGCCGGTCGGGACGCACCGGGTGCGCGCGGTCTACCTCGGCGACGACGACCGGTACGACGCCAGCAGCGCGTTCCTCGACCAGGTCGTCAACCCCGGCACGACCACCGTACGGCTCACCAGTGACCGCAACCCGGCCCCGGCCGGGGCGCCGCTGACGTTCGTCGTCCAGGTCGACCCGGTCCGCCCGGCGACCGCGACGCCGACCGGGCAGGTCAGCCTCGAGATCGACGGCGTCCCGCTCGACGCACCCGTCGCGCTCGGCCCCGACGGCCGGGTGCGCGTCACGACCGCCGCGCTCGCGGCCGGTGGGCACACCGTGCTCGCCCGCTACCTCGGCGACGAGCGGTACGACGCCGCGGCCAGCGCCCCGCTCGCCCAGAAGGTCGCCGAGCGACGAGCCACCGTCACCCTCATCACCGGCCCGCGGCCGCTGTTCGTCGGCCAGGACCTGCACATCCGGGCGCTCGTCTCGCGTCCGGACGCCGGGGTGGAGGTGCCGCGCGGCGGGGTGCAGTACTTCGACAACGGCAAGGCGCTCGGCAAGGCCTCGCCCGTCTCCCGGTACGGCTACGGCGGCGTGGTGCTGCGCAAGCTCTCGCCCGGCCGGCACCGGATCGTCGCGCGGTACACGCCGGCGGCGGGGTCGCCGTACACCGTGGCGGAGAGCGACGTCGTCATCGTCGACGTCCGTCGCGGGCGTCCCTCGTGCACGATCCGCGGCGCGCTGCGGGCCGAGGCCGGCGGCGGCTACCGGGTCGACGCGCGGGTGCTCGGCCGCAACGGGCGACTGGTGTCGGGCGCGGGCCGACTCGTGGTCCGGTACGACGGCCGCAAGGTGGTCGCGAAGGCCGGGACGAGCCGCGGCAAGGGCACGGCCCGCTTCCGGGCGGCGCAGGCGCCGTACCTGGTGTCGGTGGCGTACCAGCCGCGCGGCAAGGCTCCGGCCTGTGGTGCGGTGATGAACGTGCGGTGAGCCCTGCGTCCTAGCCGAGGAGATCGCGGACCTGGGCGCGGCGGTTGATGCCGAGCTTGGTGAAGATCCGGGCGATGTGGCTCTCGACCGTGCGGGTCGACAGGTGCAGGCGCTCGGCGATCTCCGGGGTGCTCAGGCCGCCGGCGACCAGCGAGGCGACCTCGCGCTCACGACGGCTCAGCACCGCTGCCTCCCGGCCCCTGGCTGGGAGGCAGCGGCCGTGCTCGGCCAGGCGCCGGGTCGCGGCGCCCGCGACGGCGTCGTCGCCGTGGGCGACGGCCGTGACGTGGTCGGCGAGGTGGCGGGCGACGGGCGCCTCCATGCCGGTCGCGAGGTGGGTGGCGCGCGCGGCGTGGTCGGCGGTGATCGTGGCGGGTGCCGCGAGGGCGAGGAGGTGCAGCGCCTCGAGCTCGGTGAGGTGGTGGGCGTGCTCGCGGGCCCAGCCGCGGAGGTCCTCGATCGCGGCCGTCGCCTGCTCGGGATCGCCGATCAGCCGGGCCCGGGCCAGCAGCGTGCGCAGGTCGGGGGCGAGCGAGCGGCTGGTGCGCGAGGGGGACGCGGCGGCCGCGGCGGCCAGCGTGGCGGCCCGGTCGAGGTCACCGACCCCGGCGGCGGCGAGCGCGGCGGCGGCCGTCGTCCAGGCCCCGAACCCGCTCGGGTCGCGCTGCTCCAGCAGGGCGAGGGCGTCCCCCAGGACCCGGTCGGCCTCGGCCCAGGCGCCTTCTGCGAGCAGCCGGCGGCCGGCGCCGGCGGCGAGGAGCCCGGTGTCGATGTCCTCGGCGATCGCGGTGGGGACCAGCTGGGCCAGCGCGTCGGGACCTTCGTCGTCGGCCGGGACGCCGCCGTACAGGTCGGTGAAGAAGGTCGTGCACACGATCTCCACCGCCAGGTGGGGGCGTGCGGCCGAGGGACCGGACTCGACGTCGGCCAGGGCGCGGAGGCCGGCCCGGGCCAGGTCGCGCAGGGTCGTCGTCCGGCCCTGCCAGGCGAGGGCGAGCAGGGCGGGGGAGACGGCCTCCACGTTCTCTGGGACGTCTTCTGTGGTCAGCGCCGCCAGCAGCCGGGGCGTCTCGGTACGGAGCGCGGCGCACTGCCCGGCCCATCCCTGCCGGGTCATCGTCTCCAGGCGCTGCTGGGCCAGACCGGGGTGCTCGGGCGCGAGCCGGGCGGCTCGGGCGTAGCCGTCGGTCAGGGCGGTCAGGGCCGCGTCGGGGTCGTCGTCGACGTACTGGAGGAGGTCGGCGCGGGTCCGGGCCGCGGCGAGCACCTGGCCGGCCAGCCAGTCCGGGTCGGCCTCGTGGGTCGCGTCCGGGAGCGCGGCCGCGGCCGCGTCGAGGTCGGCCAGCGCCTGCGCGCGCTGGGCGCGGAAGCGGCGTACCTCGGCGCGCAGGGTGTGCGCCTCGAGCCGGTCCCGGGCGGCGAGGGGCGTGGTCGCGAGCGCGTGGCCGGCGAGCTCCTCGGCGTACGGCAGGTCCCCGGCGCCGGCCGCCGCGCGGGCGCCGTTGAGCCAGGTGCTCGCAGCGATCTTGGCGCCGCTCTCGGCACCCCAGGCCAGCCAGCGCAGGAGTCCGCCACCCGCGCCGGTCGGCGGGTCGGGGAGCGTCTCGTGGAGCCGCTCGAAGAGCTGTCGGCGCTGCCACGGTCCGATCCGTCCGCGCGCGGACTCGGCGAACAGCGGATGGTGCGTACGGACGTGCTGCTCGACCTCGACCAGCAGCCCCGAGCGGACCAGCCCGGTCACCACCCCCGGACCGACCGCCAGTGCCAACGCGTCGATCGCGATCGGCTCGGTGAGCGCGACCAGCTCGACCGTCTCGCGCTCGGCGTCGGAGAGCGCGTCGAGGTCGTCACTGAACAGTGCCGGCAGCAGCAGCGCCTCCGGGGCGGACGACGCGTGCCAACGCCAGACGTCGTTCTCGAGGACGAACGTCGCCTGCGCGGCGCCGGCCCTGACGAGCTCGCGCAGGAACAGGTTGTTGCCCTCGGTGGTGCGGTGCAGGAACCGGATCGTCTCGTGGTGCACCGGCCCGTCGAGCGCGAGCTGGACCAGCTCGCCGACCTCGTTGGGCGTCAGCGGCGCGACCTCGACCCGGACCACCTGGTCCTCGACCAGCAGCCGGGCCAGGGGCCCCGGCAGCGCGCCGCCGCCGGGGGAGCGCAGGGTGGCCAGCAGCTGGACCACCCCGCGCCGGCACAGCAGCGCCAGCAGCTCGGCGCTCGCCGGGTCGAGCAGGTCGATGTCGTCGACGTGGACGAGGACCGGCTCGTCGGCGGGTCCCTGAGGTGTGACCTGCCCGGCCAGCACCAGCGGGCTCACCGACGGCCCACCGGTCGCGTCGGCCAGGCCCAGCTCGGCCAGCCAGCCGTGGAGTGCGCCCAGCGGGACGCGGTTGCCCGAGGGCGTGCAGAGGACGGAGACGCAGCCGGGGACGGCGGCGGCGACCTGCCGGGCGGCGTACGACTTGCCGATGCCGGCGGCCCCGCACAGGAGCACGCTCGTACCGGCCGCCACCAGGTCAGCGACCTGGGCGACGACCTCACGCGTCAATGCCGGCCACTCGGACCGGACCGCGGCGCCTCGCAAGAGAGTCCCTCCTCCGGGACCATTCTCACCTCGGCACGCGCCCGCGCGCAGCGGTTCCGCGGACCGGGCGCTCAGCCGGCCGCGGCGGCGTACTGGTTGGCGAGGGCGGCGATGTCCGCGACGTAGGCGTCGGAGTGGTTGAAGCTGAAGATCGCGCGGCGCCACGCGTCGGGCGTGCTGAGGTCGCCGGCAGCGCACAGGTAGCGGCCGGCCGCGAGCGCCGCGTCGTCGATCTGGTGCGGGTCGGCGGTCCCGTCACCGTTGCCGTCGGCGGCCCACCGGGCCCACGTCGACGGGATGAACTGCAACGGCCCCACCGCCCGGTCCCACTCGGTGTCCCCGTCGAGCGCCCCACCGTCGGTGTCCCGGATCGCCGCGAACGCCTTGCCATCCAGCCGCGGCCCCAGGATCGGCGGCCGCGGGACGCCGTCCGCACCGAGCACCGCGTCATTGACGCTGCCGTGGCGGGACTCGACGCCGCCGAGCGCGGCGATGCTGTTCCACGCCACCTTGCACCCCGGCTGCTCGTCCGCCACTCGCAGGTGGGCCCGCGCGTAGGCCGCCAGCGCGCGCGGCGGGATCCCGGTCGCCCCTGCGACCCGGGTCACCCAGGCGTCGTCGGGGCGGTACTGGTCGGGCCGCTGCTGCTCCTGCGGTGCCTGCGGCTGGGGCTGGGCCGGGGCGGCGCCGGTGACCGCGGGGCCCGCCGGGCCTCCCGGCTGGGTCGCCGCGGCGGGCGGGGTCCGGCGCGGGGCCGAGCCCACGTCGTACGCGAAGGCGACACCGACCCCCACGACCAGACCCACCGCGACGACGACGAGTCCGATCGCCGCGGCGAGGTGGCGGTCGACGTTCACGGGCGGCGCCTCAGCCGTAGCTCGTGATGCGCGGACCGCTCAGCGGGTGGCGCTATCTGTCGTTGCCAGCATTGGCCTGACTTGAGATGGCTCGTTTGGTGGCGTTGACCGGCCGTGGGCACGAGACGAGGGTACTGCGGACCGGTTGCGGACCGTCCTTCAGCATTTCGTCCCTCTGCTCAGGCGATCCGGCCCGTCTCGCGTGCCCACTTCTCGATGTCGGCTCGCAGCCAGACGCGACCAATCCGCAGATCGGCGTGGGGCTCGGGCAGTTTGCCGGCGGCCGCGAGCTGCTGCACGCGCTGCTTCGAGACGCCGAGCAGTTCGGCGATCGCGTGCATGTCCATCAGGTGCTCAGGCATGGCCCCGATTGTCTCTTGGCTAGTGGTCCATGGACAAGTAGCTTCGTTCTTGTCTGTAGACAAGATTCGCTCTCCCGGGGCACTGCCGGGCGACTTCGGAACCCACCTGACGAGAGGACGTAGAACCGTGACCACATCAACCATCGATCAGGGCCCAGGAAGCCGTCTGGTCGCCGACGATGAGCTGCCCGACCCCGCCGGCGGTGAGGGCAAGAGACTCTCCCTCTACGTCCGCAAGTTCCACGACCCCGACGGCACCCACATGGAGGCCGGGTGCCCCGTACCGAGCTACGAGTGGGGTGTCTGGGTCGGCGCAGAGCGCACTTTCCGTGTCGAGCAGCAGCAGATCGCGCCGACCGTGGCGCGGGAGGTCGCCGCAGCGATCGTCGAAGGTATCGGGGTTGCTCTCGGCGGCGAGACGCCGGAGCACATGGAGCGCACTGGTGCCCCGGTTGCCTTCGTTTGCACTGGCTGCGGCGCCCGGATCGACACGACTGAGCGAGACCGCGGCAAGGCCCTCTCGCGGCCGTCGGCGCAGGGCTGGGTCTTCTTCGACAGCCGAGGCAAGAGTGACGAGGTCAGTTGTGGTGCGTGCTCTGCAGCGGTGAAGGTCGAACGCGCCGCTGCGACCTGCCCGCCGTGGTGCGTGACGGATCACGGTGCCGAGCACCTCAACGGCGAGTGGACGTCCCACCACGTGGGGCCGGATTTCGGGCCGGTGATCGTCGGCCGGTACGACAACGGCCCCCTCGGGGTCATGATCGATGCTGACTACTGTGCCGACCTCAAGACGCCCGGTGACGTTGTCGGGGCGGTCGCAGATCTCCGGGAGTTCGCGGCGCACGCTCTCTCGGCTGCCGAGTGGCTGGAGGCGAACTCGTGAGTCTCGCGCGGTTCACACGCGGGTCCGGGGGGAGATGTGTGGCTCGCACGTGGCCAAGTTGATCCGGCTGACTGGGCCATTCGAGATGTTCCCGGCGTCGGCGAGTCGTCATTCGCAGTTGGGGTGAGGAGCCCTGGGCCGCCGCACCCCAACGGCCTCAGGCGGGTCAGCTCAGCAGGCTCGTCATGAACTCGCGTGCCCGGTCGAGGTGCGCCGAGTCGTTCACGGTGCTCGCCATGAGCGTCGTGCCGTCGCTGAGGGTCACACTCCAACCGGCCACCTGCCACGTGAGGTCGCGTAACCCATTGGTCGCCGGAGCGGAGAAGTTGGATGCGCCGAATGATCGCACGTCTTCGAGCCGGCGAACTGTCACAGCGACCTCGTCGGCGCGCACGGCGGCGTGGACAAGCACGCCATTGTCGGGTCGAAGGAGGACATCTCGTTCGTCGCCCGTCGACCAAGCGAGAAGACGTGGCTGTCCCGAGACGTGTGCCTCCTTGAGTGCCTGGCGCTGGGTGTCTGTCAGAACTGACGCGATAGCCACGCCGAGGCGTGGGGCGTACTTGTCGTCGTCGCCGAGGTCGTGCCGGATCGCGCTGGTGATCGGCTGAATCTCTTTCGAGTCCATCTCCATGGGGAGCACCATCTCACAGGGCCGCGACGCTATCCCTGTGTCTGGTAGGCCACGACAGCGTGGCCCCAACCTCCGCGTGGAGGCGCACGGGGACCTACAGCGGAAGGTCGTTTGTGCGGCCTTCGTCGGACAGCGCGAGGCCGATTTGTTGGGCGCCGTAGGATAGGAAGTGGATAGCCTCGGCGAGGCTCTGGATGGCCGGGTCCGGGTGACTCTTGAAGTCGACGGCCCTACTCGTGGCCAGCTTGCAGTTCTCGATACCCTCGAGGATCAGGTTTCGTCGCGTCGACATGTTCATCGGTCAGGACTCCTACGATTGCTGGCGGTCAGAGCTCCGACGGTAGAGCCAACGCGCGTTGCGCGTTGCGTTGCGCGTCCAGGGAAGCGACGAGCGGGTCCTATCCGAGCTGTACTCCAGATCGCACCCACTCGCCAACGACGCGCGGCGAGCACCTAATCGGCGGTAAGTGTGTTCTGCTCGTGCTCCGAGCACGTCGTCCGCGCTCGGCCCGAACGGTCTACCGCGATGACGGTTGTGAAAGTGCACGCCGCCTTGCGTCGGCCCTCGGGGCGACGAATCGGGACGTGCTGAACGTTCGGGCAGCGGGACCCTGTCAACCTGAAACTTGGGCAGCTCGCCGGTGGCGGCAGGGCGCGCGAGCCGCTCGGCATGAAGGGGCCTTCCGTCTGCGCGGCGGGGACCATCCGCGGACCGAGTCTGATTGGCCGCGGGCTGCGATGTCGTTAGGTCGACCATGCGCGGGAGCACTCGTCGCCGGGTGCCCCCAACGCGTACTCGCACCTGTGCCCCAAGTCGGAGGGCAGCACGGGACCGCGGCGGCGTCGCTCTGGGTTCCTGCGAACTGAGCGAGGACGCGGGCCTCTGCAAGGACCGGCCGCAGCTTCACCGGTAGTTGGTGAACTGCACCGCGAAGTCGTAATCCTGACCCTTGACCAGCGCGATCACGGCCTGCAGGTCGTCACGCTTCTTGGACGACACCCGCAGCTCGTCACCCTGCACCTGCGTCTTGACGCCCTTGGGCCCCTCGTCGCGGATCAGCTTGGCGATCTTCTTGGCATCCTCGGAGGTGATCCCCTCCTTGAGCGCGATCGCGATCTTGGACTGCTGCCCCGACGCCCGCGGCTCCGAAGCATCGAGGATCTTGAGTGACTGGTCGCGCTTGATGAGCTTGTCCTGGAACACGCTCAGCACCGCACTCGCCCGGTCATCGGCGGAAGCAGTGATCTCGATCGCGTCATCACCCTTCCACTCGATCGTCGCCCCCGTCCCCTTGAAGTCGAAGCGCGTCGCGATCTCCCGGGCCGCCTGCCCGAGGGCGTTGTCGACCTCCTGGCGGTCGATCTTGCTGACGATGTCGAAGGACGAGTCGGCCATGGTGTCACCTGCGTTTTCAGTCGGGCGGGGCTGCTGCGCTATTGTTTCGCGTCGTCGCCAGCACGCCAACTCAGGACCGTCCCCGTGGGGGTCAGAGGGGTGCGGGACGACAGCCCGGCAGGTTGCCCGAGCGGCCAAAGGGAGCTGACTGTAAATCAGCCGGCGTAGCCTACAGTGGTTCGAATCCACTACCTGCCACGGCCCGAACCGCCCCTGACCTGCGGAGACGCAGGTCAGGGGCGGTTTGCTTGTTGAACGAGCGGATGGCTCGACCCGCGCCGCTCGGCGAGGGCGGCGTTGCCAGGCGCGAGTACGTCTCGTCCAATGCCCCCTCCGCGGCCGCCGTTCTTGGTCTCAGGACCCTAGGGCTTCGATGCGGTCGCTTTGGAGCCGTCCGGAGGAGCGCGCGTATGGGCTGCCCGACGGAGTCGCCGTAGAGGTGTTCTGGACACGTCGCTGCAATGGTGGGCTGTCCGCCGTGGCTGGCGTTCGCTCGCGTCGCTGGGACGTGCACCCGCATATGCGTGCCCACTGCAAGCGATTCTACTAACGCATCGCGCCAGTCAGTCGCGGCGCTGTCAGGGGGAGTCGTCTCGCAGGCGCAGTCGAAGCAGAGCTGTTTGGTCGCAGTCGTCGAGGTGGGGTCCGGCTGATGGGATAGTGCTGCGCAAGGTGTGGTTTGCTGCACGCCCGCTCCCATTCTCGCACCGGAGGTCCGATGGCAGAACTACGACTAGCTCAAGAAACTACCGTTCTCGCTGCGGCGAGAGCGGCCCTCGACCCAAACCGCGCCGCCTGGCAGCATGACATCCTTGTAAGCACCATTATCGAGGTGCTCGCGCGGAAGGGGTCCCTGACGAGACGCGAACTGCGTGAGGAGCTCACCCTCACTCTCGTTGGACAAGACACGACCCCCACGCTCCTTACTGAAGCCTTGGAACGCGCCCAGAGCCAGGATCTCTTGTTGCGCTACGAGGGGCGCAAGGGAAAGTTGCGATGGGGTCTTCCGGAGGGAGTAAAGGCCGAAGCGGCCGCCGACCGGGATTGGGCAGAACTAATACTGAGCGAGGCGGAGGCCGAGGTTCGGTCCCGCCTGGTGGCAACGTTTCCTCACGATGCGGAGATCGCCGGGAGGGCCCCGAAACTCACCAAAGAAGTAGTGGGAGCGATGGTGCGGTCGAGTCGCGGAGTCTTCGACGCGGTGCAGAGGAGCGCCTCGCCGAACGACCTGCGGGAGGTCAGGCTCAACCTGCGCGCTGCGGTTCCCGAGATCCGGTCACGTGTTCATCCCGCAGCGCTGGCCGATTTTGTGGCTGAGCTTCTGCTGAGCGCCGCGAGTCCTGACGAGGCGTTTGGAAACGAGCTATTGAGCACGATCGTCGCTGGCCAGATACTGCACGGCATGGTCTGCCGGGAGGACGTTGAGGGACCGATGCCAACCGCGAGTCTAGTTCTTGATACCAGTGAACTGCTCTCTCTGGCGAGCCACGACGATCGCGTTGTTGAGTTGTTCACGACGTTCTTGGAAACGGCTAGTTCTCACGGCAGCGAGTTGATCCTCACCAGTCGCGTTCAAAAGGAATGGGAGGCACACTGGGAGCAAGCGGACGTCTTTATTGAACAGTTAGTCACGCGCTATGCAGACGACCTCGGCGAGGCCTTGAAACTGCATCAGCATCACGTAATTCGTGAGTATGGGTATGCGCGCGATCGTGATGCGAGATCATTCGAAACTTGGGCAAAGGGTCGGCGAGACCTAGAGCCGCTGGTTCGGCGGTATTCCGTTAGGATTGTTGATACCGACGACTTTGATTTCGATGTCGATTTTGTCGAGATGTTCACCGAAGAGATCAAGAGACTCCAGCTTGAACTTGGACGAATTCGAGTGCGAGGCGCAGAACTTAGGACGACCGATGGCATCAGCGCTGCCGTCGTGCGGGACAAGCGTCTCAGGGCGGCTGAGTCGTTGGTACCGTCGGCCTGGTTTGTTGCGAGTGATCGCTCGTCAGAAGAGGCGTACAGGAACATTGTGGATGACCCGTTTCCGCTGGGCATTCGTGCGTCCACGTGGCTTCTGCATTATGCCGCATTCGATGGAAGAGCCTCCCTTGAAGGAAGGGCGACATTCGCGGACCGACTGAGCGAGGACCTGATACTTGGCGCATTCCTGAGTGTTGCCGCGACATATACTAATGATGAGATGCTCGAATTGGGCGACCTGCTCAGTGAAGGCGACCAGCTCGATCGCGCAGATGTGCAGCAATTCCTTGCCGATGGTTTTCTTGACCCTGAAGGCGTTCATAAGAACGGGGTAAGAGACTTCGCGCGTGCCCGGTTGCTTCGGCAGGGTGATCGTGTCGTCCGCACGAAGAGGGTGGACGGCGAGCGTGCCCGGGCGGCGGAAGCACGGTTGGACGAGGCGAACGCGGAGATCTCGAACCTCAAGCGGCGTGTGTCATCTAGGACTGGCGAGTCGATGACGCTGCGTCGTGCGCTGGAGGCCGTCGTTGTCATCGGTGTCCTAGTCCTAGGGTGGCTGACGGCGACCACGCTCCAACTGCTGCCCGGCAAGGTCCTGGTTCTCGGATGGCTCGCTCTGGCCTACCTGGGTTTCGAGGCGTTCCACTACGTGACAGACCACGACTCAAGCCGGAAGCGCCGTGTGGTTGCAGTCGGTATCACGGCCGTTCTGGCGATCACGAGCTTCTATGTAGATCAGAGGTTCGAACTCTAACCCCCGAGCATTGAATGTAGCGGGCTACACCACTATCGTAGGCGGTGTCAAGCGCGTAAGGGGGCCTGGTATGGGCCGTACGTATTCGATGCGATTCCGGCTACGGCCGTCGAGCGAGGCACTCCCCCGCGGGGCGATGTTGGCGGACGAGATGTTTCGGATCCTAGATGCCATCGGAGTGGTCGATGACGTCTCGGATCCGGGCTCGGACGGCACCTACGCTGTCTGGCTCCACATAGAAGCGGAGCGACCTGAGGCGGCCGTTGGGACAGCTATCGCGCACTTGGATCAGGCGCAGAGGACCACACGTCCGTTTGCGCCCCCGGACGAACTCGTGTCGATAGAGGTCCTTATCGGCGGCGCGACCGACTTGGAGGGCAAAGCGCTGTCGGCGCTCTAAAGGGTGCGTCTACTCCCGCACACTCCCGTGGGCCAGCGGCGACGCCAGCTTCACCGACCGCCACCCGTCACCCGCCCGCGTCGGCACCCACCGCCGCCAGTGCTTGCCGGACAGCTTGAACGACAGGTTGTCCTGCAGGTGCCGCGCGCCGGCCTCGAGCCGTGAGTCGCCGGGCAGGTTGAGCCACAACGACAGCGACGACGCCGACGTTCCCAGCGTCGCCCGTACGCCGGACTGCCCGAGCAGCCGCCCGTAGCCGTCGACGGCGAAGCCGCCGTAGGCGTCCGCCCCCATCCCCACGTACGGCGTCCCGCCGGCCGGGTCGACGAGGTCGACCGCCGCGCTGAGAGTGAGCGCCCCCAGCGCCCCGCCGTACGTCGTGACGGCGGCGCCCGCGGCGTCGAGGACGGCCAACGCAGCGGCGACGGTGTCGGGCCGGACGTTCCAGGTGGTGTGGGTCCGCGAGCGTTGGCGGGGACCGCCGAGGGCGTCGGTGGCGGCGGCGATCAGGCGTTCGGTCTCGTCGGGCGTGCCGCCGGCGGCGACCTGGAAGCCCCAGGTGGGTGCGCCGAGGGGAGCGGTGCAGGCGTCGAGGAAGGTCTGGACGCGGTCGAGGGCCTGGGCGGGGCGCTTGGTGCGCAGGGAGTGCGCACCGCCGGCGGCCGCGGGCAGGCCGTCGTACGTGACGACCTCGGGGGGCTGCGACATGCGGCGATCCTAGGCAGACCGGGTCAGCGGGTGAGAAGGGCCTTCCGGGTCACGCGCTGGCCGGTCGCGGAGGTCAGGATCAGGACGACCTTGACCTTCGCCTTGCGCTTGAGCTGGGTCCGGGCGGCGGCGTTGAGCGACACGACCGCGTTCGCTCGACGGCCGGGAGCGGCGGCGTACCTGCCGGTGCCGAGCGTCTTGCGGCCGAGCTTGACGACGACGGATCCGCTGCACGGGACGATTCCGGCGCCGCAGGTGACGGCGACCGTGGCCTTCTTGCGGCGCTTGTCGGCGTCGACCTTCTTGGCGGCCGTGGCGCGCGGCTGCGGGTGGGGGCGGAGTTGGGAGCGGCCGCCCACGTCGACATTGGTCACCCACAGGTTGTCGCGGGGCACGCGGACGATGGAGTTGTTGTCCCTGTCGGTGAACCACAGGGCGCCGTCGGCGCCGTAGGTCACCGAGGTGGGGCGGTAGTTGCCGACCTGGACGATCGCGCCCTGGCCGCTGGCGTTGACGTGGCCGATGCCCTTGGCGGCTCCGACGCTGGTGAACCACACGTTGCCGTCGCGGCCGGTGACGAGGCTGCGCGGGGCGGTGCGGTCGCCGGTGCGGATGATGTGCGGCTGGTTGGCGTTGTCGATCCAGCCGACGTTGCCCCAGGCGGGGGAGGAGAACATCGAGCCGCCGGTGTCACGGCCGAACCAGATCTTGTTGTTGGGCCCGGTCGCGACCGAGTAGGGGTACGTCGCGTCGGAGGGCAGCGGCAGCGCCGCACCACCGGCGCCGTCGGTGTTGACCCGGATGAGCTTGTCGAAGTCCTGGCACCACATGTAGCCGTCCCGGCCGCGGCCGAGGGCGTTGTCGCACTCGGGCGCGTTGGCCGCCCAGTTGGCGTTGTCGCCGACGATGCGCAGGATGCCGTCGACGTCGTACGACAGGGTCACCCAGGTGGCGCCGCCGGGGCCGACCCGGACCTCCTCGCCGTAGGGGTACTCCAACGACCACGTGTACGCCGTCAGCGTGCCCGTGTTGATCCGGCTGATCTTCCAGCCGGAGTCCCACACCACCCACACGAGCCCGGATGCGTCGACCTCGATGTCCTTGACCAGGCTGCCGGCGCTGGTCTGGGCGAAGAGCGGGTACTCGGTGATCGCGCCGCCGGTCGTGATCCGGCCGATGCGGTTCTTGTCGCCCTCGGCGAACCACATGGTGCCGTCGGGCGCGGTGGTGATCCGGCGCAGCCCGGCCGCGCTGGTCGGGACCGGGTAGGCGCGGATCCCTCCGGCGGACGGGCGCTGGGCGCGCGGCGCGACCCGGCGGGGAGTCAGCGTGGAGACCTCGACGGACCGGACCAGGTCCGTGGTCGGTGGGTCCACCCTGTCGTCCGCGCGGGCGGTGCCGGTCGTCCCGACGATGCCGAGCACGGGCAGGGTCAGGACGGCGGCGGTGCCGGCGGTCAGGAGCCGCCGGAGCAGCGGGCGCGAGCGGTGCATGGTGGGTCCCTCCGGTGGGGCGGGCCTCCCGCCCGCGTGCTGTGCGACGCGGGTTCCGTACCCCCGAAAGTCAGGTGCGAATCCTCGGACCGCCGTGCTGTGCTGGCGCCATGACCGCGCCCCGCGACCTCGTCCACCCGCCCAAGGCCCGCCCCGGCGACCGGATCGCCGTCCTGTCGCCGTCCTTCGCCGCTCCCGCGGTCGCCCCCGAGGTCCACGAGCAGGCGCTGCGCCGGCTGGCCGAGGTGACCGGTCTGGTGCCGGTCGAGTACCCGACCACCCGCAAGCTGGGGGCGACGGCGGAGGAGCGGGCGGCCGATCTCAACGCGGCGTTCGCGGACCCGGACATCCGGGCGGTGATCGCGACGATCGGGGGCGACGACCAGATCACGGTGATCCCGCACCTCGACGCCGATGCGGTACGCCGGGACCCCAAGCCGTTCCTGGGCACGAGCGACAACACCAACCTGCACCAGTGGCTGTGGTCGCAGGGAATCGCCAGTTTCTACGGGGGTTCCACCCAGGTCCATGTCGGGCCGGGGCCTGGGCTGGACCCCGAGCACGCGACGTCCCTGCGGGCCGCACTCCTCGACGGCGGGCGGATCGAGGTCACCGATCCCGGTGAGTCCGAGGACGTCGGCAAGGACTGGAACGACCCCCTCGCCCTCACGCAGTACGGCGACCGCGAGCCCACCGAGCCCTGGCACTGGGCGGGTCCGGCGCGCGAGGTCACCGGTCCCACCTGGGGTGGGTGCGTCGAGATCCTGGAGTGGGTGCTCGCGGCCGGCCGGTTCACTGCGGAGCCTGACGACCTCGACGGCGGCGTGATCCTGCTCGAGACGTCCGAGGAGCTGATGCCGGCCAACGAGGTCGGCTGGATCGTCCGCAACCTCGGGGAGCGCGGCCTCCTCGCCAGGGCGAGCGCGGTGCTGCTCGCGCGCCCGCCGGTCTCCGACTTCGTACGCCGGCCCGACGCGGCCGAGCGCGCCCGCCTCCGGGCCGAGCAGCGCGACGTGGTCGTCGACCTCGTCGCCCGCTACCAGCCCGAGGCGGTGGTGTGCGTCGGCGTCCCGTTCGGCCACACCCGGCCGCAGTGGATCCTCCCCCACGGAGGATCCGTCACGGTCGACGGTGCGAACCGGAAGGTGTACGCCGACTACGCCTGAGTCGCGCCGCGCCGGCCTCAGAGCCCGTGGTTGGCGACGAACAGCCGCCCCGGGTCGACCACGTCGCGCAGCCGGCACAGCGCCGCCCAGTCGTCGCCGTCGTAGAAGCGGCTGGTGTCGACCGTGGTCTCGGTGAAGGTCGGGACCAGGCTCGGCCGCGCCCACCCGGAGAGGGCGCGGACGACCGAGAAGGCAGCGGCGCGGCCCGCGACCGCGGCTTGGGGCGTCGGGGCCATCGCCATGCAGAACAGGGCGTACGAGCCGGGCAGGTGGGACAAGGCACCTCCGGCGGCGTCGGGGCGGGCGAAGGCGCCGCCGAGGTGGCGCAGCTCGGCGAACGTGAGGCCGCTGCGGGTGCCGGGGCCGACCTGGTCGAGGAAGGCCTGGACGCCGGCCGCGTCGAGGTCGCCGAGCACGGCGTGGTCGGCGACGGCGGGGGAGGGCTCCGGCGGATCCATGTGCATGTCGAGGACGGCGGACGCGGGGATCCGGCCGAAGGTGTCGACCTCCGGGTCCAGCGCGCGCAGCGGCGCGAGCAGCTCGGCGGCGCGCTCGTCGGACTCCAGCACGGCGCCGTCGATCACGACGACATCGCGCCCCGACAGGAACGGCGGCAGCTCGGGGATCGGCGGGAAGCTCATCACCCGCAGCGACGTGGTCGCGCTCTCGGGTGCGGTCCGGGTCCACGCCACCCACGCCGGTACGACGTCCGCCGCGCGCTCGCGGTCCCACAGCAGCATGCCGGCGAAGACGTCGGCATAGGGGAGCAGCCCGATCTCGATGGCCACGACGACACCGAAGTTGCCGCCGCCCCCGCGCAGCGCCCAGAGCAGGTCGCGGTCCTGGTCCGGAGTGGCGCGCACCAGCGCACCGTCCGAGGTGACGACCTCGATCGCGGTCACCGCGTTGGCGGCCACGCCGTGCCGGCGTCCGTAGAAGGACAGGCCGCCGCCCAGGACGAAGCCGGCGACGGCGACGTCGGGGGCGGAGCCGTGCAGGACCGCGCGGCCGTGCTGCGCGGCCGCGCCGACGACATCGCGCCAGAGCGTGCCGCCGAGGACCCGTGCGGTCTCCGCGGCCGGGTCGATCGTGACGCCGGTGAGCGCCGACATCCGCACCAGGACGACGTCCTCGAGCGAGCCTTCGCCGAGGGCGGCCGCGCCGTGCCCGGTGCTCTGCGGGGCGATCCGCAGCCCGGTGGCCGCGGCGGCCCGGACGACGTCCTGCACCTCCTCGACGGTGCGCGGGATCGCGACCGCGGCCGGCCGCTGGTCGACGGCGACGTTCCAGGGGACGCGGGCGGCGTCGTACCCGGGGTCGCCGGGGAGGTGGATCTCGCAGGTCGTCGTGAGCCGGGCGAGGAGCGTGCGGTCAGGAGTGGTGGTCATGGCGGCAACCCTCGGGCGCCGGCGGGCCGCGGACCATCCCGGTCGTCGGGGGACTTCTGGGCCTGCTCGACTGGGTGGACCAGACCACCCAGAAATCTGGGATACCTCGGCGCCGAGGCGTTGGTCCACACTGCTCGCATGGCCTCAGGACTGACCGCCGAGCGGGTGCGCAAGGACGTCGACGTCGTCGCCCACGCCGGGCTGGACCTGGACTCCTTCCTCACCGAGGCCGTCGAGTCCGTACGACGAGCGGTGCCCTGGGTCAGCGCGTGCGTCGGCACCCATGACCCGCGGACCCTGCTGCTGACGAGCGATCGCAAGTTCGGGCACCTGTGCACGGTCGACCCGCGCGACGACGAGTTCGGGCTGCTGGAGTACGGCAGCCCCGAGGCGACGTCGTTCGCCGAGCTGGCCACGGCGGAGCGTCCCGCGGCGGGCGTCCACCTGCAGACCGGCGGGGACGTCGCGCGCTCGATGCGGATCGCGTCGTACCACCTGGCGCACTACGGGCACGCGGACGAGGCGCGGGTGGTGTTCCGCGAGGGAACGGCGGTGTGGGGCGGGATGGGACTCATGCGCGGCGCCGACGACCGGCCGTTCGACCTCGCCGAGATCGAGTTCCTCGCCTCGCTGGCGCCGGCCTTCGCCCGTGGGGTGCGGGTCGGCCTGATGGCCCGGCTGGCGGACACGGACGCACCGCAGGACGACGCCGAGCGCGAGCACCCGGGGCCGGCCGTGGTCATCATCGGCGCGGAGTACCGGATCAACCAGATGACCGCCACCGCCGAGCACCGGCTGCGCGAGCTCGCCCGCGACCCCGGCGCGCCGATCCCGGTGGCCCTGCTGTCGGGCCTGGTCGGGGCCGCGCGGCGCTATGCGCGCGGTGAGTCGACCGCGCTGCCGCGGTGCCGGGCGCGGACCCGCCGTGGGCGCTGGCTGATCCTGCAGGCCGGGCCGTTGAGCGGCACCGGTGGGCACGACGGGGACGTCGTGATCACCATCGAGGAGGCGCGTCCGCCCGAGATCGTCGGCCTCGTGGTCGCGGCCTTCGGGCTGACCCCGCGCGAGCGCGACGTGACGCAGCTGGTGCTGCAGGGCGTCGCAACCCAGGAGATCGGGAGGACGCTGCACCTGTCGGCGTACACGGTGCAGGACCACCTGAAGTCGGTCTTCGACAAGGCGGGGGTGCGCTCGCGACGCGACCTGATCGCGCGGGTGTTCTTCGACCAGTACGTGCCGCGGTTGGGGGAGGAGCTCGGTCCCTCCGGCTGGTACGCCTAGGGCGTGTCCTAGCCCGCGAAGGCGATCACGTCGCCGGTGACGCGGAGCCCGACCCGGTCGCCGGCACGGGGCACGCGGTCGGCGGGAGTCCGTGCGGTGACCTGCTCGCCGGAGTCGAGCCGGACCCGGATGGTCGCGTCGTGGCCGAAGAAGCTGACGTCGAGCACCTCGCCGGGCGCGCCGGCAGCGGCGTCGGGGCCGACCTGCACCTGCTCCGACCGTACGGCGAACCGGGCGGGCCCCGCCGCGACCGGGGTCCGCAGGTCGAGGACGCCCAGGGGCGAGTGCGCCTGGCCGCCGGGGTCGACCTCGCCCGCGAGGAGCGAGGCGTGGCCGATGAAGGCGGCCACGTCGGGGTCGGCCGGAGCGAGGTAGACCGCGGCGGGTGCGGCGACCTGGCGGAACTGGCCGGCCATCATCACCGCGACCTGGTCGGCGAGCGACAAGGCCTCGCCCTGGTCGTGGGTGACCAGGACCGCGGCGGCGTCGGCGGCGCGCAGGGCGCGGACGACGGCGCGTCCGGTCTCCTCGCGCAGCGAGGCGTCGAGCGAGGAGAACGGCTCGTCGAGCAGGACGAGGGCGGGCCGGGGCGCGAGCGCACGGGCCAGGGCCACCCGCTGCTGTTGGCCGCCGGACAGCTCGTGGGGGTAGCGGCCGGCCAGCGCCGGGTCGATCTCCACCATCTCGAGGGCCTCGGCGACGAGGGCTGCGGCGTTGCGGCGCTGGTCGCGGGGCAGGCCGAAGGAGACGTTGCGGGCGACGGTCAGGTGGGGGAAGAGCGCGCCCTCCTGGGGCACGTAGCCGATGCCGCGCTGCCGGGCGGGGATGCTGCGGCGTCCGCCGACGACCTCGGTGCCGGCCACGCTGATGGTGCCGCCGGTGGGCTGCACGAAGCCGGCGACCGCGCGCAGCAGCGTCGTCTTGCCGCAGCCGGAGGAGCCGAGGATCGAGGTCACGCCGCCCGGCACGACCAGGTCGACCCCGCGCAGCACGGGAGTCGTGCCGTAGCCGGCCTCCAGCCCGCGGATCTCGAGTGCGGCATCCGTCGTCATCAGCGGCTCCTCAGGCTCAACCGGGCCAGCAGCCAGGTGGAGGGTACGGACAGCGCGATCAGCGCCAGGGCGTAGGGCGCGGCGGCGCCGTACGCGACGGACGAGGCGTCGGACCAGAACCGCGTCGCGAGGGTCTCGGTGCCGATCGGCGCGAGCAGCAGGGTCGCGGTGAGCTCGGTGGCCACGGCGAGCGCGACGAGGGCGGCAGCGGCGCTCAGGCCGGGCAGGACCAGCGGCAGGGTGACGCGCCGGGCGACCGCGGGGCCGCTGCAGCCCAGGCTGCGCGCGACCTCCTCGAGGTTGGGCGGCACGAGCTCGAAGGTCGAGCGCACGCTCACCACGGCACGAGGCAGGAACAGGATGAGGTAGCCGACCAGCAGCAGCGCGAGCGTCTGGTAGACCGACGGCACCGCGCGGATCGAGACGGTGACCAGTGCCAGCGCGATCACGATGCCGGGCATGGCGCTGGCGGTGTAGACGCTGCGCTCGATCGCGGTGGTCAGCAGGCCGCGGTGACGGACCGCCAGCCACACCACCGGTACGGCGGCCGCGGTGGCGAGCAGCCCGCCGAGCAGCGCCAGCACGAAGGTGCTCGACGCGGCGCCCGTCAGCTCGGCCCAGTCGATGCCCGACGACGTCCCGCGCACCAGCCACCGCACCAGAGCGGCGATCGGTACGCCGAGCGCCCACACGGCGAGCAGGAGGAGTCCGCCGACGACCACGGGACGGCGCCGGCCGAGCCGGATCCGGGTGGGCTCGCGGCGTGCTCCCGAACCGACCCGGGCGCGCTGGCGCCGTCCGCGCAGGAGCGACTCAAGGCCGAGCAGAAGCAGGCAGAACGTGACGAGCACGAGCGCCAGCAGCGTCGCCTCGGGTCCGTTGAAGACGGTGGCGTACTGCTGGAGGATCGCCGTGGTCAGGGTGGGGTAGTTGAGCAGCTGCAGGGCGCCGTACTCGGCGAGCAGGTGAAGGCCGACGAGCAGCGCTCCGCCCAGCACCGCCGGGCTGATCGCCGGCAGCGTGACCCGCCAGAACACCGCCCACGGTCCCTTGCCGAGCGCGGTCGCGACCTCCTCGACCGCCGGGTCGAGGCGACGCAGCGCGGCGACCGTCGGCAGGTAGACGAGCGGGAAGTACGACAGCGACACCACCATCACCGCGCCCGGGAACGACTGCACCGCGTGGGTCGTCGAGACCCAGCCGTAGCCGTTGACGAATGCCGGCACCGCGAGCGGCGCGCACAGCAGGCCGTGCCACCAGCCGCGCCCCGGTACGTCGGTCCGCTCGACCACCCACGCGCCGGCGACGCCGACGGCGGTGCTCACGAGCACGCCGAGGACGAGCAGCCGGACGGTGTTCCAGAGCAGCTCGCCGATCCGCGGTCGCCACAGGAAGTCGGTGGCCTCGCCCACGCCCAGCTCGGCCGTCGTCCAGAGGACGTAGCCGAGCGGGACGAGGGTGAGCGCCGCGATCGCCAGCCCGAGGACCAGCAGCGGGGGCGCAGAGCGCTTGGTCAGAGGAAGCCCACCTCGGTCATGAGGGAGACGACCTTCTTCGCGTCGAGGTCGGAGACGTTGACGGCGGGCGGCTGCAGCTCGCTGAACGGCTTCTGGACGCCCTCGAGCTGGACGGCCGGGTTGAGCGGGTACTCCAGCGCGTAGCTGTCGGCGAGGATCTGCTGGCCCTTCTCGTTCACGAGGAACTCGATGAACTTGCGGGCCTCGGTCTTCATGTCGCTCGACTTGAGGATGCCGGCGCCGGAGACGCTGACGAAGGCACCGGGGTCGCCGTTGGAGAAGTAGTACTGCGAGCTGTGGTCGCTGACGTCACCGCTCTCCTTGTGGTCGCGCTCCCAGTAGTAGTGGTAGACGATGCCGACCTCGATCTCGCCGGAGTTGACGGCCTCGAGCACGAGGTTGTTGCCGTCGTAGACCTTGCCGTTGGCCTTGATGCCCTCGAGCCAGGTCTTGGTCGCGGCCTCGCCCTCGAGGTCGAGGACGGCGGCGACGATGGCCTGGAAGTCCGCACCGGTGGGGGAGAAGGCGATCTTGCCCTTCCACTCGGGCTTGGCCAGGTCGAGCAGGGACGCCGGCATGGCGGCCTCGTCGGTCTGGTCGGTGTTGTAGACCAGGACGGTCGAGCGGGCCACGAAGCCGGTCCACAGGCCGCTGCGGGGGCGGTACTGCTCGGGGATCGGCGCGACGAGGTCAGCCGGGAGCTTGTCGAGGAGGCCGGCGGCCTCGACCTGCGACATGCCGGGGGAGTTCTCGGTCAGGAAGATGTCGGCCGGCGAGGCCTTGCCCTCCTGGACGAGCTGGTTGGAGAGCTCGAGGTCCTTGCCGTTGCGGAGCTCGACCTCGATGCCGGTCTCCTTGGTGAACTCGGGCGCGAGCGCCTTGAGGAGCGGCTCGTGCTGGGCGTTGTAGATCACCAGGGTGGGCTCGTCGTCACCCCCGCAGGCCGCGAGCAGCGGCATGATCAGGGTGGCGGCGGCGACGCCGAGGCCGGCGCGGAGGAGGCGGTTCTTCATCGGGCTTCCTGTCGGTCGTGATGGTCGCGAGCGTAGTGAGCGCGGGTGTCGGATCGGCGGCGGGTCCAGGCCGGGACGCGCTCGACGAGCAGCCAGACGAGGACCCCGAGGGCGAGCGAGGCGAGCAGGCCGCCCAGCGGCCAGCGGTTCTCGAGGTGGGGATAGACCTGCCAGTGGGTCAGGTAGATGAAGAGCGAGGCGCTGGCCAGGGTGCCGGTGAGCCCGACGAGCGGGCGCGGCCACGGTACGGCGGGCACCCACACCAGCGCGGTCACGCCGATCATCACGACCAGGTCGCGCCGGGTGTCGCCGGTGAAGCCCCAGGCGCCGGCCAGCAGCAGCGCGGTGACGAGCCCGCGCTGGAGGGGCGTGCGGGCGACCGCGGCGGCCCAGCCGCCGAGGAAGAGCCACGCGACGAAGACGGAGGAGTGGATCACGTCGCCGTCGTACGACGTGGCGGTGGCCCAGAAGCGCGGGACGAGCGCCACCGCGGTCAGGCCCACGGCGAGGGGGAAGCGGTGCCGGCGCTCCAGCGCCATCACCCACGGGATCGCGGTGAGCAGGCCGGCCCCGACAGCGGCGAGGAGCACGACCTCGACGAACCAGTAGTACCAGTCGGGCTCGGACCACCCGCGCGGGCCGAGCACGTCGTTGAGCAGCAGCACGCTGCGCCAGCCGGGGGCGCCGGTGACGAGGGCGACGGCGCCGATCCAGAGCATCGACGGTACGGCGATCCGCGCGGCCGCGCGAGCGACCCGGGCGAGCCGGTCGCGCGGGCCCTCGTCGGCGAGGTGGAAGCGGGCGAAGTTGGCGCCCGCGACGGCGAGCAGCACGTGGGCGCCGCCGACGAGCACCCACAGGTTGGTGTGCGAGCCGACGATGAGCACGATGGCGACCGCGCGCAGCACGATCGTCGTGTCGACCCGGGCCCAGCGCGAGCGCCGGGGGGCGGCGAGTCCGGCGAGGTCGGCGACCGTCCAGCGCTGCCAGTCGTCGGGGAGCCGGCCGATCCGGCTCTCCAGGCGCAGCGAGAGCTCGACGTACGACAGCGAGTCGCCGCCGAGGCCGACGAAGGTGTCGGCGGGACCGACCTGTGCCCGGCCGAGCACCCGGGCGTAGAGCCGGGCGAGGGAGTCCTCGGGCGAGGCCGCCTCGACGACCGGGACCGCGTCGAGCCGGCCGACGGCCTGCTGGTCGAGCTTGCCGTTGGCCAGCCGGGGCAGCTCCTCGACCGCGACGACCCGGATCGCGTGGGCAGGCAGCCCGGTGTCGGACGCCGCGGCGGCGGCGACCTCGGCGAGCGTCGCCGCGTCGGGACGTCCGGGGACCGCCACGACGAGCTGCTGGCCGTCGGCGGACTCGGCGCAGCCGGTGTCGTACCCGCCGAGGCCGAGGAGGGTCTGCACCCGGTCGAGGTCGATCCGCTGGCCGAAGAGCTTGGCGAAGCGCGAGCGGCGCCCGACGATCTCGACCAGGCCCTCGGGCGTGATCCGGGCCAGGTCTCCGGTGCGCAGCTCGTCGACCTCGGCACCGCGGGCCAGGTCGGCGGGCGACTCGGCGTAGCCCAGCATCACGTTGGGTCCGGCGTACACGAGCTCGCCGACGCCGGGCCCGGCTCCGTCGACGGGGTCGACCCGCAGCGCACCGCCGGGGATCGCGACGCCGACCGCGCCGGGATGGGTGGCGGCGAGCGCAGGCGGGAGGTAGGCCATCCGCGCGGTCGCCTCGGTCTGGCCGTACATGACGACGAGCTCCCAGCCCTCGCGCGCGCCCTGCTCGGCCAGCGCGCGGACCCGCTCCGGCGCGAGTCGGCCGCCGGCCTGGGTGACCTGGCGCAGCGTGGGCAGCCGCGGCCAGCCGGTGCTGCCCAGCAGGTCGAACGTGTAGGGCACGCCCGCGAACGACGTGACGCCCTCGGCCCGCGCGCGGTCCCACAGACCGGCGTCGGTGACCGAGCGGTCGTCGAGGACGAGCGAGGCCCCGGCGAGCAGGTGGCTGTGGAGCACCGACAGGCCGTAGCAGTAGTCGAGCGGCAGCGTGGTCAGGGCGATGTCGTCGGCAGTGAGCCCGAGGTAGGCCGCGATGGACGCCGCGTTGGCGTCGAGGTTGTCGGCCGAGAGCCGGACCAGCTTGGGCGACCCGGTCGAGCCGGAGGTGCTCAGCAGCAGGCGCAGGTCCGGGTGCAGCACGGGGGCGGGTACGGCGGTCGCGCGCCAGTCGCCGTCGCGCTCGACCGAGACGCCGTAGGCACGGGCCAGGCCGTCGTCGTGGGTGAGCAGCGTGGCGTGCCCGCCGGACAGCGCGGCGAGCCAGCCGACGACGAAGTCGGCCGTGGCCTCGGGGCGCAGCCGGACCAGCTGGCGCACGCCCGGCGCGAGGCCGTCGAGGGCGGCGCGCTCGGCGGCGACGAGCCGGTCGAGCTCGGCGTACGAGAGGGTGCTCGTGGTGGTGCGGAGCGCGGGGCGGTCGCCGTGGCGCGCGAGGCCGTCGGCGATGCCTGCCGCCGCGACCGGGGCGCTGCGCGCGCTCGTCGTCCCTTCCCCCACAGGGCGAACACTAAAGCAAGGCTGCCCTTAGTGGTTCTTCGCCTGAGGGGTGAGCAGGAAGACCGGGATCACCCGGTCGGTCCACTCGGTGTACTTGTCGTAGTTGGGCCACACCGTGACCATGTGCGCCCACACCCGGTCCTTCTCGGCGCCGGTGACCTCGCGCCACGTGCAGGTGTGGTGCCGGCGGTGGTAGTCGACCTCGACGGTCTCGGCCGCGCGCAGGTTGGCCGACCAGGCCGGCGGCTTCGGGGCACCGAACGACGAGCCGGCGATCAGCCAGCCCCCCTGCCACGGGACGCACAGCAGCGGCGTGGAGCGCGGGATGCCGCTCTTGCGGCCCTGGACGGTGAGCAGCAGGCTCGGCAGGCCGGCCAGTCCGACCAGGCTCACGCGCCGCCCGGTCAGGCGCTGGAGGCGCTGGTCGGTCCAGGTGATCTGGGGGAGCAGCTTCGGCATCCACGGCTGGGAGCCGAGCTTGATCGCGATCGGCGTGAACAGACCCATGCGCGCACCCTAGAACGTGTTCTCGGAGTTGGCCGCAAATGCGACGAGGCGCCCTCCGTGCGGAGGGCGCCTCGTCGGTGGTGCGGGTGCGGGTCAGCCGACCTGCATGACGCGGGTGCCGCCGGCGAACTTGTCGTGCCAGCCCTGGTGGTTGGGCACGTCCTTGTTCAGCGTGACGGCGATGTAGATGACCGCGGCGAGCGGAACGGCCCAGCCGAGGAAGAACCAGCCGATGAACGGGATGATGCTCAGGATGCCCAGTGCCGAGTAGGCGTTGCGCTTGAGCGCCTGCTCCATGGTCGGCTTGCTGACCCCGTCGGGGCCGTAGGTGCGCAGCTTGAGTACCATCTTGCCGACGGTCTGGCCGGAGTTGGACTCCATGAAGGCGAAGTAGCCGAGGTAGATCGCGGCCTGCAGGATCGCGGTGACCGTCCAGAACAGGAACAGCTCGCCGAACGAGTGGACGAAGCCGGTCAGGAAGATCCCGTTGAAGACGCCGTAGATGATGCCGTAGACGACACCCAGCAGGACGTGGTCGATCAGCCGCGCGAGGAACCGGTTGAGCAGCTCGCCCGGACGCGGAACGCCGGCCGGAGCGGCGCCGTACCCACCCGGACCCGGCTGGGGCGGCGGACCGCCGTAGCCACCCGGCGGGGGCGGAGGCGGAGCGCCCGGACCTCCCGGGGGCGGCGGGGGCGGCTCGTTGTACGACATGCTTTCTCCTCGAAGTCGTCGGTGCTCGCAATGCACCGGGGGATGACTGCACATTAGTGCTGAAAAGCGCCTCCGAGCAGGCGTTAGGGCGTTCTTGCCCCGTTGACCGGCAGTTCAACCGGGTGACCTTCGGACGACGTCCCGGCTGCCTACGGTGCGAGCCGTGATCGCTCGCGGAACGCTCGGCAGCGTGCTCGTCCTGCTCGGAGGGCTGGTGACCGCGACGCTGCCTGTCTCGACGCCGGTGCTGCGATTCGTGCCGCTGGAGACGGTTCGGGGGCTGGAGGTCGGCCGGATGGCCGGTCTGGTGGTCGTCCTGGTGGGGCTGGGGCTGCTCGCCAACGCCTGGTTGCGGCTGTGCCGGACGGTGGCGGTCGGCGAGCGCGAGACCGGCGATCCGCGGGCGGGGGTGGCGCTCGTCCGCCTGGCCGCACTGGTCTGGACCGCTCCGTTGCTGCTGGCGCCTCCGCTGTTCTCCCGCGACGGCTGGTCGTACGCCGCCCAGGGGATGCTCGCCGACGTCGGGCTGTCGCCGTACCGGTGGGGACCGGGGGCGTTGGCGCCGGAGACCTTCGTGCCGCTGCCGGGCTGGTTGACGGGTCCGCCGATCGTGCAGGCCGTCGACCCGCTGTGGTGGGACACGGCGACGCCGTACGGGCCGGTGCCGGTGTTCCTCGGCGGGCTCGCCGCCAACCTGACCGGCAACCCGTGGGTGCTGGTCGTCGCGCACCGGTGCTTCGCCCTCGTCGGCCTCGCCCTGCTGGCCTGGGCGGTGCCGCGGCTCGCCGCGTGGGGCGGCGTGAATCCCGCGATGGCGACCGCACTGGTGATCGTGTCGCCGCTGATGATGGCCAACGGTGTTGCGGGGCTGCACAACGACCTGCTGATGGTGGGCCTGATGGCGGCGGCGCTCGTCGTCGCGGTCGAGCGCGGCTGGGTGTGGGGTGCCGTGCTCGCCGGGACGGCCGCCGGGGTCAAGGTGCCCGGAGGCCTGGTCTGCGTGGGGATCGTGCTCGTCTCGCTGCCCGTCGGCGCCGCGATCCTGCCGCGGTTGCGCCGCCTGGTCGCGGTCGCGGCGGTCTCGGTCGGCACCCTCGTCGGTCTCGGTGTCGTGACCGGGCTCGGCAACGGCTGGCTGCACGCGCTCACCGTCCCGGGCGAGGTGAACACCCCCTTGTCGGCGACCACCCTGGTCGGTGGGGTGCTCGACTGGTTCGCGCTGCACCTGGGGCTGGGCACCGGACCCGCGTTCTTCCGGGACGTCGTGCGCGCGCTGGGACTGCTCGCCACCGCGGGCATCGGTGCGTGGGTCGCGCTGCGCTGGGACACCGGCTCACGGCGTACGGCGATCGCGGCGGTGGCGACCGTGGGCGGCGCCTTCGTCGTCCTCTCGCCGGTCGTGCACCTCTGGTACTTCCTGCTGCTCCCGCCGTTCCTGGCCGCGCAGCGGCTGCCGCGCTACGGCACGGGCGCCTTCGTCGCGGTGTCGGTGCTGCTCGGGCTGGTGGCGCCGCTCGACTCGTCGCTGCACGGTGCGTACTACGCGATCGTGATCGGCTGCATGACCGTCGCATTGCTGCTCCCGGTGCTGCTGCTCACCCGGACCGCGCGCGAGCGGCTGGGCCGGATCGTCGCTCCGCTGGCGCCGGAGACCGCCGAGCCAGCGCATGTAACTACGTGTTACGTCGCGAATTCGGGTGTCACAGCGCCCGGGTAGCGGCAACAGCGCCCAGGTAGGTGGGCTGTCGGCCGATCAGCGCACGAGCAGTCCGCGCGGCTATCCACAGGCGCGAAACTCAGGGTGTCGTACGCCGGACCCCGCGGGCAGCCTGCACTCATGCGTGCTCAGGTACTGGCGGTCATCGATGCCAACGGAGGTCTCATCTCGCGACAGAAGCTCCTCGACCTCGGCGTCGGTCCGGGCGAGATCCGTTCGCTCCTGCACAAGCGGCGTGGCGAGAGCCGGCCCGCGCTACACGTCGTACGGCGCGGCTACTACACGACATCGGAGCGCTGGGAGACGCTGGACGAGTACGTCGGCCGGCCGCTCCTGTGCGCCCGCGCGGTGGGTTCGGCGGCCAGGCGCGGGTGGGTGCTCAGCCACGACTCCGCCTCCCACCTGCACGGGATCCCGGTCCTGCGGCCGCGCGAGTCGTTCGTGCACATCACCCGCCCCGGTTGGACGAACGCATGGACCGAGCACGGCGTGAAGCACCATCTCGCCCGGTTCCACCAGGACCAGGTGGTGGAGGTCGGCGGAGTTCGCGCCCTCGATCTCGCCCGTACCGCCGTCGACATGGGGCGGGAGCACGGCTACCTGCGTGGCCTCGTCGCCTGCGACGCGGTGCTCCGGCGCGGCGTACGGCGCGACGATCTCGAGCGGGCGGTGTCGATCATGAAGGGCTGGCCGGGTGTGCGGGATGCCCGGCGGGCGGTGCGCTCGGCCGACCGCGGAGCCGAGACGGTCCTCGAGACGCTCGCCCGGGAGCTGGTCGTCGAGTCGGGTGTCGGGGAGCCGGAGACGCAGTTCCCGGTGCGCACCGTGCGCGGCGTGGTCTGGTGCGACCTGCGCGTCGGGAACCTGATCATCGAGGCGGATGGCGAGGTCAAGTACCGCGCGGTGGCGGACGGGGGAGTCGCGGCCGACCCTCGGCGCGCGGTGTTCGACGAGAAGGTCCGCGAGCGCGAGATCGCCGATCGCGGGCTGGTCGTCGTACGGGTCATCTACGCCGACCTCTGGGGTCGGCATCGTCCCGAGGCCATCGCGCGGATCCGGCGCGGGCACGTCGAGGCGGTACGACGCTTCGGCCGCGACCTCGACCCCGGCCTGGCTGCGGAGGCGGCCGAGATCCGTGAGCGAGGCGATCGACGTCCGGCGTAGCGGCGTGCTGCCCGGGTGCTGTGGCTGCTACCTCGGTGCTGTTGCAGGCAATTTGGCGACGTAACACGTAGTTACATGGGCTCAGGCGGTGAGTGCGCCGACCCGGTCGCCGGCGTGCAGCGCGAGCATCCGGGCGACGGTGCGGTCCCAGCCGAACTGCTCGGCCCGCCGCCGCGCCGCCGTACGACGCTCGGCCTCGGGCCGCGCGAGCAGCCGCAGCACCGCGTCGGCCAGGGCCGCGGGCTCCGGAGCGCCCCAGGCGCCGCACCACGCGTCGACGAGCTCGCGGGCGCCGCCGCGGTCGGCGGTGACGACGGGAGTGCCGCACGCGAGGGCCTCGAGCACCGCCAGGCCGAAGGTCTCGCCGGGGCACACCGACAGCGAGACGTCCGCGGCGGCGAGCCGGTCGCGCAGGGCGGCCCGGCCGTCGACGTACCCGTGGAAGTGGACGGGCGCCTCGCCCGCGAGGGCCTCGAGCTCGTCGCGGTGCGGGCCCTCGCCGTAGACGTCGAGGCGCAGGGGGATCCCGCGCCGGTGCAGCTCGACGGCGGTCGCGACGGCGAGGTGCGGGGACTTCTCCCGCGAGAGCCGGCCGGCGTGCGCCAGCCGCAGGACGCCGTCGCCGGGGAGCCGGAACGAGGAGGGCACGAAGGTGTCGAGGTCCACGCCGAGCGGCACCCGCTCGATCGGGCAGCCGGCCGCGTCCGCGACCGCGCGGAACTCGCCCTCGGCATAGGCGGACGTGACGACGACCGTGTCGAAGCTGCGCACCAGCACCCGGTTGAGCACGCCGATCGAGACCTTCGAGGTGGTGTCGAGGCCGGTGCGCATCGCGAACATGTCGCCCATCCGCTCGTGGGAGAGCAGCACCGAGCGGACGCCGTTGCGCCGCGCCCACCAGGCGACCGGCAGCAGGGTGAGCTTGTCGCTCCACTCCACGCTGGTCGGGCCGAAGCGCTCGAGGGCCTCGGTGACGCGCCACGGCTCGACGATCAGCCGGTAGCCGCCGCCCACCCGCGGTGCCCGTACCTGGACGACGTCGCCGAGCGCCGTCGTACGGACGGCGTCGACGGGGCCGGGGATGACGAGGAGACGCTCCGCGCCCGCAGCGACGTACCCGCGGCCGAGCTGCTCGATCGCAGTCCGCATGCCTCCCGACGTCGCCCCGACGAAGTTGGCAAGCTGGGCGATCCGCACGGGGACACCCTTGCGCCGACGGGTGAACCCTCGCCCACCGCACGGTTGACGGGCGCGGAAGGATGAGGGCATGAGCAACCCGGACGCCCGGCCCGACGAAGTGGTCTGCGAGAGCCGGCAGGCCGCCGGCGTGGAGCTGATGGAGCCGCGCGAGGTGCCGCTCGGCGGCCCCCGTGCGATGCCGGTACGACGCACGCTGCCCCAGCGCCACCGCTCGCTCATCGGCGCCTGGTGCTTCCTCGACCACTACGGCCCCGACCTGGTCAGCGAGAGCGGCGGCATGGTCGTCGCGCCGCACCCCCACACCGGTCTGCAGACGGTCAGCTGGCTGTTCACCGGCGAGATCGAGCACCGCGACAGCGCGGGCAACGTCGCGATGGTGCGTCCCGGCGAGGTCAACCTGATGACCGCCGGTCAGGGGATCAGCCACTCCGAGGTGTCGACGCCCGGGACCACCGTGCTCCACGGCGCCCAGCTCTGGGTGGCGCTGCCCGCGGCCGACCGCGACTCCGACCCGGGCTTCGAGCACTACGCGCCGAACGAGACCAGCGGCGAGGGCTGGCGCGCCCGCGTCTTCCTCGGGTCGCTGCTCGGCGACAGCTCGCCGGTGCGCACGTTCACGCCGCTGCTGGGTGCCGAGCTCGTGCTCGACCCCGGGACGACGCTCCGCCTGCCGCTCGACGCGTCGTACGAGCACGGGGTGCTGGTCGACCTCGGCAGCGTCACCGTCGCCGGGGTCGCCGCCCGGTCCGCCGACCTCGCCTACGTGCCCACCGGCGCCGACGAGGTGGTGCTCGTCGCCGGTGACGAGGGCGCCCGCCTGCTCGTCCTCGGCGGACCGCCGTTCGGCGAGGCCATCGTGATGTGGTGGAACTTCGTGGGGCGCACCCACGACGAGATCGTCGCCTACCGCGAGGCCTGGCAGACCCAGATCACCGACCCCGCCAGCGGCGAGGTGCTGCCGGACGGCCGGCAGGTGGCGCCGGGGCGCTTCGGCGTCGTACCGGACCAGGCGCTGGCGCCGATCCCCGCACCCGGGCTGCCCAACGCGCGCCTCCGCGAACGCCGGTGATCGCCGGGCTCACCTGGCTGCTCGCCTTCCAGGTGCTGGGGGAGGCGATCGTCCGGTTCCTCGACATCACCGTGCCCGGACCGGTCGTCGGGATGCTGCTGCTGTTCGTCTTCCTGCGCGTGCGCCGGTACGGCGACGACGGCTCCATCGTCCGCGCCGGCTCGGCGCTGCTGCGCCACCTGCAGCTGTTCTTCGTGCCGGCGGGCGTGGGGATCGTCGTCTACCTCGGGATGCTGCGCGACCACGCGCTGCCGATCGCCGCGTCCCTGCTGGGCTCCTGGCTGATCGGGCTCGCCGTCGTGGGGTGGACCGCGGTGGGGCTGGAGCGGCTGCTGGGCAAGCCGCGCGACGACCTGGCCGGCGGGGAGGGGGAGGAGGCGTCATGAGGGACGACCTGCTCGACCTGGCCCGCTCGCCGGTGGTGCTGCTGCTGATCACGCTCGGCGGGTACCAGGCGGGGCGCTGGCTCCAGCGTCGTACCGGCGGGCATGCGCTGGCCCAGCCCGTGCTGCCCGCGATCGCCGCGGCCGGACTGGCGATCACGGTGCTCGACGTCGACTACACCGACTACCGCAGTGCGACCGAGCTGATCGCGTTCTGGCTCGGGCCGGCGACCGTGGCGCTGGCGATCCCGCTGCACCGGCAGGCCGACCGGCTCAAGGGGTTCGTCGTACCGCTGCTGGTGGCGATCTTCGTCGGCGCGGCCACCTCGATCGTCACCGCCGTCCTCATCGCGCGCGCCCTCGGCGCGGACGAGCAGCTGGAGAAGACGCTCTCCGCCAAGGCCGCCACGACCCCGGTCGCCATCGCGCTCACCCAGTCCCTGGGCGGGATCCCGCCGCTGGCCGCGGTCTTCGCGATCTCGATCGGCATCGTCAGCGCGATCACCGCGCCGGCCGTGCTCAACCTGCTGCGCATCCGGGACCGGCGTGCCCGCGGGCTGGCCGTCGGTGCGGTCTCGCACGGCATCGGCGCCTCCCGGATGCTGCGCGAGGACGAGACCGAGGGGGCCTTCGCGGGCCTCGCGATGGGCCTGTCCGCGCTGGCGATCAGCCTGCTGGTCCCGGTGCTCGCACTGGTGCTCTTCTGAGCCTCTGGCGGCGTTCCGGGGCGCTTTCGAGGCGTCCGAGACAGCCGCGAGATTACGACCCTGGTCGGACGTTCGGCACCCTGAGGAAGCGCTAGCGTGACCGGCATGCGCGTGCACGCCTTCACCGACGATGCCCTCGGAGACCTCGACGCGGTCGGCCTGGCCGAACACCTCGCCGCCGGCAAGCTCTCCCCCGACGAGGCCGTCGCGGCCGCGATCGCGCGCGTGGAGGCGGTCAACGGCGACCTCAACGCGCTGGCCCACCCGGCCTTCGACCAGGCCCGCGCCGGCGCCCGCCGTCCGCGTCCGGGCTTCCTGTCCGGCGTACCGACGCTGGTCAAGGACAACGTCGACGTCGGCGGCATGCCCACCCGCTCCGGCACCGACGCGTGGGAGCCGCGGCCGGCGAAGAAGAACGGCGACTTCGCCGACATGTACCTCGGGACCGGGCTGGTCGCGCTCGGCAAGAGCCAGCTCTCGGAGTACGGCTTCAGCGCCTCCGCGGAGCACCCGCGCCTGGGCGCCGTACGGTCGCCGTGGGACACCGAGCGGACCGCGGGTGCCTCGAGCTCGGGCTCCGCGGCGCTGGTGGCCGCGGGCGCCGTACCGATCGCCCACGCGAACGACGGCGGCGGCTCGATCCGGATCCCGGCCGCGGTCAACGGCCTGGTCGGCCTCAAGCCCACCCGCAACCGGCTGGCCCAGGACAAGCTGTTCCGCGACATGCCGATCCGGATCGTCTCCGACGGCGTCGTCACCCGCTCGGTGCGCGACACGGCCGCGTTCTACCGCGAGGCCGAGCGGCTCCACCGCAACCTCGAGCTGCCGCCCATCGGCGACCTCACCCGTCCCATCAAGCGCCGCCTGCGGGTCGCGCTCAACACCAGCGGCGTCAGTCGCGGCGCGGACGCCGAGACCAAGGCCCTGACCGAGCAGACCGCGGCCCTCCTGGAGAGCCTCGGGCACACCGTCATCGAGTCCGAGGTCCCCGTCGGAGCGTCGTTCGCCGACGACTTCCTGCTCTACTGGTCGTTCCTCGCGCAGGTGATGTTGACCACGGGCCGGCCCTTCCACGGCCGCACCTGGGACCGCTCGAAGCACGACAACCTCACCTTGGGCCTCGCCCGTCACGCCCGTCGCAACCTGCACAAGCTGCCCACCGCCATCACCCGCCTCAAGCGGACCGCGGCCCAGGCCGAGCTCTACCACGAGAAGTACGACGTCGCGCTCACCCCGACCCTCGCCACCGCGACCCCCAAGATCGGCCACCTCGACCCGACCCAGGACTACGAGACGATCATGGACCGGCTCCTCGACTGGGTCGCCTTCACGCCCTGGCAGAACATCACCGGTGCCCCGGCGATCTCGCTCCCGCTCGCGACCACCTCCGGCGGGCTGCCCCAGGGGATGATGTTCGGGGCCGCGCCGGGGCAGGAGGCACTGCTGATCGAGCTGGCGTACGAGCTGGAGCAGGCCCGCCCCTTCGACCGGATCCAGGGCTGAGGGGCCGCCGATTTCGTACGGCCTCGGCACGCGTGTATCGTTCAGCGGCGTTGCCCCTTTAGCTCAGTCGGCAGAGCGTCTCCATGGTAAGGAGAAGGTCTACGGTTCGATTCCGTAAAGGGGCTCTGAGATGGGGCGCCGCCGCACGACCCGCCCGGATCCGGGCGGGAAGCGCGGAGGGCGCCCTCCTCACGTGGCGGGATAGCTCAGACGGTTAGAGCGCACGACTCATAATCGTGAGGTCACGGGTTCGATCCCCGTTCCCGCTACCGAGTACCGCACCACCACCATCGACGAAGGACTTCCTGTGGCCAGCAAGAGCAGTGACGTTCGCCCCAAGATCACGCTCGCGTGCGTGGACTGCAAGGAGCGCAACTACATCACCAAGAAGAACCGGCGCAACGACCCCGACCGCATCGAGCTGTCGAAGTTCTGCCCGCGCTGCCGCAAGCACACCGCGCACCGCGAGACCCGCTGAACCCAGCGCTCGTACGAGCGCTCCGACAGCCCGCTTCCCCGGCAGGGGAGGCGGGCTGTCGTCGTTCTCGGGGCTCGATAGGGTGGGCCGTATGCCGATCGACGCCTCCCTGGTCGGACGTGCCTTCCCCGCGACGCAGCCCCTGGCCGTCACCGAGGAGGCCGTCTCGGCCTTCGCGGCGGCCGTCGGCGGCAGCGCCGGGGGTGCCGTCCCGCCGACCTTCCCCATCGTGGTCACCTTCGCCGCCCTCCAGGACTTCCTCGCCGCCGAGCAGGTCGAGCTGTCCCGGATCGTGCACGGCGACCAGCGGTTCCGGTACGAGCGTCCGGTCGTCGTCGGCGACGCGCTCACCGCGACGCTGACCGTGACCGGGGTGCGGTCGATCGGCGGCAACGACATCGTCGCGACCGCCAGCGAGATCACCGACGCCACCGGCACCCTCGTCTGCACGGCGACCGCCACCCTCGTCCACCGTGGAGGTGCCGCATGAGCGACCTGACGCCGGGCGCCGTCCTCGAGGCGCGCACCTACGAGATCACCCGGGCCGACCTGGTCGCCTACGCCCACGCGAGCGGGGACCACAACCCGATCCACCAGGACGAGTCGATCGCGCTCGCGGTCGGGCTGCCGGGGGTCATCGCGCACGGCATGTACACGCTGGCGCTCGTGGGCCGCGCGGTCCGCGAGTGGACCGGCGATGCCGAGGTCGTCGAGCTCGGGGCGAAGTTCGTCGCGCCGGTCGTCGTACCGGCCGAGGGGGCGGCGCGGGTGACCGTGGCCGGGACCGTCGGCGAGCGCAACGACGCCGGCCTGCTCACGCTCGCCCTCGAGATCACCAGCGACGGCACCAAGGTGCTGGGCGCGCCCAAGGTCTCGGTCCGTGCCTGACCCGTCCCTCGCGGACCTCACGACGCTGCGCCTGGGCGGCCCGGGGGAGCGGTACGTCGCCGCCCCGGACGCCGCGACGCTCGTCGCCGCGGTGACGGCGGCCGACGCCGCCGGTGACGCGGTGCTCCTGGTCGGTGGCGGCAGCAACCTCGTCGTGGCCGACGCGGGCTTCGCGGGCACGGTCGTGCACCTCACCTCCCGCGGGATCGACGTCGACCCCGACGCTGGCACCGGCGTCGGGGAGGTGACCGTCGCGGCCGGCGAGCCGTGGGACGACTTCGTCGCGCGCGCCGTCGCCGAGGGCTGGTCGGGCATCGAGGCGCTCTCCGGCATCCCGGGGACCGTCGGCGCGACGCCGATCCAGAACGTCGGCGCCTACGGCCAGGAGGTCGCCCAGACGATCGCCCGGGTGCGCGTGTGGGACCGGATGCTCCGCGGCGAGCGGGTCTTCACCGCCGAGGAGTGCCGCTTCGGCTACCGCCACTCGCGGTTCAAGGCCGACGCCGGCCGCCACCTCGTCCTCGACGTCACCTTCCGCCTGCCGCAGGACGAGCTGTCCGCCCCGGTCGGGTACGCCGAGCTCGCCCGCACCCTCGGCGTCGCCGTGGGCGAGCGCGCCCCCCTCGCCGACGTCCGTACGGCGGTCCTCGGCCTACGCCGCGGCAAGGGCATGGTCCTCGACGCCGCCGACCACGACACCTGGAGCGCGGGCTCCTTCTTCACCAACCCGATCGTCGACCCGTCGCGGGTGCCCGACGGGGCGCCGTCGTACCCGCAGGGGGACGGGGGCGTGAAGACCAGCGCGGCCTGGCTCATCGAGCACGCCGGCTTCTGCAAGGGCTTCGGCCTCGACCGCCCCGGCGCCCGGGTCTCGCTGTCGACCAAGCACACGCTCGCGCTGACCAACCGCGGCGGCGCCAGCACCGACGAGCTCCTGGCGCTGGCGCGCGAGGTGCGCGACGGGGTGGCGGCGCGGTTCGGGATCGACCTGGTCAACGAGCCTGTGCTGATCGGCTGCGCGCTCTGAGAAGTGGCGCGCTGCGTAAAGAATCCCCCAAGCCGCCGGTACGCCGCCCGCACCGCGCCTAGCGTCGAGTCACCCCCCATCACGATCTCAGGAGTGACTCCACCCCATGAACCACCCGCACCTCGTGCGGCGCGGCTTGGCCGCGCTGTGCCTCAGCGCCCTCGTCCTCTCGGGCACCGCCCTCGTCCCTGCACCCGCACGGGCGGCAGCGGCTGAGGGCCGCCTCTCGTCCAGCGGGAGCTACCGCGACTCCAACAGCGGGTGCACCGGGAGTGGCGGGTCGCAGACGTTCGACACCCCGACCTGGACCGACAACGGAAAGACCGTCCGCGACTCCTACGCCGTCGCGGGCAAGATCACCGGCCCCACGCCCACGGACGTCACGAACGCCAGCGTCAAGGCGGCGACCGCCGTCGTCGCGACGCCGATCCGGACCGGGCCCGCGACGATCACGGTGACGTCCTCGCTGGCGGCCAGCGCGATCCCCGTGCTGCCCGCCACCACGGCGTGCAACGGCCTTGCCAACGCCGACAGCAACCTGGACGGCTCCTTCGCCCTCGCCCGTCCGATGTGGGCCACGATCACCCTCGTCGCCACGGGATCGGGCGCGCACGGAGACATGGGGGCCTATGTTCGTCTCGACACGGCCGAGAGCGAGACGCGCCTCGTCCGCACCGGGCGGGGCACCGCCACGATCACGGCGTTCCTGCCCGCGGGGACCGTCGACCTGGACTACGAGGCATGGCTCTCCGCGCAGGGGAGCGAGCCGGGCCACCGGGTGGGCTCGCTCGACGTCCGCCTCGTCATCGCGCTCCAGCCGCTCGGGGACGCCTCCCCGGTGACCGGCACCGGCCGCTCGTACGTCGCTCCCGGCGCGCGGTCCTGCCCGGCCGGCACCGTCACCGTCGGCATCGCCAAGAAGGCCGCGAAGCGGGCCCAGCGCATCCAGCTCAGCGTCAACGGCCGCCCGGCCGCGAGCCTGCGCGGCCAGCAGCTCCGGAAGCGCTCGTTCGTGCTGCGCGCGCCGGCAGCGTCGTCGGCCACCGTCGCGGCCCGGATCACGCTCAAGGACGGGAAGCGGCTGACCGTCAGCCGGTCGTACCTGCCCTGCAGCTGACGCCCCTTGCCCCCTAGAGGATCGCGGAGACCACCCACGCGACCAGGCCCACCACGGCCGCCAGGACGGCGACCACCGCCAGCACCAGCAACGCCGCGAGCACGGTTCCGGCGATGCCGGTGACGAGGGCGGCGGTCGCGATCCCGGCGCCGCGGTGGGCCTCCGGGTTGTTCCGGATCGAACGCCGGGCGCGCAGCGCGGTGCGGATCGCGATGGGGGAGCAGATCGCCGCCGCGAACGAGACGATCGTGAACGGCGTCAGCAGGACGCCGACCATCCCGACGACGGCGAACACCAGGGCCGTGACGGCCTGGGGGTGCGTGCTCGCGATCCGGTACGTCGCTCCGCCCTCGGGCACCGCGTGGCCGAAGGCCGGCGCGCGGTAGGGCTCGTAGGACAGGCCGCTCATGGAGCCATCCTGCCCGCCGGGTGGTAGCGCTACGCCCCGAGCCAGGCGTCGATGTCGGCCAGGGCCGCGTCGACGACCTCCTGGGGGGCGCGGCTGGCGCGGAAGGACATCCGGGCGAGCTCGGCGAGACGGTCGTCGCCGAGGTCGTGGGCGGCGCGCATGGTGGCGTACTGCCCGGCCAGGCGGGAGCCGAACAGCAGCGGGTCGTCGGCGCCGAGGGCGACGGTGGCGCCCGCGTCGAGGAGCGTCGGGAGCGGCACCGAGGTGAGGTCGGAGTAGACGCCGAGGGCGACGTTGGAGACGGGGCACACCTCGAGGGCGACGCCGGCGTCGACGATCCGGGCGAGGAGATCGGGGTCCTCGGCGGCGCGGACGCCGTGGCCGAGGCGGTCGGCGTGGAGCGAGTCGAGGCAGACCCGGATGTGCTCGGGCCCGCGCAGCTCGCCGCCGTGGGGCGCGAGCAGGAGGCCGGCGCGCTCGGCGATCGCGAAGGCGCCGGCGAAGTCGGAGGTACGGCCGCGGCGCTCGTCGTTGGAGAGCCCGAAGCCGACCACTCCGCGTCCGGCGTACTGACCGGCGAGGCGGGCCAGGGTCCGCGCGTCGAGCGGGTGGCGGGTGCGGTTGGCGGCGATGACGACGGCGATGCCGAGGCCGGTGCGCTCGGAGGCGTCGCGGACCGCGTCGAGGACCAGGTCGGTGAAGGCGCTGATCCCGCCGAAGCGGGCGCCGTAGCCGCTGGGGTCGACCTGGATCTCGAGCCAGCGACCACCGTCGGCGACGTCGTCCTCGGCGGCCTCGCGCACGAGCCGTCGTACGTCGTCCTCGGTGCGGAGCACGGAGCGGGCGACGTCGTAGAGGCGCTGGAAGCGGAACCAGCCCTTCTCGTCGGCGGCCGTCAGGTGCGGCGGCCACTCGGAGACGAGCGCGTCGGGCAGGTGGATGCCGTCGCGCTCGGCGAGCTCGAGGAGCGTGGCGTGCCGCATCGAGCCGGTGAAGTGCAGGTGGAGGTGCGCCTTGGGCAACGCCTGGAGATCCCGCACGGCGCCATCGTAGGGGGCGCCGCTGTAACGTCGGGCACCCCTAGGGCCAAGAGGGGACATGAGCGACCAGCCCGCCGGTGCCTCGGACGACGTCCGCCGCATCGGCCACGACCCCGACGCCTTCGAGGCGTTCTACCGCGCTCACCTCGAGCTGGTGCAGCGGTTCGTCGCTCGCCGGGTGAGCGATCCGCACCTCGCGGCCGACCTGACGGCCGACGTCTTCCTCGCCGCCGTGGACGCCGCCGGCGGCTACGACCCGCGCCGGGGGAGACCGGCGGCATGGGTCACCGGGGTCGCGCGCAACGTCGTGGCCGCGGAGTTCCGCCGCCAGGGACGCCAGCGCACCGCCGTCCGCAAGGTCGCCGGGCGCCGCCTCCTCGACGGCGACAGCCTGGCCCGGATCGAGGAGCGGATCGACGCCGAGCGCGAGACCCGCCAGCTGTACGACGCCCTGGGCGCCCTGCGTCCCCGCGACCGCGCGCTCATGGAGCTGGTCGCGATCGAGGGCCTGTCGGTCACCGACGCGGCGGCCGTGCTGGGGGTGAAGCCGGCCACCGCGCGGGTCCGGCTGCACCGCAGCCGGCGCCTGGTCCAGTCCCACCTGCAGCCCCCGCACCCCGTCGCGGAGGCCGCACTCGCACCGGAGGTTCCGTCATGACATCCACCCTCGACACGTTCGAGCAGTCCCTGCTCACCGAGCTGCGCCGGCACGTCGCCGATCGGCGGCCCTCGCCCCGTCGTACCCGTCGGCGGCGGTGGGCCGCGGCCGGCGCCGGCCTCGTCGCCGCCGGGTCGATCGCGACCGGCGCGGTGTTGCTCCAGCCGGGGCCCGCGTTCGCCGTCCAGGAGGAGGCGGACGGCGACATCGTGGTCACGATCGCCAGCCTCGACGATGCCGCCGGCCTGGAGCGGGCGCTGGCGGAGCACGGCGTCGAGGCGGAGGTGAGCTACGACGCCGACGAGCTCCTGCCCGAGGTGCAGGAGGTGCCGCCCGGGAAGGCCGATGCCGACATCGGCATCGACCCCGGGCCGCGCCTGGAGACGGGCGGCACCGACCCGGCCGAGGGCGCCGAGGTCCCCGAGGGCGCCGAGGTCCCCGACGGGCTGCCGTGCGGCGCGATCGCGATCGAGACGCGCGGCGACGGGATCACCTTCCGGCTGCCGGCGGCCGCGGTGGCCGCGGAGTCGCCGCTGGTGATCCGGACCGCGGGGAAGACCGACGGCTGGTCGTCGATCGCCGTGCAGTGGGAGCGACCCGTCTGCTGACCACCTCGAACCAAGACTTGAACACGTTCAAAACCTGGCCTACGCTGCAGGCACAAGGTTTTGAACGTGTTCAAGAAAGGGTTCGACCATGAACTGGACCATCGCCAGCCACCTCGTCTACCTCGCGATCACCGTGCCGCTCACGATCTGGGTCGCCAGCACGCTCTCGCGCAACGGCCGGGTCTTCCTGGCCGACGTCTTCCAGGGCGACGAGGGCCTCGCCGACGCGGTCAACCGCCTGCTGGTCGTCGGCTTCTACCTGCTCAACCTCGGCTTCGTGACGCTGTTCGTGCGCAGCGGCCGGATCCACGACGCCGAGGGCCTGTTCGACTCGTTGAGCGTCAAGGTGGGCGTCGTGCTGCTGACGCTCGGTGTGCTGCACTTCGTCAACGTCTACGTCTTCAACCGGCTGCGCCGCCGGCACCGGATCGAGGAGTTCCAGCGCCTCGCGCCGCCGCCCCCGATGCCGCGCTACCCGGTGGCCTACGGCCCGGCGTACCCCGCCGCCCCCCGGTGAGCCTCTCTAGGGTGGAGCCCGTGCCGGAGACACCACGGACCCCCAAGGCCGCCCAGACCCGGGACGCGATCCTCGCGACCGCGCTGCGGCTCTTCCGGGAGGACGGCTACGACCGCACGACGATGCGCGCGGTCGCCAAGGAGGCCGGGGTCTCGCTCGGGAGCGCGTACTACTACTTCGCCTCCAAGGAGCACCTCGTCCAGGCGTTCTACGACGAGCTGCTCGGCGAGCACCAGGGTGCGGTCGAGGACGTGCTCGCCCGGGAGTCCGGCTTCGCCGCCCGCCTCCAGGGCAGCCTGGAGGCCTGGCTCACGGTCGCGGCACCGCACCACGCCTTCGCGGCGCAGTTCTTCCGCAACGCCGCCGACCCGGCCAGCCCGCTCTCGCCGTTCAGCACCGAGTCCGCGCCGGCCCGCGACGGCAGCATCGACCTCATGCGCCGCCTCCTGGACGGCTCCGACGCCAAGGTCTCCCGTGCGCTGCACGCCCAGCTGCCCGAGCTGCTGTGGCTGCTCCAGATGGGCGTCGTCCTCTTCTGGGTGTACGACGCCAGCGAGGGCCAGCGCCGTACCCGCACCCTCGTCCGGGGGCTCGTCCCGCTCGTGGACCGGCTCGTCCGGATGAGCCGCCTCCCGGTGCTGCGCGGCGTCGTGGACGACGTGCTCGCGCTCGTCACCTCGCTGCGCGCCTGAAGCGGTGCTCGCCGTGGTTGGGTTCGGTCCGTACTTTGGTCGGCACCGGGTGCATCTGTAGAGTGCTCTCTGGTGGATCTTCCACATGGTGAGTCGCGCCCTGAACCAGGGTGCGCACGATCCGGGAGAAGCCGCGGAGGGCACTAGCTCAACTGGCAGAGCATCGGTCTCCAAAACCGAAGGTTGGGGGTTCAAGTCCCTCGTGCCCTGCAAGAGATGACGAAGATGCTGGCGACGACGTCCAGCACGACAAGGAGAAGGTGAGCAGCGTGGCGGATGCTCCGGCAGTCCGTGGGGGCCGCAAGGACTCCTCGGGCGGCAAGCAGCCCGAGAAGCGCACCGGCCCGGTGACCTTCTACCGCCAGGTGGTCGCCGAGCTCCGCAAGGTCGTCTACCCGACCCGCGAGCAGCTGGGCACCTACTTCGTGGTCGTCCTCGTCTTCGTCCTCGTGATGATCGCGCTCGTCTCGGTGCTCGACCTTGCCCTGGGCAAGCTCGCGTTCCAGATCTTCACCGGCGCCGACGACATCTGACCGGGTGGGCGCGCTCGTGCCCGCCTGAGTGACCCGTACGAGACAACTGATGGAGCAGCACGTGTCCGAGCAGTACGACCCGGCCCACGACGCCGAGGACACCGCCGCCGCCGAGGCCTTCGCGGCCGCTGAGCTCGCCGACGAGGCAGCTGAGGTGGACGAGGCCGACGAGATCGAGACCGACGCCGACGTCGAGGTTGACGTCGAGGTCGACGTCGAGGCCGAGGTGCAGGCCGAGGCCGACGACGAGACCGACATCGACCCGGAGCCCGAGGCTGCGGCCGACGACGAGTCCGATGTCGACGAGGAGCCCGAGGACCAGGACCCGCTCGAGGCGTTCCGCCGCGAGCTGTGGGCCAAGCCCGGCGACTGGTTCGTGGTGCACACCTACTCCGGCATGGAGAACCGGGTGAAGCAGAACCTCGAGAACCGGATCCACTCCCTCAACATGGAGGACTACATCCACGAGATCGTGGTCCCCACCGAGGAGGTCGCCGAGATCAAGAACGGCCAGCGCAAGATGGTCAAGCGCACCGTTCTCCCCGGCTACGTGCTGGTCCGGATGGACCTCACCGACGAGTCCTGGGCCGCCGTGCGGCACACGCCGTCGGTCACCGGCTTCGTGGGTCACAGCCACCAGCCGGTCCCGCTGAGCATGGACGAGGTCGAGAAGATGCTCGCCCCCGCCGTGGTCACCGCGGCTGCTGCCGAGGCCGAGGCCGCCGCGGCCACCTCGTCCGGTGGTACGTCGACCACGCCGGCCAAGAAGCCGATCGAGGTCGCCGACTTCGGCGTCAACGACTCCGTGCTCATCGTCGACGGCGCCTTCGCGACGCTGCACGCGACGATCACCGAGATCAACGCCGAGGCCCAGCGGGTCAAGGCGCTCGTCGAGATCTTCGGCCGGGAGACCCCGGTCGAGCTCAGCTTCGGTCAGATCCAGCGGGTCTGACCGCTCGGCCCCGCGTGGGCCGGAATTTCGCCGTCCGCGCACGGGCGCGGAAGAATGTCTGGGTTCCCCGGCCCTCGGGCCGGTGACGCAGGTGGCAGAGGAGCACGACGTGCTCCTCGTCATGACCACGAGAAGAAAGAGAGGGCACAGGAATGCCTCCCAAGAAGAAGATCGCCGCACTGGTCAAGGTGCAGCTGCAGGCCGGTTCGGCCACCCCGGCCCCGCCGGTCGGTACCGCCCTCGGTCCGCACGGCGTCAACATCATGGACTTCTGCAAGGCGTACAACGCGCAGACCGAGTCCATGCGCGGCAACGTCATCCCGGTCGAGATCACGATCTACGAGGACCGGTCCTTCGACTTCATCACGAAGACCCCGCCGGCCGCGGAGCTGATCAAGAAGGCCGCCGGCCTCAAGAAGGGCTCGGGCGTCCCGCACAAGGAGAAGGTCGGCAAGCTGACCAAGGACCAGGTGCGCGAGATCGCCACGACCAAGCTCCCCGACCTCAACGCCAACGACATCGACGCCGCCATGAAGATCGTGGAGGGCACCGCCCGCTCCATGGGCGTCACCGTCGAGGGCGCCTGAACCACTGTGGGAGGGCCGCGCTGGCCCGCTGACCACATCTCCTGAAAGCAGAGGACCACTCATGCAGCGCAGCAAGACCTACCGCGCGGCTGCCGAGACGTTCGACAAGAACGAGCTCTACGCACCGCTCGCCGCGATCAAGATCGCGAAGACCAGCAGCAAGAAGAAGTTCGACGAGACCGTGGACGTCGTGTTCCGCCTCGGCGTCGACCCCCGCAAGGCGGACCAGATGGTGCGCGGCACCGTCAACCTGCCCCACGGCACGGGCAAGACCGCCCGCGTCCTCGTGTTCGCCAACGGCGACAAGGCCGACGCCGCCCGTGAGGCCGGCGCCGACTTCGTCGGCAGCGACGAGCTCATCGACAAGGTCGCCGGCGGCTGGACCGACTTCGACGCCGTGGTCGCCACCCCGGACCTCATGGGCAAGGTCGGCCGCCTCGGCCGCGTGCTCGGTCCCCGTGGCCTCATGCCGAACCCCAAGGTCGGCACCGTGACGCCGGACCCGGCCAAGGCCGTCTCCGACATCAAGGGCGGAAAGATCGAGTTCCGCGTCGACCGCCACGCCAACCTGCACTTCATCATCGGCAAGGCGTCCTTCTCCGAGCAGCAGCTCGCCGAGAACTACGCCGCTGCCCTCGAGGAGGTGCTGCGGCTCAAGCCGGCCAGCTCCAAGGGCCGCTACCTGAAGAAGGTCACCGTCTCCACGACCATGGGCCCCGGCGTCCAGGTCGACCCCAACCGCATCAAGAACGTCGCGGCTGAGGATGAAGTCTGATTGAGCCGAGCGCAGACGAGCTTGCTCGTATGCCGAGGCGATTGAAGACTGCGGCCGCCAGGCCGCCGGCCTGATCCAGGCACCCGTCAGCACCGACGCCCGCCGCGCCCCTCGGGGTACGGCGGGCGTCGTGCTTTTCGCCGATCCGCCTAGGGTGACGGCGTGAAGCGTGCTCTCGGGTTCCTGGCCGTACTCACCGCGTTGCCGGTGCTGACCGCCTGCACCGGCGAGCCGGAGGCAGCGCCGGCCGAGCCCGGTGTCACGACGGCCGCGCCCGGGCACGAGGAGCTCGCGCCCGGGTGGGACGAGAGCCCGGACGGTGCCGCGCCGACTCCCGACGAGGAGCTCGACGACGCCGCGCTGTCGGCGCTGCTGCGCACCCGGGCGACGGCGTCCGGCGCCGAGCACTGCACCCCCGACCGGGTCGCGGTCACGCTGGAGGGCTTCGACCAGGCGGCCGGGCACCGCTACAGCCGGGTCGTCGTCCGCAACACCGGGGACGGGCCGTGCGTGGTCGAGGGGGTGCCCGGGGTGGGTGCCCGCGGGACCTGGGGGACGACGTTCGTCAACGAGGTGGGCCCGGGGACGTCCGAAGCCCCGGCGGGTCCGGTCCGGCTGGCGCCGGGGGAGCGGGCCACGAGCGACCTGGAGTGGACCGGCGACCTCGCCGGTGCCGAGCCCGAGTCCGAGCGCGCGTCGCTGCTCGTGCTCCAGCTCGCGCGCGGTCAGGTTCCGGTCGCCGTGCCGGCGCGGATCGCCGGGGACACCCCCGACGACCCGACGCTCGACATCGGGCCGCTCACCACCGTGCGGCTGACGCCGTTCAGGCGCTGAGCTTCTCCAGCGCGGCCAGCTCGACGCACACCGCGACGCCGGCCATCGCGGCCTCGACCTCGGCGAGCACCGGGAACGTGGGGGCGAGGCGGATGTTGCGGTCGTTCGGGTCGTCGCCGTGGGGGAACGCCGAGCCGGCGGGGGTCAGCGCGATGCCGGCCTCCTTGGCGAGCGCGACCACGCGCGACGCCGTACCGTCGAGGACGTCGAGGTTGACGAAGTAGCCGCCGGTCGGCACCGTCCACTCGGCGATGCCGAGCCCGGTCAGGCGCGAGGACAGCGCGTCCTCGACCGCGGTGAACTTCGGCGCGATGAGGTCGCGGTGCTTGCGCATGTGGGCCCGGACGCCGTCGGCGTCGCCGAAGAGCTCGACGTGGCGCAGGTGGTTGATCTTGTCCGGGCCGATGGAGCCGAAGCCGAGGCGCTGGAGGTACCACGCCTTGTTCTCGGGGGACGCCGCGAGCGCGGCGACGCCGGCGCCGGCGAAGGTGATCTTGGAGGTCGAGGCGAACATGATCGGCCGGTTCGGGTGCCCCGAGGCGGCGGCGAGCCCGAGCGCGTCGGCGCTCTTGATCTCGTCGTCGGTCAGGTGGTGCACGGCGTAGGCGTTGTCCCAGAAGATCCGGAAGTCGGGCGCCGCGGTCGGCATCGCCATCAGCTCGGCGGCGACCTCGGCGGAGCAGACCGCGCCGGTCGGGTTGGCGTACGTCGGCACGATCCACAGGCCCTTGACGGCCGGGTCGTCGGCGACGAGGCGGCGCACGGCGACCGGGTCGGGGCCGTCGGGGGTCATCGGGACCGGGAGCATCTCGATGCCCAGCTCGGCGAGCATGGTGAAGTGGCGGTCGTAGCCGGGCACCGGGCAGACGAACTTCACGACCGGCTCCTCGCCCCACGGGCGGGGCGAGTCGGGGCCGCCCTTGAGCAGCAGCGCGGTGAGCACCTGGTGCATCATCGTCAGGCTGGAGTTGCCGCCGCAGACCACCGCGGCGACGTCGACGCCCAGCAGGTCGGCGAAGATCTCGCGCATCTCGGGCAGGCCCTCGAGGCCGCCGTAGTTGCGCACGTCGGCGCCCGAGCGGTCCCGGTACGACGTGGGCAGGCCGAGCAGCGCGTTGGACAGGTCGAGCTGGTCGGCGCCGGGCTTGCCGCGCGTCAGGTCGAGCGTCAGGCCGCGGGCCTTGAGGTCGTCGTACGCGCCACGCACCGTGGTGAGGCGGGTGGCGAGCTCGTCGGCGGAGAGGGCGGACAGCGGCTGCGCGGAGGTGGTCACGGGACCATCGTGCCAAGTCCGCGCGCGAGGCGCGCGCCCGGTCCGTCCGTCGAGGTCAGAGCTCGCCGCGCTCGCGCCGCAGCGCGACCATGTCGGCGGTGCGCTGGTGCAGCGCGACGACCTCCTCGCGGTAGGCGCTCGCGAGGTCCGTGCCGAGCACGTCGACCTCGCCGCTCGACGCCCAGGCCAGCACCACGGAGCCGTCCGGGCGCAGTCCCCAGGTGCGGTCCCCGTCGCCGTAGACCGCGAACGCCGGGACGACGTCGGTGATCCCCGCCTCGCGCAGCCCCTCGGCGCGCTCCTCGATCGAGGCCCAGCCGGGCAGGTCCTCCCCGCCCACCCCGAGCACCACGAGACCCGGCCAGAAGGTCCAGGCCGGGCCGACGTCGAATACCTGCGGCGCGGGCCACAGCTCGGTGCGCGTGAGGACCGCCAGCCCGTTGAGCCGGTCGCCGAGCAGCGCGCGCAGGGGTGCGGGCACGGTGAGGGCGAGGGCCGCCTCGAGCGCCACGACCTGCTCCTCGGTCGCCGGGCCGGCCGCGACGATCTCGTAGTCGTCGCGGCTGGTGTCCTGGAGCGCGGCGACGAGCTCGTCGTGCAGGGTGGGGGTCTCGCTCATGCGAGCACCGTCCCCGCGGCGACCAGGCGCAAACCGTGGGGCAGGGGAGTGGGCGCCGATTTGGTGCGGCGCGGCGGGCGCCGTACCGTTGCCGACTGAAACCTTAAGACCGCCGGTCGTCTGGGCTCCCAGCCCTGACCGAAGGATCCGCGAGACATCGCGGACGGCCTGCGCAGGGGATCAGAGCACGACCCGGGTACCGCGAGGTGCCCGAAGTCCACGCCCTGAGCGCCTGCGCTCGGGGCGTTCGTCGTATCGGGGCCCTTCGCGGTGGTAACCACTGGAAGGAGACCCATGGCGCGGGCAGACAAGCAGGCCGCCGTCGCGGAGATCGCTGAGTCCTTCAGCGAGTCCGCTGGCGCTGTGCTGACCGAGTACCGCGGTCTCACCGTCAAGGAGCTGCAGGACCTTCGCCGCTCCCTCGGTGCGAACGCCAACTACGCCGTGGTCAAGAACACGCTGGCCAAGCTCGCCGCCACGGAGGCGGGCATCGAGGGCTTCGACGAGCTCCTCACCGGCCCGACCGCCATCGCCTTCATCAAGGGCGACGTCGTCGAGGCTGCCAAGGGTCTGCGTGACTTTGCCAAGGCGAACCCCACCCTCGTGATCAAGGGTGGCGTTCTGGACGGCAACCTCCTCGACGCGAAGGAGATCGCCAAGCTGGCCGATCTCGAGTCGCGCGAGGTGCTCCTCGGCAAGCTGGCGGGCGCGATGCTCGCTTCGCTCAGCCAGGCCGTCTACCTCCTCAACGCCCCGCTCGCCCAGGCTGCCCGGCTCGCCGGTGCCCTGGAGGCGAAGGCCCAGGAGGACCCCACGATCCTCGCAGGTGGTGCCGGTACGCCGGCCGCTGCCGAGGAGACCCCGGCCGCCGACGAGGCTGCCGCCGAGGAGGCCCCCGAGGCCCCCGAGGCTGCCGCTGACGAGGCTGCCGACTCCGCCGACGCCTGAGCCCAGGCCGACGTACCACCACCTGAAACCCGGTCCGCGTCCGCGGGCCACAAGCACCAAGAAGGAGACGCCACCATGGCGAAGCTCACCACCGACGAGCTCCTCGACGCGTTCAAGGAGATGACCCTCATCGAGCTCTCCGAGTTCGTGAAGCAGTTCGAGGAGACCTTCGGCGTCACCGCCGCCGCCCCGGTCGCCGTTGCCGCCGCTCCCGCCGCCGGCGGTGCCGCGGGTGGCGACGACGCCGCCGCTGCGCAGGACGAGTTCGACGTCGTCCTCGAGGCTGCCGGTGACAAGAAGATCAACGTCATCAAGGAGGTCCGCGCGCTGACCTCCCTCGGTCTCAAGGAGGCCAAGGACCTCGTCGAGGGCGCCCCGAAGGCGATCCTCGAGAAGGTCAACAAGGAGACGGCTGACAAGGCCAAGGAGGCCCTCGAGGGCGCCGGCGCCACCGTCACCCTCAAGTGATCTCCTCCGGTCGCCGCGCCGCCTCCGGGTGGGCGTAGCGGCCGGATAGCTCGCTGGCACGAGGCGGGTCCCTTCGGGGGCCCGCCTCGTGCTGTTTTTGCTGCGCGAAGTGCGCGGGTTGCTGGTCCGAAGTGGGACGGTTGCTGGCTCGAGGTGGGGGACTTGCTGGGGCAACCGGCGTACTTCGACCCAGCAACCGGCGCACTTCGTGGGTGGGTGAGGGCTAGCACTACTCGTGAGTTGGACGCTAGAGCTACTCGTCAGTACTTTGCGGGTCTCGATGGTCGGGTAGGCGTGACGCATGCCACGGATGCCGCGTAACGTGCGCCACGCGGCTGCGTTGTTCCTACGCAGCCTGGGCCGGCAGGCGGACGAGGGAGAGGTCAATCATGGGCGTCGACGTACAGGTGACGAACCTGACGAAGCAGTTCGGGAAGCAGCTCATCTGGAAGGGCGTGTCGCTGACCCTTCCGGCGGGCGAGATCTCGGTGATGCTCGGGCCGTCGGGTACCGGCAAGTCCGTCTTCCTCAAGGCGCTGATCGGCCTGATCAAGCCCGACGAGGGCTCCATCGTGATCGAGGGCACCGACATCGCGTCGTGCTCCGAGAAGGAGCTCTACGAGATCCGCAAGCTGTTCGGCGTGCTGTTCCAGGACGGCGCGATGTTCGGCTCGATGAACCTCTTCGACAACGTCGCCTTCCCGCTGCGCGAGCACACCAAGAAGTCCGAGTCCGAGATCCGTGACATCGTCATGGAGAAGATGGACATGGTCGGTCTGCTCGGGGCCGAGGACAAGCTTCCCGGTGAGATCTCCGGTGGTATGCGCAAGCGGGCCGGTCTGGCCCGGGCGCTGGTGCTGGACCCCGAGATCCTGCTGATCGACGAGCCGGACTCCGGTCTCGACCCGGTGCGTACGTCGTTCATCAACCAGCTCTTCGTCGACCTCAACGCCCAGATCGACGCGACCTTCCTCATCGTGACCCACGACATCCACAGTGTGCGGGTGGTGCCGGACCAGATCGGTCTGCTGTACCACAAGCACCTGGCGATGTACGGGCCGCGCGAGATGCTGCTGTCCTCGGACGAGCCTGTCGTGCGCCAGTTCCTCAACGCGCAGACGATCGGGCCGATCGGCATGTCGGAGGAGAAGGACGCCGACCAGCTGGAGGCCGAGAAGGACATGGACCTGCCGCCGCTGCCGCCGATCCCGCTCCAGATGGAGCCCTCCAACGGCATCCCGCGCCGGGCGCAGGCCGAGCCGGGTGCCTGGTGCCGGGCCAACGGGATCACGCCGCCTCCGGGGTCGTTCACCCGCGAGGCCGAGCACGCGGCGGGACAGCAGCAGAGCTGAGCCGGCGCGCGGCGCACCACGGGAACGGATCGAGGAGACAGCATCAGGATGGAAAGGGGCGGTAGGTGTCGCTGACCGCTGCACGTGTCATCGCCCCCTTCGGTACGGCGGGCAAGCTGTTCGCCTTCGCGCTGGACGTCGGTCGCGGGCTCTTCCGGCGACCGTTCCAGACGCGGGAGTTCATCCAGCAGGCGTGGTTCATCGCCTCGGTCACGATCATCCCGACCGCGCTCGTCGCCATCCCGTTCGGCGCGGTCATCGCGCTCCAGGTCGGTGGCCTGATCAAGCAGTTCGGTGCCCAGTCGTTCACCGGCTCGGCGTCGGTGCTGGCGGTCATCCAGCAGGCGGGGCCGATCGCGACGGCGTTGCTGATCGCGGGGGCCGGCGGGTCGGCGATCGCGGCCGACCTCGGCGCGCGCAAGATCCGTGAAGAGCTCGACGCGATGATGGTGCTGGGCATCGATCCGATCCAGCGCCTCGTCGTGCCCCGGGTGCTGGCGTGCATGCTCGTGGCGGTCTTCCTCAACGGCATGGTCAGCGTCGTCGGCGTGGCCGGCGGCTACGTCTTCAACGTCATCCTCCAAGACGGTACGCCGGGCGCGTACCTGGCCAGCTTCACCGCGCTCGCCCAGCTACCGGACGTGTGGATCGGCATGATCAAGGCGCTGGTCTTCGGACTCATCGCCGCGATCGTCGCCGCCTACAAGGGCATGAACGCCGGTGGCGGCCCCAAGGGCGTGGGCGATGCCGTCAACGAGTCCGTGGTCATCACCTTCCTGCTGCTGTTCGTCGTCAACTTCACCCTGAGCACGATCTATCTCCAGGTCGTCCCGCCGAAGACGGGTTAGGGGAGCGGACATGGCGAGCATCAAGGCGATCTACGACCGGCCGATGAAGGGCCTGGACAACCTCGGTCACGAGCTGTCCTTCTACCTCAAGGTCCTCATCGCGCTGCCCCGGTCGGTACGCCGCTACCCGCGCGAGATCCTGCGCATCCTGGCCGAGGTCACCCTCGGCTCGGGCGCGCTGGCGGTCATCGGCGGCACGGTCGGCGTCATCATCGGCATGACCTTCTTCACCGGGGCCCAGGTCGGGCTCTCCGGGTACGCCGCGCTCAACCAGCTCGGCACCGCGGCGTTCTCCGGCTTCGTCTCGGCGTACTTCAACACCCGCGAGATCGCCCCGCTGGTGGCGGGCATCGCGCTCGCCGCGACGGTCGGCTGCGGCTTCACCGCCCAGCTGGGCGCGATGCGGATCTCCGAGGAGATCGACGCCGTCGAGGTGATGGCGATCCCGTCGATGCAGTTCCTGGTCACCACGCGGGTGATCGGCGGCCTGATCGCCATCGTCCCCTTGTACGTCGTCGGCCTGCTCTCGTCGTACGTCGCGAGCCGCCTGGTGGTCACCCAGTTCTACGGGCAGTCATCAGGAACCTACGACCACTACTTCAACCAATTCCTGCCACCCGGCGACGTGCTGTGGTCCTTCGGCAAGGTGCTGGTGTTCGCGGTGGTCGTCATCCTCATCCACTGCTACCACGGCTACACGGCCTCCGGCGGTCCGGCCGGCGTGGGCGTCGCGGTGGGTCGTGCGGTGCGGACGAGCATCGTCGCGATCAACGTGATCGACCTCTTCCTGTCCATGGCGATCTGGGGCGCCTCGACCACCGTGCGACTGGCGGGGTGAGGCGACGATGAACCGCGTGCTCTCCGCCCACCGCGTGCTCGGTGTCGTCTTCGTGTGCCTGCTGCTGGTCGGCGTCTGGCTGACCTACGCGACGTTCACCAAGAAGTTCACGAGCTATGACCGGGTCACCCTCGAGACCACCAACATCGGCCTGCAGCTGCCGAACCGGGCCGACGTCAAGGTCCGCGGCGTGATCGTGGGCGAGGTGCTCGCCACCGAGGCCGGCGACGCCGGCGGCGCCAAGATCACCCTCGGCCTCTACCGCGACAAGATCGGCGTGGTCCCGGCCAACGTGACCGGCTCGATCGTGCCCAAGACGCTCTTCGGCGAGAAGTACGTCTCGCTCGTCATCCCCGACAGCGGCCCGTCGGGCACGATGCGCGCCGGCGCGACCATCGACCGCACGGTGGTCAGCACCGAGCTCGAGGAGGTCCTCTCCGACCTCTACCCGCTGCTCCAGACGGTGCGCCCGGCCGACCTCAACATGACGCTGACCGCGCTCGCGACCGCGCTCGAGGGCCGCGGCGAGCAGCTGGGCAAGAACCTCGAGGTGCTCGACTCCTACCTCAAGCGGCTCAACCCGCAGATCCCGGCGCTGCTCGAGGACCTCAAGCTCACCGCCGACGTCTCCGACACCTACGCCGACATCCTTCCCCAGGTGGCCCAGATCCTCGACGACACCGTGAAGACCACCGGCACCATCGAGGAGCGCGAGGCCTCGCTGCGCGCGACCCTGCGCGACGTGCGGACCTTCTCCGACACCGCGCGCTCCTTCCTCGACGCCAACGCCGAGCGGCTCGAGGAGGCCGGGCGGCTGAGCACGCCGATCCTGCGGGCACTGGCGCGCTACGCACCCGAGATCCCGTGCATGGCCAAGGCGATCACCACCGTCCAGGGCCGGCTCGCCCAGGCGTTCCGCGGCTACGAGCTGCACATCGTGCTCGAGACGCTGCAGGACCAGCCGCGCAAGTACACCGCCAAGGACAAGCCGATCTTCGGTGACGACCGCGGCCCCGACTGCCTCGGCCTGCCCAACCCGGTGTGGAGCCAGGAGAACCCGCACGGCCCGCTGCCCAAGCTCAACGACGGCATCAACGGCAACACCGGCAAGGGCAACCTGCGTCCCGGCGCCGGCTACCAGGGCACCCCGGACGACGTGACCGCGCTGCGCGGCGCCCTCGACGCCGAGTACGACGGCGCGGGCTCCGACCTCAACGTCCTGCTGACCGGCCCGCTGCTCGCCCAGGGAGCCACGCGATGATCCGGGGCCTCGACAAGCAGACCAGCGGCGCGCTCGTCCGGCTGGTGATCTTCATGGTCACCACGGCGCTCGCGACCGGCGTGCTGATCGTGACGATCGGCAACCTGTCCTTCGGCAGCACGAAGCAGTACTCCGCCGACTTCACCGACGCGACGGGCGTCAACAAGGGCGACGACATCCGGATCGCCGGCGTCAAGGTCGGCTCCGTCGAAGGTGTCGAGGTCAAGGGCGCCCACCGGGCCCGGGTCACCTTCAAGGTCGACGCCGACACGGTCCTCGACGGCGCGACCCACGCCCGGATCCGCTACCGGAACCTGATCGGCCAGCGCTACATCTCGCTGACCCAGGAGGGCACCGCCGGCGGCGGTCGCCTCGGCGAGGGCGACACGATCGCGATGGGCAACACCGAGGCCGCGCTCGACCTGACGGTGCTCTTCAACGGCTTCAAGCCGCTCTTCCAGGCGCTCTCGCCCGACGACATCAACAAGCTCTCCTACGAGATCGTCCAGGTCTTCCAGGGCGAGGGCGGCACCGTCCAGGGGCTGCTGTCGAGCACCGCGTCGGTCACCCAGACGCTGGCCGACCGCGACCAGGTGATCGGCGACCTGATCGAGAACCTCGACTACGTCCTGGGCCACGTCGCCGACCGCGACAAGCAGCTGACCCGGCTCATCGACAGCTTCCGCTCGCTCGTGGGCGGCCTCAACGACGACCGCGAGGCGATCCTCTCCTCGCTCGACTCGATCTCGGACCTCTCGGTGCAGACCGCGGCCCTGGTGACCGACATCAAGGACCCGTTCGTCAAGGACATCAAGGAGCTGCGCAAGCTCGCCGGCAACCTCGACCGCAACCGCAAGGAGATCGACCGCTCCCTGCAGGTGCTCCCGATCAAGCTCACCAAGATCGGCCGGACGGCGACCTACGGCTCCTGGTTCAACTTCTACCTGTGCCACTTCAAGGCCACGATCACGCTGCCGGGCGCGAAGAAGCCGCTCCCGCCGGTCGCCTACAAGGTGGCCGCCGACCGGTGCTCGCTCCAGCGGGAGGTGGGTCAGTGACGAAGCCGTTCCGCGAGCGCAACCCCGTCATCATCGGCATGGTCAGCATCGCCGTGCTGGTGCTCGGCCTGGTCGCGGCGTTCCGCGCCCAGGACCTGCCGCTGATCGGTGGCGGCGACACCTACTACGCCTCGTTCTCCGAGGCGGGCGGGCTCAAGGTCAAGGACGAGGTCCGCATCGCCGGCGTCCGCGTCGGCCAGGTGACCTCGATGGACCTCGACGGCAACTCGGTCAAGGTCGGCTTCAAGATCAAGTCCGACGCCGCCTTCGGCGACGAGACCCGGGCCGACATCAAGGTCAAGACGATCCTCGGCTCGATGTTCCTCGCGCTCGAGCCGGCCGGCAGCGGCCAGCTCGCCGAGGGCACCACGATCCCGGTCGAGCGGACCAGCTCGCCGTACGACGTGGTCGACGCCTTCACCGGCCTCGCCGAGACCTCCGCCGACATCGACACCGACCAGCTCGCCGCGTCGCTGACGACGCTGGCCGACCTGACCCGCAACACGCCCGAGGACTTCCGCAAGGCGCTCACCGGCCTGTCCGCGCTGGCCGACACCGTCGCCTCGCGCGACAAGGAGATCGGCTCGCTGCTGCAGAACCTGCACCGGGTCTCGACCGTGCTCGACTCGCGCGACGAGGACATCGTCGCGCTGATGGGCGACGCCGACACGCTGTTCACCGCGCTGCTGCAGCGCAAGGAGCAGATCCACCGGCTGCTGGTCTCGACCTCGACGCTGAGCACCAAGCTGACCGGCCTGATCCGGGACAGCCGCGCCGACCTCAAGCCGGCGCTCGACCACCTCGACTCGGTGCTCCAGGTGATCAAGAAGAACGAGAACAACCTCGAGGACTCGATCGCGACGATGGCGCCCTTCTACCGGGTCTTCGCGAGCACGCTCGGCAGCGGCCCGTGGTTCGACACCTACATCTTCAACCTGCCGCCCGTCCCGGGGACGGTGGGCCAGTGACCGGGCTGCGCCGCTGGCTCCCGCTGGCCGTCATCGGACTCCTCGTCGTCGCCGGCGTGGTGTGGATGTTCGGCGGCAAGGGCGACAGCAAGACCGTGACGGCGTACTTCCCGCGGGCCGTGTCGGTCTACGAGGGCAGCGACCTGCGGGTGCTCGGCGTCCGGGTCGGCCAGGTCGACGAGGTGACCCCCGCGGGCACCAAGGTCAAGGTCGTCATGTCCTACGACTCCGACGTCAAGGTGCCGGCCGACGCCGACGCGGTGATCGTCTCGCCGTCGGTCGTGGGGGACCGCTACATCCAGCTCTCGCCCGCCTTCGAGAAGGGGGACGAGGAGATGGCCGACAACACGGTCATCGAGGTCGCCAAGACCGCCGTCCCGCTCGAGCTCGACCAGATCTACTCCAGCATCGACAAGCTGACGGTGGCCCTGGGGCCCAACGGCGCCAACAAGGACGGTGCGCTCACCGACCTGCTGGAGCAGACCGCCCGCAACTTCGGCGGCCAGGGCGCCAACTTCCACCAGACGATCAAGGACTTCGGCCGGCTCAGCGAGACGCTCGACAACAACAAGGACGAGCTCTTCGAGTCGACCGCCCAGCTCGAGTCGTTCATCAAGACGCTGGCCGACAACGACACGACCGTGCGCGACTTCAACAAGTCCCTCGGCAACGTCTCCAGCCTGCTCGCCGACGAGCGCCAGGAGCTGACCACCGCCCTGGGCAACCTCGGTACGGCGCTCGGCGAGGTCGCCACGTTCGTCAAGGACAACCGGGCCGTCCTCGGTCGCAACATCAAGGACGTCAACCGGGTCGCCAAGGTGCTGGTGCGCCAGCGCGCCGCGCTCGACGAGCTGCTCCAGGCCGGTCCGCTCGCGCTGACGAACCTGTACCACACGTACAACCCCAAGGACGGCACGCTCGACACCAACGCCAACCTGGGCAACATCCTCCACGAGCTGACCTCCAACCCGGGCGCCGTCGTGTGCGCCCTGGTCTCGGGCGTCGACAAGAAGGGCGACCTGTGCAAGCTGGTCGACAAGCTGCTGCCCCGCGGTGCGCCGTTCGGGACCGGCTCGTGGTCCGGCAAGCAGTACGACCCGACCCTCAACGGCCTGGTGGAGGTGGACCGATGACGACCCGCCTGCGCGCGCGCCTGGGCCGCCGTACCCGTGCGGTCGCCGCTCTCGGCGCCGGCCTGCTGCTGCTCACCGGCTGCAACTTCGACGTCTACTCGCTGCCGCTGCCCGGTGGCGCCGACACCGGCAAGGACCCGATCCACGTCAAGGTCCGCTTCCCCGACGTCCTCGACCTGGTGCCGAAGTCCTCGGTCAAGGTCAACGACGTCGCGGTCGGCCAGGTGACCAAGGTGACCCTCGACGGCTACCAGGCCGTGGTCGAGCTCGAGCTCCGCAAGGACGTCGACCTGCCCGACAACGCGGTCGCCACGATCCGCCAGACCAGCCTGCTCGGCGAGAAGTTCGTCTCGCTGGCCACGCCGACGTCCGGCGCCAAGGGCCGGCTCTCCGACGGCGACCTGATCCCCGACGGCGGCCACAACCCCGAGGTCGAGGACGTGCTGAGCGCGCTGAGCCTGGTGCTCAACGGCGGCGGCGTCGCCCAGCTCAAGACGATCTCCTCCGAGCTCAACCTCGCCCTCGAGGGCCGCGAGGGCTCGGCCAAGTCCGTGCTCACCCAGGTCTCGTCGCTGATGGGCCAGCTCGACCAGCGCAAGCAGGACATCGTGCGCGCGATCGAGTCGGTCAACCGGCTCGCGCTCACCGCGCGCAAGCACCAGAAGAGCATCGATGCGGCGCTCGACGAGCTGCCCAGCGCGCTCGACTCGCTCGACAGCCAGCGCGAGGACCTCGTCGCGATGCTCGACGGGCTGACCAAGCTCAGCGACGTCGGCGTCCGGGTCATCCAGACCACGCAGGCCACGACGGTCGACTCGCTCCGCTCGCTCGACCCGGTGCTCACCCAGCTGGCCAAGGCCGGCGACGACTTCGTCAAGGGCTTCAGCACGTTCCTGACCTACCCGTTCATCGACGAGTCGGTCGGCCGCGACCCGCGGGTCGCCGAGAACCTGCACATGGGCGACTACGTCAACCTGTCGATCGACCTGCAGCTCGACTTCAACAACCTCGCGCTGCCGGACATCCCGTGCATCCCGATCAACCTGCTGCCCGACAGTCCGCTCGACCAGCTGATCAACCTCAAGAACCTCTGCAACGGCGTCTTCCAGACGCTCCAGGGGTGCCTGCGGACGCCGGTCAACATCGATGCCTGCCGCCAGCTCCCGAAGTACCTCTTCGACAACGTCTGCGCGGCGGTCAAGCTGCTGTGCGGCCTGGTCGGCAACAAGCCGGGTGCCACCAGCGGGGACAAGGCCAGTGCCGGCACCGACCCGCTCAGCCAGCTGCTCAACAACGTGCTCAAGGGCGGCGGCCTCGGCCGGCCCGCTCCGGGCGGCAGCAGCGAGGCCGACGTGATGTGGGCCGACTTCGACGACGCCTACGACGCCAACCTGCTCCGGGCCTACGCCGGCCCGCTGGTGGCCGCGCCCGGTGGCGCCACGACGACCGGGGGGACCAGCCGATGATCACCCGTCGTACCCGGATCCAGCTGATCGTCTTCGCGATCATCACGCTGCTCGGCGTCTCGTTCGTGGGCGCCCGCTACGCCAAGCTCGACCGGCTCGTGGTCGACCGCTCCTACACGGTCACCGCGCACTACCCACAGTCCGGCGGCATCTTCACCGGTGCCGAGGTGACCTACCGCGGTGTCGGCATCGGCACGGTCGGCGACCTGGTCCTCACCGACAAGGGCGTCGACGTCCAGCTCGAGATCGAGAAGAAGTGGGACAAGATCCCGCGCGACAGCATCGCGCTGGTCGGCAACCGCTCCGCCGTCGGTGAGCAGTACGTCGAGCTGCAGCCCCAGACCGACAAGGGTCCCTACCTCGTCGACGGCTCCCAGCTCGACGACGTCGCCACGCCCATCGCCACCGAGAAGCTGCTCGGCGACCTCTCCGCGACGGTCGCCAGCGTCGACCGGGACTCGCTGCGGACCACGGTCGAGGAGCTCGGCAAGGCCTTCGGCGGCACCGGCCCCGACCTGCAGAAGATCATCGACACCGGCAACTCGTTCATCGAGACCGCCAACGACAACTTCGACATCACCTCGGCGCTGATCAAGGACAGCAACACCGTCCTCAACGGCCAGCTCGCGACCGAGTCCTCGCTGCGCACCTTCGCCAGCCAGCTCTCGCTCTTCAGCGGCGCCCTCGCCGGCGCCGATCCGCAGCTGCGCAAGGTGATCGACTCCGGCTCGGCCGCGGCCACCCAGCTGCGCACCTTCCTGGAGCAGAACGGCGTCGAGCTCAGCGAGCTGCTCGCCAACCTGGTCGCCACCGGCCGGGTCGTGGTCAAGCACATCCCCGCGATCAAGCAGATGCTCGTCGTCTACCCCTACGCCGTGGTCGGCGGCTTCGTCACCGTCGGCAAGAGCCCCAACGGCTTCTGGGACGCGCACTTCGGCCTGGTCCTCGCGCCCGACAGCACGCCCTGCTACGCGGGCTACCTCAAGAAGCGCAAGAGCCCCTCCGACCGCTTCGAGAACCCGCCGATGCCCAACGTCGGCTGCACCGAGCCGGCCTCCAAGAGCAACCCGCGCGGCACCCAGAACCTGCCGCGCGCCGTACCGGACGTCGACGGGACCTCCCCGGTCGTCGCCAGCTACGACACGAAGTCGGGCCAGCTGAGCTGGGGTGCGCCCGCGTCGTCCGACACCCGCCGGGGTAGCGTGGCGCCGCCGTCGCTGGGAGAGGACTCGTGGAAGTGGCTGTACGTCCAACCGATGCTCGACTCGACCGCGACCCGGTGAGGCCCGCCGCGCCCCGCGCCACGCTTCGCTGGATCGTCATGGCGGTCCTGCTCGGCGTCCTGGTCGCCTCCCTCGGCGTCACCGCCTGGGTGGTGGTCGACAAGGCCGACGGCGACCTCGGCTCCCTGCGCCACCCGCCCAAGGACGAGACCGCCCAGCGCGAGAAGGCGCTCGCCGCGGCCCGCACCTTCGTCCAGCGGTTCAACACCTACGGGCCCGGGCTGCTCGACAGCGCCGGCAAGATGCCCGACTACGCCGCGGTCGGTGGGCTGATGACGGCCAAGTTCCGCACGGTCTTCGACAAGAACGTCGGCTATGCCGAGGAGACCGTCAAGCAGACCCAGATCGACCGGACCGGTACGCCGTACGCGGTCGGGATCGCGTCGATCGACGCCGACTCCGCCCAGGTGCTCGTGGCCGGCGTCGTGGAGTTCTCCTACCCCGACCCCAAGAAGGCGGGGGAGCGGATCCCGTTCGAGCCGCTGCGCTTCCGCTACGAGGTCTCGCTGGTCAAGCAGGACGGCCGCTGGCTGGTCGACGACCTCGACGACGTCGACGACGAGCTGCCCTCGTTCGGTGAGGCCTCGATCCCGCAGGGTGGCGCGCCGAGCCCGGCGCCCTCGGGCGGGGCCGGCCCGTCCGGCACCCCGTCCGGCAGCCCGACCGGCAGCCCGACCGGAACGGCGGGTCAGTGATGAGCACCAACCTCTACGACCTCCTCGACGTCGACGAGAGCGCGAGCGCCGACGAGATCCGCGCCGCGTGGAAGTCCGCGATCGCCGACCTCGACCCGACCGAGCGCCGGTTCCGGGCGTTCAACGACGCCGCCGGGGTGCTGCTCGACGCCGAGCGCCGCGCCGCCTACGACGCGGAGCTGGCCGCCGAGCGAGAGGCTGCCGAGCCCGAGGTCACCCCCGAGCCCGAGCCCACGGGCACCCCGGCGCCCGCGCCGGCGACCGCGGCCGCGGCCGACGAGCCCGAGGGCAAGCCCGCCGCGCAGCCCGGCGCCGGCCCCTCGACCACCGCCCTGATCGCCGTCGGTGTCGTGGCGCTGCTCGCCCTGGCCCTCGCGGTCGGCGTGCTCCTCATGCCCGGCGCCACCGGCGACGACACCGCCAAGGCGGTCTCCGAGCGCAACACCCGCGCCGAGCGCGCGGCGCTCTCGGCCGAGGGCGCCGCCGAGCAGATGGTCGCGCCGGTGCTGTCGTACAACTACAAGACGATGGCCGACGACCTCGAGCGCCACCGTGGCTACATGACCACGACGCTGGCCGACAAGCAGGCCCGCGCCTGGCCCGAGATCACCAAGGAAGCCGAGTCCCAGCAGATCGTCGTCGAGGCCAAGGCCAGCGCGACCGCCCTCACCCGGGTCGACCCGGCGGGGGACCGCGCCACGGTCGTGGTCTACGTCGACCAGTACGTCACCAAGGCCGGCGGCAAGCCCTTCGTGCTCCAGATGTGGGCGACGCTCTCGCTCAAGCGCGCCTCGGGCAGCGCCGAGCGCTGGCAGCTCGAGGACCTGTGCACCGACGCGTCCTGTGGGTGAGCGGATCGCTGCCCCGCGGCGAGGCCGCTTGACCTTCGGAGGCGGGCGCAGCATGATCGGCGGACCGGTTTCACCTGTGCACGACGGGACCGCTTCAACGGCTGTGTGAGGTTGCGCACCCGTACGTTGTCGAGCGCACCCCTTTGGTGTATCGTGGCTCCTTGCGCCTGCCCTCAGATGCGCTTCGGCCTGCCCGGTGGCCGATGACGTGGTGGGCTTGGGCGCTCTCGAAGAGTCGAACCCGTCGAAGGACAACTCTTGGCCGCGCGCACCACCCCCGGTAAGTCCCGCATCTCGTTTGCGAAGATCCAGGAGCCGATGGAGCTCCCGAAGCTCCTCTCGCTCCAGACCGACAGCTTCGACTGGCTGATCGGAAACGAGGCTCACAAGTCCCGGATCGAGGCCCGCCGGGCCGAGGGCCAGGACGCGTCCGACAAGTCCGGTCTCGAGGAGATCTTCGAGGAGATCTCGCCGATCGAGGACTTCTCCGAGACGATGTCGCTCTCGTTCGAGAACCCCGTCTTCTACGACCCCAAGTACACGGTCGACGAGTGCAAGGAGAAGGACCTCACCTACTCCGCGCCGCTCTACGTCTCGGCCGAGTTCACCAACAACGAGACCGGTGAGATCAAGGGCCAGACGGTCTTCATGGGCGACTTCCCCCTGATGACCCCCAAGGGCACCTTCGTCATCAACGGCACCGAGCGCGTCGTCGTCTCCCAGCTCGTCCGCTCGCCGGGCGTGTACTTCGAGCGCCAGGCCGACAAGACGTCCGACAAGGACATCTTCACCGCCCGCCTGATCCCCAGCCGCGGTGCCTGGCTGGAGTTCGAGATCGACAAGCGCGACATGGTCGGCGTCCGCCTCGACCGCAAGCGCAAGCAGAACGTCACGGTCCTGCTCAAGGCCCTCCAGGCCATCGCCGAGGACACCGGCGAGGAGTACGACTACGAGGCCGTCATGGCCGACCTGCGTCAGTTCGAGTCGATCCAGCTGACCGAGGAGAAGGACAACACGCAGGGTCCCGACGACGCCCTGCTCGACATCTACCGCAAGCTGCGCCCGGGCGAGCCGCCGACGCGTGAGGCCGCGCTGACGCTGCTGAAGAACTACTACTTCAACCCGAAGCGCTACGACCTGGCCAAGGTCGGTCGCTACAAGATCAACAAGAAGCTGGGCCAGGACCAGCCGTTCGACCAGCAGACGATGACGATCTCCGACATGGTCGCGACGATCCGCTACATCGTGGCGCTGCACGACGGCCGGGCCGAGCTCTCGACGCCCCAGGGTGACATCGAGATCAGCCCCGACGACATCGACCACTTCGGCAACCGCCGCATGCGCACGGTCGGCGAGCTGATCCAGAACCAGCTCCGCACCGGTCTGGCGCGCATGGAGCGCGTGGTCCGCGAGCGGATGACGACCCAGGACGTCGAGGCCATCACGCCGCAGTCCCTGATCAACATCCGTCCCGTGGTCGCGGCGCTGAAGGAGTTCTTCGGCACCTCGCAGCTCTCGCAGTTCATGGACCAGACCAACCCGATCGCGGGCCTGACGCACAAGCGTCGCCTCTCCGCGCTCGGCCCGGGTGGTCTCTCCCGTGACCGCGCCGGCATGGAGGTCCGTGACGTCCACCCGTCGCACTACGGCCGGATGTGCCCGATCGAGACGCCGGAAGGCCCGAACATCGGTCTGATCGGCTCGCTCGCGTCGTACGGGCGGATCAACCCGTTCGGCTTCGTCGAGACGCCCTACCGCAAGGTCGAGAACGGTGTCGTCACCGACCAGATCGACTACCTGACCGCCGACGACGAGGACCGCTACGTCATCGCGCAGGCCAACGCGGCCCTCGACGCCAACAACCGCTTCGCCGAGGAGCGGGTGCTGGTCCGCCAGCGCGACGGCGAGGTCTCCGAGATCACGGCCGACGAGGTCGACTACATGGACGTCTCGCCGCGCCAGATGGTGTCGGTCGCGACGGCCCTGATCCCGTTCCTCGAGCACGACGACGCCAACCGCGCGCTCATGGGCGCCAACATGCAGCGTCAGGCCGTCCCGCTCATCAAGAGCGACAGCCCGATCGTCGGCACCGGCATCGAGTTCCGCGCCGCGGTCGACGCCGGCGACGTCGTCACCGCCACCAAGGCCGGTGTGGTCAAGGAGGTCTCCGCGGACCTCGTCGAGACCATGAACGACGACGGCACCTACTCGTCGTACCGGCTCGCGAAGTTCAAGCGCTCCAACCAGGGCACCTGCATCAACCAGCGCCCGCTGGTCGTCGCCGGTGACCGGGTCGAGGCCGGCTCGCCGATCGCCGACGGTCCGTGCACCGACATGGCCGAGATGGCGCTGGGCACCAACCTGCTCGTGGCGTTCATGCCGTGGGAGGGCCACAACTACGAGGACGCGATCATCCTCAGCCAGCGCCTGGTGCAGGAGGACGTCCTCACCTCGATCCACATCGAGGAGCACGAGGTCGACGCCCGCGACACCAAGCTCGGGCCCGAGGAGATCACCCGCGACATCCCGAACGTCAGCGAGGAGATGCTCGCCGACCTCGACGAGCGCGGCATCATCCGGATCGGCGCGGAGGTCACCACCGGTGACATCCTCGTCGGCAAGGTGACGCCCAAGGGTGAGACCGAGCTGACCCCCGAGGAGCGCCTGCTCCGCGCGATCTTCGGTGAGAAGGCGCGCGAGGTGCGCGACACCTCGATGAAGGTCCCGCACGGTGAGTCCGGCACGGTCATCGGCGTCCGCGTCTTCGACCGCGAAGAGGGCGACGAGCTCCCGCCGGGTGTCAACCAGCTGGTCCGCGTGTACGTCGCGCAGAAGCGCAAGATCTCCGTGGGTGACAAGCTCGCCGGCCGTCACGGCAACAAGGGTGTCATCGCCAAGATCCTGCCGATCGAGGACATGCCGTTCATGGAGGACGGCACGCCGGTCGACGTCGTGCTCAACCCGCTGGGTGTGCCGCGACGGATGAACATCGGTCAGATCCTCGAGCTGCACCTGGGCTGGCTCGGCAAGCAGGGCTGGCACATCGACGCCGACCTCAAGAACGAGGAGTGGGCCCAGCGCCTGACCTCGATCGGTGCCGACCAGGCCGAGCCGAACACCAAGCTGGCGACCCCCGTCTTCGACGGCGCCCGCGAGGACGAGATCACCGGCCTGCTCGGTCAGACCCTGCCCAACCGCGACGGTGTCCGGATGGTCAAGGAGAGCGGCAAGGCCAGCCTCTTCGACGGTCGCTCCGGCGAGCCGTTCAAGGACCCGGTCTCGGTCGGCTACATGTACATCCTCAAGCTCCACCACCTGGTCGACGACAAGATCCACGCGCGTTCGACCGGTCCGTACTCGATGATCACGCAGCAGCCCCTGGGTGGTAAGGCCCAGTTCGGTGGCCAGCGGTTCGGCGAGATGGAGGTGTGGGCGATGGAGGCGTACGGCGCCGCCTACGCCCTCCAGGAGCTCCTGACGATCAAGTCCGACGACGTGCCCGGTCGCGTCAAGGTCTACGAGGCCATCGTGAAGGGCGAGAACATCCCCGACTCGGGTATCCCGGAGTCGTTCAAGGTTCTCGTCAAGGAGATGCAGTCGCTCTGCCTCAACGTGGAGGTGCTGTCCCAGGACGGCTCCGCCATCGCGTTGAAGGACGCGGAGGAGGACGTCTTCCGCGCCGCCGAGGAGCTCGGCATCGACCTCTCCCGTCGCGAGCCCTCGAGCGTCGAAGAAGTCTGAGTGCGGCGGCGGCGCGCCTCGGCGCGCCGCCCCCCTCAGTCCCCAGCCTCACCTTTCACAGAACTAACGAAGGACAGCAGCCATCGTGCTCGACGTGAACTTCTTCGACCAGCTTCAGATCGGCCTGGCCACCGCGGACGACATCCGCACGTGGAGCCACGGCGAGGTCAAGAAGCCGGAGACCATCAACTACCGCACGCTCAAGCCCGAGCGTGACGGCCTCTTCTGCGAGAAGATCTTCGGTCCCACCCGGGACTGGGAGTGCTACTGCGGCAAGTACAAGCGGGTCCGCTTCAAGGGCATCATCTGCGAGCGCTGCGGCGTCGAGGTGACCCGCTCCAAGGTCCGCCGTGAGCGGATGGGCCACATCGAGCTCGCCGCCCCGGTCACCCACATCTGGTACTTCAAGGGTGTGCCGAGCCGCCTGGGCTACCTGCTCGACCTGGCGCCGAAGGACCTCGAGAAGGTCATCTACTTCGCGGCCTACATGATCACCTCGGTCGACGAGGACGCCCGGCACCGCGACCTGTCCTCGCTCGAGGGCAAGGTGCAGCTCCAGCGCGAGTCCATCGAGAAGCGCCGCGACGCCGGCCTCGAGGACCGCACCAAGAAGCTCGAGGACGACCTCGCCACGCTCGAGGCCGAGGGTGCCAAGGCCGACCAGCGCCGCAAGGTGCGCGACGGCGCCGAGCGCGAGCTCAAGCAGCTGCGCGACCGCGCCCAGCGCGAGCTGGACCGCCTCGACGAGGTCTGGGACACGTTCAAGAGCCTCAAGGTCCAGGACCTCATGGGCGACGAGATCCTCTACCGCGAGATGAAGAACTGGTTCGGCAAGTACTTCGAGGGCCACATGGGCGCCACGGCGATCCAGAAGCGCCTGCAGAGCTTCGACCTCGACGCCGAGGTCGAGAACCTGCGCGAGACCATCGCCACCGGCAAGGGTCAGCGCAAGGTCCGCGCGCTCAAGCGGCTCAAGGTCGTCGAGGCCTTCCGCAAGACCGGCAACAAGCCCGAGGGCATGGTCCTCGACGCCGTTCCGGTCATCCCGCCGGACCTGCGCCCGATGGTGCAGCTCGACGGTGGCCGCTTCGCGACCTCCGACCTCAACGACCTGTACCGCCGCGTCATCAACCGGAACAACCGCCTCAAGCGGCTGCTCGACCTCGGTGCGCCGGAGATCATCGTCAACAACGAGAAGCGGATGCTCCAGGAGGCCGTCGACTCGCTGTTCGACAACGGCCGTCGTGGTCGCCCCGTCACCGGCCCGGGCAACCGGCCGCTGAAGTCGCTCTCCGACATGCTCAAGGGCAAGCAGGGTCGCTTCCGCCAGAACCTGCTCGGCAAGCGCGTGGACTACTCGGGCCGTTCGGTCATCGTGTCGGGCCCGCAGCTCAAGCTGCACCAGTGCGGTCTGCCCAAGCAGATGGCGCTCGAGCTGTTCAAGCCGTTCGTGATGAAGCGCCTCGTCGACCTGTCGCACGCGCAGAACATCAAGTCCGCCAAGCGGATGGTCGAGCGCGCCCGCCCGGTCGTGTGGGACGTCCTCGAAGAGGTCATCACCGAGCACCCCGTGCTGCTCAACCGTGCGCCCACGCTGCACCGTCTCGGCATCCAGGCCTTCGAGCCCCAGCTGATCGAGGGCAAGGCCATCCAGCTGCACCCGCTGGTCTGCACCGCGTTCAACGCCGACTTCGACGGTGACCAGATGGCGGTCCACCTGCCGCTGTCCGCCGAGGCGCAGGCCGAGGCCCGGATCCTGATGCTGTCGACCAACAACATCCTCAAGCCGTCGGACGGCCGTCCGGTGACCATGCCCACCCAGGACATGATCATCGGCCTGTTCTTCCTCACCACCGAGCGTGGCGAGGCGACGGTCGAGGCCGGCGGCGAGACCCGCCTGCGGACCTTCTCGTCCCCGGCCGAGGCGATCATGGCCTACGACCGCGGCGAGATCACGCTGCAGAACAAGGTCCAGATCCGTCTCGAGGACTACTTCTTCGAGGGTGTCGAGGAGGGCGTGGCCTCGCTGGTCGAGACCACGCTGGGCCGCACGATCTTCAACGACGCGCTGCCGGCCGACTACCCGTACGTCAACGAGGAGGTCGGCAAGAAGCGCCTCGGCGCGATCGTCAACGACCTCGCCGAGCGCTACCCCAAGGTCGTCGTCGCGGCGTCCCTGGACGCGCTCAAGGACAACGGCTTCCACTGGGCCACCCGCTCGGGTGTCACGGTCTCGATCGACGACGTCATCACGCCGCCGAACAAGTCCGAGATCCTCGCCAAGCACGAGGCCGACGCGGCCAAGATCCAGAAGCAGTACGAGCGCGGTCTGGTCACCGACGACGAGCGCCGCCAGGAGCTCATCGAGATCTGGACCAAGGCGAGCCAGGAGGTCGGCAAGGCACTGCGGGCCACCTTCGAGGCGAACCCGACCAACCCGATCTACGTCCAGGTCCACTCGGGCGCCTCGGGTAACTTCAACCAGATCAACCAGGTCGGCGCCATGCGTGGTCTGGTGGCCAACCCCAAGGGCGAGATCATCCCGCGGCCGATCAAGGCCAACTTCCGCGAGGGTCTGTCCGTGCTGGAGTACTTCATCTCCACCCACGGTGCCCGCAAGGGTCTGGCGGACACCGCGCTGCGGACCGCCGACTCGGGCTACCTGACCCGTCGTCTGGTCGACGTGTCGCAGGACGTCATCATCCGTGAGGACGACTGCGGCACCGAGCGCGGCCTGCCCAAGGTCATCGGCGTCAAGGACGAGAACGGCGTGGTCGTCAAGGACGAGAACGCCGAGACCGCCGCGTACGCCCGCTCGGCCGCCAAGGAGATCACCCACCCGACCACGGGTGAGGTGCTCGCCACCGCGGGCGAGGACCTCGGTGACGTCAAGATCGCCGAGCTCATCGAGGCCGGCATCGAGACGGTCACGGTCCGCTCGGTCCTGACCTGCGACGCCCGTACCGGTACCTGCGCGAAGTGCTACGGCCGCTCGCTGGCGACCGGCAAGCTCGTCGACATCGGCGAGGCCGTCGGCATCATCGCGGCCCAGTCGATCGGTGAGCCCGGCACGCAGCTGACCATGCGTACCTTCCACACCGGTGGTGTGGCCTCGGCCGACGACATCACGCAGGGTCTGCCCCGCGTCGTGGAGCTCTTCGAGGCGCGGACCCCCAAGGGTCACGCCCAGATCTCCGAGGCCGCCGGTCGCATCTCCATCGAGGAGACCGACAAGGCCCGCATCGTCATCGTCACCCCCGACGACGGCAGCGAGGTCAAGGAGTACCCCGTGTCCCGCCGCTCGCGCCTCCTCGTCGAGGACGGCGGCCGGGTCGAGGTGGGCGACAAGTTCACCGCCGGTACCGAGGACCCGAAGGAGGTGCTGCGCATCCTTGGTGTCCGCAAGACCCAGCAGCACCTCGTCGACCAGGTCCAGGAGGTCTACCGGTCGCAGGGTGTGTCGATCCACGACAAGCACATCGAGATCATCGTGCGGCAGATGCTGCGCCGGATCACGGTGCTCGAGTCGGGCGAGACCAACCTGCTGCCGTCCGACCTCGTCGACCGGGTCCGCTTCGAGGAGGAGAACCGGCGCGTGGTCTCCGAGGGCGGCAAGCCGGCCTCGGGTCGTCCGGAGCTCATGGGCATCACCAAGGCCTCGCTCGCGACCGAGTCGTGGCTCTCGGCGGCCTCCTTCCAGGAGACCACCCGGGTGCTCACCGACGCCGCGATCAACGGCCGCTCCGACAGCCTGCGCGGCCTGAAGGAGAACGTGATCATCGGCAAGCTGATCCCGGCCGGTACCGGCCTGGAGCGCTACCGGAACATCCGGGTCGAGCCCACCGAGGAGGCGCGCGCCGCGGCGTACGCCGTCACCGGCTACGAGTCCTACGACTACGAGTTCGGCAACCAGGGCCAGGCCGTGGCGCTGGACGACTTCGACTTCGGTTCCTACCAGAACTGATCGAGTCAGCCGAAGGCCCTCCCGAGCACTGCTCGGGAGGGCCTTCGGGCATTTCGGGGGGACTCAGGCGAGCGCGGCGGCGAGCCGGCCGCCGACGGCGGCGATCGCGGCGGCGTCCCCGCGCACCCCGGGCTGCCAGGGCAGGGTCAGTCGGTCGCGGGTCTTGTCGGCGTACCGGGGGACGACGTGGAGGTGGAAGTGGAAGACGGTCTGCCACGCGTCGGCGCCGCAGCAGTTGAGCAGGTTGACGCCGTCGGCGCCCAGCTCGGTGAGCACGGTCCGGGCGATGCGCTGGGCGGCCAGCGTGACGTCGCTGAGATCGGCCGGCTCGATCTCGGTCAGGTCGCGGCTGTGCCGCTTGGGGATCACCAAGAGGTGGCCCTCGGAAGCCGGCTGGATGTCCATGAAGGCGAAGGTCGTGGCGTCCTCGGCGACCTTGACCGCCGGCACCTCGCCGGCCACGATGCCGCAGAACAGGCAGGGATCAGTCATGGTCCGACCCTAGGGCGTGGCCCCACGGCCGAAGGCCCTCCCGAGCAGTGCTCGGGAGGGCCTTCCCCTTTCTCGAGGACGGGGCCCGGCCCCCCACAGGCCGGGACCCCTGGGGTCAGCGCCGTACGCGCTGAGCCGGGGAGACCGACACGGTGGCCGGTCGGTGGGCGGTGGTCGCGGTGACCCGGACGCTGATCCGGGCCTTCACGTCCTTGGCGCGCGGGCGGTACGCCGCCGCGGTCGCGCCCTTGATGACCTTGCCGTTGCGCAGCCACTGGTAGGCGTAGCGGTCCGCCCGGCCCGAGAGCGCCGGGGCGACGGCGCGCAGCTTCTTGCCGACCTTGGCCTTGCCGGCCAGACGGGCGGGGGCGCGGACGGTCCAGGCGTTGCCGGTGACGACCACGGAGGACGCGCCGCCGGCGAAGCGGCAGGGGACGGTCAGGTCGGCGAAGCCCGGACCGGTGTACCGCTGCACGCAGCTCACCCGCTTGCCGACGTGGGCGGAGGTCAGCGGGAGCACCGGACTGTCGGTCTCGACCTCCGTGCCGGCGATGGTCCACAGGTTGTCGCGGTCGTTCGGAGCCGGGGTGATCGCCGGCTCGGCCAGCCGGAGCAGGCCGCCCTCCCGGGCGGTGCCGGTGACCGTCGGGTTGCCGGTGACCAGGTAGGTACCCGTGACCACGGGGACGTCATTCGTCGCCTCGGCGGTGGTGGGGGCGTGCTCGGCGCGGCTGCCGACCACCGAGAGCCGGATCCGCTTGCCGAGGTCGGCGGGGGTGACGACGTAGGTCTGTCCGGCGACGGGAGCCCGGTCGCCGACCTTCCAGCGGTACTCGAGGTGGGTGGCGGCGGGGGTGAAGGTGCCGCCGGTCGCCGCAAGGGTGTCCCCGACCCGGACCGTGCCGGGGTTGCCCGAGATGCTCGGGCGGCCGTTGATCTTGAGCTGCGGCTCGGCGACGGTGTAGGTGAACTGGCGCTCGACCCAACGGCCGACCGCGTCGACGGCGGTCACCGTGACGGCCTGGGGGCCGCGGTTCGCGGTCGGCACCGCCTCGCCGGAGTGGAACGGCTCGTCCCCGACCCGGCCGTAGCAGTCCGTGACGTGGGTCGGTACGTCGGCGCAGGTGAAGGTCAGCGCCGGAGCGTCGCCCTGGCGGATGACCCGCCCGTCGGTGGCCGGACCGGCGAACGCGACGGTCGGCTCGGTCAGGTCGATGCCGACGCCGAGGGTGCGCGTCGTGGTGTTGCCGGTGCCGTCGGTCGCCCGGATCTCGAACGTGGTGACACCCTGGTTCTTGATGACCCGCCGGATGCCGGTCCAGTCGGTGGCGCCGGAGTCGGTGTGCGCGCCGGTGAGCGTGTACTCGATGTCGGCGATCCCCGAGTTGTCCGACGCGGTGACCCAGACCTCGACCTCGTGCGGGAACCAGCCGTCGGCGGTGCTCGCGGGCAGCTGGAAGTGGATCTGCGGCGGGGTGCGGTCGGGCCACTCGTCCGCGCCCGCACCCGGGGGCGGCTCGGCCTTGGCGGGCGCGGCGGTCCCGGCCGCGGCCGCCGCGGCGGCGGCCGCGATCAGCCCGGCCGCGATCGCGCGGCACCTCACGGCCGGCTCGCGGTGATCGGGCTGCGGCCGACGGCGAGCCAGATCCCGGCCACGATGAGGGCCAGCATGATCAGGGCCGGGAGGCCGGGGACGCCGAGGGCGAGCACGGCGCCGAGCAGGGCGGTGGCGACGAGGCCGGCGCCGGCGCCGAGGCCGCGGGAGACGAGGCGCTCGCGGAAGGCCATCCAGGCCAGCGCGTACGCCGACGCGAGGAGCGGCACGAACGCGATGTAGGGGCTGAAGTCCGTCATCACGAAGTAGTTGTAGAGCCCCTCGGCGTCGTAGGTGTTCTCCTCCATCGCCTTCGGCAGGTAGTTGCCGAGCGCGCCGCGCCAGCCGTACGCCAGCGCGGTGATGCCGGCGGTCGCCAGCACGCCGTAGCCGACGACGGTGGCGCCCACGGAGCCGGGGAAGCGGCGCTCGACCCGGTGCCGCCAGACCGCCGCGGTGATCAGCAGGACGATCACCAGGATGTAGCCGACGGCACCGGAGATCCGGTAGGGCAGGTAGTCGACGCCGAGGACGTCCTCGGCGGTGACCGGGTAGTCGAAGTCGCTGCTGTTGTCGGGGCGACCCTCGAGGAAGAGCGCGACGATGCCGAGCAGGCCGCACAGCGAGATGAGCAGCGGCCAGGCGGTGAAGCCGCCGCCGGAGGGAGCGGGCTCGGAGCTCGGTGGCGCGAGCGGGGACGGGGAGAGAGGGGTCTCGTTCATGGCACCGAGCCTCGGCTGCCCGGTGACCCAGGTGTCAGGTCAGCCCGTCACGACCTTCCGGGCCACCGGCCCGGGCCGTCTCGTCGGACTCCTCGTCGTCGGCGCCGAGCCCGGACTCCCGGGCGCGCACGATGAGCTGTCCCCGGTCGGGTACGTCGAGCTTGGCCAGCACGCCGTAGACGTAGTTGCGCACGGTCTTGGTGCTCAGCACGAGGCGGCGGGCGATGGTGGCGTTGTCGTACCCCCGGGCGACGAGGTCGACGACCTCGCGCTCGCGGTCGGTCAGCTCCGGGAACGGTACGGCGCCCCGGGTGCGCGCCCCCGACAGGTACAGCGCACCGCGCTGGGCCAGCTGGGGCCCCAGCATGAAGTCGCCGTTGGCCACCGAGCGGACCGCCCGCTCCACCTCGGCGGGTGAGGCGCCCTTGAGCAGGAAGCCGCGCGCTCCCGCCCGGATCGAGGCGAAGAGCGAGTCGTCGTCGCCGAACATGGTGATCACCAGGACCCCCAGCGTCGGGTCGCGACGGCACAGCTCGCGGGTGGTCTCGACGCCCGAGTCGTCCCCGAGGTCGAGGTCCATGAGGACCACGTGCGGGGCGTGGGCGTCGGCCAGGGTGAGCGCCTCGTCCCGGTCCGCGGCCTCGCCGACCACCTCGACGTCCGGCAGCGAGCGCAGCAGCGCGCTCATCCCGATCCGGAACACGGGATGGTCGTCGACGACCAGCACCCGGATCGGCTCGTCCCCGTTCACGGCAGCAGCATGACCACCGAGGTCCCCCTTCCGTCGCCTCCGGCGACCTCGACGGTGCCGCCCAGCTCGGCGGCGCGTTCGCGCATGGAGGCCGTCCCGACACCCGGGACGGCCGTGTCGTCGATGCCTCGGCCGTCGTCGCGGACCTCGAGCCGGACGCCGCCGTCGGGCGGCAGGTCCAGCCGGATCCGGCAGTGCCGGGCGCCCGCGTGCCGGGCGGCGTTGCGCACCGCCTCGGCCGCGACCTGGTAGACGACGATCTGGTGGATGCCGTCGAGCCGGTCGGCGTGCGGGGCGTCGACGGCGACCGAGAAGCGGGACATCGAGTACCGGTCCGCGAGCAGGTCGAGCGCGGCCCCGAGCCGGCCCTCGTCGAGGACCGGGGGCAGCAGCACCCGCGCCATCTGCCGTACGTCGTCCGCGCGGCGGCTGAGCTCCTCGGCCAGGCGGCGCAGCAGCACGGTGTCGTCGGCGTTGAGCGAGGAGGTGGTGGGCACCGCGGCCAGCGCGAGCGCCGTCCCGGACAGGGCGGGACCGAGGCCGTCGTGCAGCTCGCGGCGCAGCAGCCGGCGCTCCTCGTGGCGCACCTCGACCACCCGGGCCCGGGCCTCCTCGACGGCCCGGTTGGCGTCGTCGAGCTGGGCCGCGACCGCGACCAGCCCGGAGATCTGGCGCAGCAGGCGCACGGTGCGCGGGTCGAGCCGCTCCCCGCGCGGCGGCACCACGGTCAAGGTGCCGACCTCGCGGCCGCGGGGGTGCAGCGGCAGCGCCAGGGCGCGCTCGGCGTCGTCGGGCTCGGGGCGGCCGGAGACCGCGACCGGGACGTCGTACAGGCGGACCTCGATGCGGGCCAGGCGCAGCGCGCGGCGCAGCGCGTCGACCAGACCGGTCAGCTGGGGGCTGTCGGCGTCGCCCGCGTCGAGCGCCTGGGCGACCCGCTCCAGCAGCGCCGACGGGTCCGCGCCGGAGCCGAACACGAGCCGCTCCACCTGGCCCTGGAGCCAGTCCCGCAGCGGCAGCACGGCCAGCGCGAGCGCGGCCACCACGACCAGGCCGGTCGACTCCGCACCCATCGGGGTGATCATGCCGAGCGCCCACACCGCGACGACGTACGCCGCGACGAGGGTGGTGGTGAGCAGGATGCCGACCAGCGTGCGCGAGATCGCCAGGTCCACCCGCCACGACGGCTGGCGCCGGATCAGCACGAGCACCGCGCCGACCAGCATCACCTCGGCCATCGTCAGCAGCGCCGTCCCCGCGGGGAACCACGGACCGTCGATGCTGACGCCGATCTCGAAGACCATGTAGGCGACCGCGACCGTCAGCAGCGAGAGCAGCAGCCACGACAGCCCGCGGCGCTGCTCGGCGTCACCGGTGCGCAGCCGGTAGCCGATCCAGACGACGACGCCCAGGCCGAGCAGGAAGTAGCCGGGGATCAGGGCGCCGTCGACGTCGTACGCGAGGTCGGAGAGGGCGCCGCCGCCGGTGAGCGGGTGCGGCGGGGCGTCGCGGACCTGGACGAGCAGCCGGACCACCGTCGCCACCACCACGACCACCCCGCCGCCGATCGCGAACCGGCGGGCCCAGCCGCGCGGGGGTCCGGGGGTGAGCAGGAAGGGCACGACGAGCAGCGAGACCAGGGTCGCCGTCGTCCAGCCGGTGAGGAGCAGGGGAGCGGCCCAGTCGGTACCGGGCAGCGGCGGGTGGGCGACGCCGACCACCGTCCACGCGATGCCGGCGGCGGTGACGGCGTACCCCCAGCCGACGACGAGGAACGCCCAGCCGACCGCGTGCCGGCTGCGCACCACGATCAGGGCGCCCAGCGGGGCGTAGAGCAGGCTCATCACCACGTCGAGGGGAGCGAGCTCGCGGCGCACCTCGTACGACGGGTCCGCGACGTGCGCGGTCGCCAGCAGCGCGACGACGGTCGCGCCCGCCAGCAGCGCCTGCGCTACGGCGAGGACCACCGCGGCGCGCTCGGGCACCCCGAGGACACGTCCTCGGGGCGCGGAGGGTCGCGGCACCGGCACGGAGCCATCATCGCGGGTCCGACGGCCCGAGGGGACGGGTTCGGAGTCCTCGACATCCGGGCCGTCGCGGTCCCCGGGTGGGCGCCCTGACACAATCGGGGGATGAGCGCGAGCACCCCGCTGAGCACCGACGTCCTCGTCGTCGGCGCCGGCCCGGCCGGCTCCGCCGCGGCCGCCTGGGCCGCCCGCGCCGGGCTCGACGTGATCCTGGCCGATGCGGCGGTCTTCCCGCGCGACAAGACCTGCGGCGACGGGCTCACCCCGCGCGCCATCGGCGAGCTCGAGCGCCTCGGCCTGCGCGACTGGGTACGCGCCCACACGGTCAGCCAGGGACTGCGTGCCCACGGCTTCGGCCAGACCCTGCACCTGCCCTGGCCCGGCGGCAACCTGCCCGACTGGGGCAGCGCGGTGGCCCGCACCGAGCTCGACGACCACCTGCGCACCACCGCCCTCAAGGCGGGCGCGACGGGGCTCGACGGCGCCCGCGCGGTCGACGTACGGATGGAGGGGGAGCGCGTCACCGGGGTCGTGCTCAAGGACGGGCGCGTCATCGCGTGCAAGCGGCTGGTCGTGGCCGACGGCGTACGGTCCCCGCTGGGCAAGGTCCTCGGCCGCGAGTGGCACCGCGACACCGTCTACGGCGTCGCCGGGCGCTCGTACGTCACCTCCACGCGCGCCGACGACCCGTGGATCAGCTCGCACCTCGAGCTGCGCGGCGAGCAGGACGAGATCCTCTCCGGCTACGGCTGGATCTTCCCCCTCGGCAAGGACAGCGGCGAGGTCAACCTCGGCGCCGGCACCCTCGCCACCGCGAAGCGCCCCGCCGACGTCGCGATCAAGCCCCTCATGAAGCTCTACGCCGACCGCCTGCGCGCCGAGTTCGGCCTCGGCGACGAGCTGCGCGCGCCGACGTCCGCCCTGCTCCCGATGGGCGGCGCCGTCTCCCACGTCGCCGGCCGCAACTGGGCCCTCATCGGCGACGCCGCCGCCTGCGTCAACCCGCTCAACGGCGAGGGCATCGACTACGGCCTCGAGACCGGCCGGGTCATCGCCGAGCTCCTCGCCACCGACCCCGACGCCGACCTCGGCGTGGTCTGGCCCCAGCTCCTGCGCGACCACTACGGCGAGTCGTTCTCGATCGCCCGGCGCCTGGCCGGCCTGGTCACCGTGCCCCGGCTGCTGCCCGCGCTCGGGCCGGTCGGGATGCGCTCGGACCTGCTGATGACGCTCGCGCTGCGGTGGATGGGCAACCTGGTCACCGACGAGGACCGGGACCGGGCCGCGCGGGTGTGGCGGTGGGCGGGGAAGCGTTCGTTGGCGAAGGACGCCCGGCCGCCGTTCTCCTGATCCCCCCACCCCCTAGGGTGGAGGAGGACGACAGGAGACGGTGATGGGGCAGCGGGTGCAGCGACTGGCGGCGTACGCCGTCATCATCCGCGGCGACCAGATCCTCCTCTCCCGCCTCTCCGAGCGCGTCACCCGCAAGGAGCTGTGGTCCCTGCCCGGCGGCGGCGTCGACCACGGCGAGGACCCGCGCGACGCGGTCGTGCGCGAGGTCTACGAGGAGACCGGGCTCGATGCCCAGATCGACGAGACCGCCCACGTCTACTCGCTCCACGTCGCCGACTCGTGGCGGCGCGGGCGGCGGGTCGATGCGCACTCGGTTCGGATCGTGTACGAGGGCTGGGTGGCGGCCGATGCGCCCGAGCCGCACGTGACCGAGGTCGACGGGTCGACGGCGGAGGCGGCGTGGAAGCCGGTCGCGGAGGTGCTCGACGGGACGGTGCCGACGGTGAGCCTGGTGGCGGACGCGCTCGCGTCGTACCGGATCCGGCAGCGGCAGCGCACCGCCGCCTATGCGTACGTCGTCCGCGACGGCGCGATCCTGCTCACCCGCACCTCCGACCTCGCGCCCGACCCGGGCACCTGGCACCTGCCGGGCGGCGGCATCGACCACGGCGAGGCGCCGACCGACACCATCCGGCGCGAGCTGTGGGAGGAGTGCGGGCTGGAGGGTGAGGCGACCAGCCTGCTGACCGTGCTCGACCACCACTTCACCGGGACCGCGCCCAACGGCCGGGCCGAGGACTTCCACGCCATCGGCGTGATCTACCGCGCCGAGGTCGGGCCGGGCGAGCCCCGCGTCGTCGAGGAGGGCGGTACGACGGACGGCGTCGCCTGGGTGCCGCTCGCCGACATCGCGGCCGGCCGGCTCAAGGTCTACGGCTCGGTGCGCGCGGCCATCGAGACCGCCGGCGATACTGTCGCCGGGTGAGCACCAGCACCGAGACCGTCTTCACCTACGCCGCGCCCGCGCTGAAGTTCGGGCGGGGCGCCGCCACCGAGATCGGGTACGACGTCCGGGGCTGGGGCGCCCGCCGGGTCCTGCTGGTCACCGATCCCGGGGTGGCCGCCGCCGGTCACCCGGAGCGGGTCGCCGAGGGCCTGCGCGCCCGGGACCTCGAGGTCGTCGTCTTCGACCGGACCCGGGTCGAGCCCACCGACGCCTCGCTCGAGGAGGCGGTGGCGTTCGCCCGGGCCGAGGGTCCGTTCGACGCGGTGGTGGCGGTGGGCGGCGGCTCGTCGATCGACACCGCCAAGGCGGTCGCGCTGCTGGTGACCAACCCCGGCGAGCTCATGGACTACGTCAACGCGCCCATCGGCAAGGCCCGGGCGCCCGAGCAGCCGGTGCTGCCGCTGGTGGCGGTCCCGACCACGACGGGCACCGGTGCGGAGTCGACGACGATCTGCGTGATGGACGTCCTCGCGCTCAAGGTGAAGACGGGGATCAGCCATGCGGCGCTGCGCCCGCGCCTCGCCGTCGTCGACCCGAGCCTGAGCGCGACCCAGCCGCCGGGCGTCCTCGCCGCGGCCGGCATGGACATCCTGTGCCACGCGCTGGAGAGCTACACCGCCCGCTGGTACGGCGACTTCGCCGCCAAGCAGCCCGAGCAGCGAGTGCCCTACTGCGGCTCGAACCCGATCGCGGACCTGTGGTCGGAGCGGGCGCTGGGCCTGCTCGCGACGGCCTTCCGGGCCGCCGTACGGGATGCGCGCGAGGGGCGCGAGGACAGCGAGGCGGCCGAGCAGATGGCGCTCGCGGCGACCTTCGCCGGGCTCGGCTTCGGCAACGCCGGGGTGCACATCCCGCACGCCAACGCCTACCCGGTGGCGGGACGGGTCCAGGACTTCCGGCCGGCCGACTACCCGCAGGACGAGGCGATGGTGCCGCACGGCATGGCGGTCGCGCTGACCGCGCCGGAGGCGTTCCGGTTCACCTTCGACGCCGCTCCTGAGCGGCACCTGCGGGCGGCGCGGCTGCTCGACCCGGCGGCGCCGGGCGCCGACGGGCCGGGTCTGCTGCCCGACGTGGTGGCGCGCCTGATGCGCGACATCGGCATCCCCAACGGCCTCGCCGAGGTCGGGTACGGCGCCGGTGACGTCGGCGCGCTGGTCGACGGCGCGCTCCAGCAGCAGCGTCTCCTCGCGACCGCGCCCAAGGAGGTGACCGGCGACGACCTCGCGCTGATCATCGGCGCCTCGCTGGAGCACTGGTGACACCGACTACCATCGTCGGGTGAATCCTCGCCACCGTCGTCTGATCATCCCGGCCGCGCTGGTGGCGCTGCTCCTGATCGTCGTCGTCGCCGCGCTGGTGCGATGAGCACCCTGACGCTGGACGAGGGGCTCGCGCAGGTCCGCTCGGACCTCCTGGCCGACGACCGGCTGGTGCGGGCGGTGGCCTCGGGCCGCCGGCGTACCGCGACGCCGCCGTGGCGCCGGGGCGAGCTGCGCTGGGTCGACCTCAAGGCCGGGCGCCACCTCCAGGTCGTCCGGTACGACGCCACGCAGGCCCACACCGCCAACCACGCCCGCGGCGGCCCGGCCGAGGAGGCCGTCGACGCGCTGCTCGCCGAGCCGTTCGGCAACTGGACCGTCGAGACGCCCGAGCGCCGGCTCAGCCTGCGGATCACCAAGAAGGGCGCCGCCGCCGTGCACACGACGGCCCGCGCCGCCGACGAGCAGGCTCCCGACCGCAGCCACGACCGGGCCAAGGACCGGCTGCTGCCCGAGGACGACCCGCTGCTCGCCGTCCTCGGCCTCTCCGACGCCCAGGGCCGGATCAAGCCCACGCGGCGCGCGAAGTACCGCCAGGTCGAGGACTTCCTGCGCATCCTCGACCACACCGTCGCCTACGCGATCGCCAAGGGCCAGCTCCGCAAGCCCACCGCCGACGACCCGCTGCGCGTGGTCGACCTCGGCTGCGGCAACGGCTACCTCACGTTCGCCGCCCAGCGCTTCCTCAGCGAGCGGCGCGGGCTGCCGGTGCGGCTGACCGGCGTCGACGTCAAGGAGCAGTCGCGCGACCACAACAACGCGGTCGCGCGCGAGCTCGGCATCGAGGCGACCTTCGTGGCCGGCACCATCGGCGAGGCCGCGCTGCCCGAGCCGCCCGACGTCGTCCTCGCTCTCCACGCCTGCGACACCGCCACCGACGACGCCCTGGCCCGCGCGGTGGCCTGGACGGCGCCGCTCGTGCTCGCCGCCCCCTGCTGCCACCACGACATCGCGGCCCAGCTGCGCGCGGCGCCGGCCCCGGCGCCGTACGGGTCGCTGGTGCGCGACGGCATCCTGCGCGAGCGGTTCGCGGACACGCTGACCGACGCGCTGCGCGCGTTGCTCCTGCGGCGCGAGGGGTACCGGGTCGACGTGATCGAGTTCGTCGACAGCCAGCACACCCCGCGCAACACCCTGCTCCGCGCGGTCCGGACCGGAACCGCCGCCGACACCCGTGAGTACGACGACCTCGTCGCCGCGTGGGGTGTGCACCCGCGGCTCGGGGAGCTGCTGGCCGGGCGGTGAGCCGCGTGGAGAAGCTCCTCTTCCTGCTGCTGCCGGTGCCCTTCGCGGTCGGCCTGCTCAGCCCCGGCGCCGCGGTCGAACCGGTGCCGGGCACGCCCGTCGTCGCCTTCCAGGACCCCGCGATCGACGAGTCCAGCGGCCTGGTCGCCGGCGAGGGCGTGGTCGTGACGGTCAACGACTCCGGCGACAGCAACCGGATCTTCACCGTCGACCTGACCACCGGCAAGACCGTCGGCGTCACCCACTGGCAGGGCGAGGCCCGCGACATCGAGGCGCTGGCACCGGCCGGCCCGGACGAGGTGTGGGTCGGGGACATCGGCGACAACACCGCCACCCGCGACCACGTGACCGTGTCCCGGGTGCCCTACGGCCGGGGTGAGCGGACCGTGACCGCGCCGACGTACGAGCTGGTCTACCCGGACGGTGCCCACGACGCCGAGACCCTGCTGAGCGACCCGGCGACCGGACGGCTCTACGTCGTGGTCAAGGAGTTCATCGGCCGCCTCTACGCCGCCCCCGCGAAGCTCGACCCCGACGGCCCCAACCGCCTCGAGCCGGTCAAGGAGGTGCTCGGCATCGCGACCGACGGCGCCTTCTTCCCCGACGGTGAGCACGTCGTGCTGCGCAACTACGGCCAGGCGGTCGTCTACACGTGGCCGGAGCTGGAGCGGGTCGGCCGCTTCGACCTGCCCGCCCAGAAGCAGGGCGAGGGGATCGCGGTCGCCGCCGACGGACAGGTGCTGTTGAGCTCGGAGGGCGTGGGCGCCGAGGTGCTGCGCGTCGACCTGCCGTTCGAGGCGGCGGCGCCCGGGGAGCCTGTGGGAACCGACGGCCCGGCGACCGACAGGGCCCCCGAGGCCCAGGCCGTGTGGTGGCCGTGGGCGGCGCTCGGTGGTGGGCTGGTCGTCGTGCTGGGGACGTTCGTGGCGCTGGCACGCCGGCGAGGCTGACGTGCCCCGCCTGCGCCGTACGTCGCCCGAGGAACCGGGCTGGACCCGGCGCCGGGCCGGGCGCGGTTTCGTCTACGTCGACGCCGAGGGTGACCGGCTCCCGGACGCGGACGTCCAGCGCTGCCGAGACCTGGTGATCCCGCCGGCCTGGACCGACGTCTGGATCTGTCCGGCCGACAACGGGCACCTCCAGGCCGTCGGCACCGACGACGCCGGCCGCCGCCAGTACCTCTACCACCCGGCCTGGGTGGCCCGCCGGTCCGCGGAGAAGCACGAACGCGTCGTCACGCTGGGCCGGCGCCTGCCGCGGATCCGGGAACGCGTGGCGGCCGACCTGGCCGAGGACGACCTGGGGCCGACGGCGACCTGTGCGCTGGCGGTCCGGCTGATCGACCTGGGCTGCTTCCGGATCGGCAACGACGTCTACGCGGCCGAGAACGGCTCGTTCGGGCTGACCACGCTCGAGCGCGACCACGTCCGGCGCCGCGGCGAGACGCTCGTCTTCGCGTTCACCGGCAAGTCCGGCATCGAGCACCACGTCGAGATCGACGACGAGGTCGCGGTCGCCGCGCTCGACCGGCGGCGCCGGCGCAGGCGCACGGACCGACGGCTGCTCGACGTGGGCGCGGAGGACGTCAACGCCTATGTGCGCGAGGTCAGCGGCCTCGACGTGACGGCCAAGGACTTCCGGACCTGGCACGCGACCGTGCTGGCCGCAGCCGCGCTCGCCGAGGCGCCCGGTCCCGACGCGAGCCGCACCGCCCGCAAGCGGGCGGTGGCCGGGGCGATGCGCGAGGTCGCCGACTTCCTGGGCAACACCCCGGCGCTGGCGCGGTCGTCGTACGTGGACCCGCGGGTGGTGGACGCCTATGACGAGGGGCGCACGATCCGGGCCGCCGTACGGCGCGGGGGTGACGTGGAGCGCGCCACCCTCCGGCTGCTGGCGGGTCGCTGATGTCGGCGGCCGGTGGCACGATCGGCGCGTGACCGAGCACGAGTTCACCGCTGCGCTGTGGCGCTGGCAGGCCCGCGACGAGGAGACGAGCGGGGCCTGGTTCTTCGTCAGCCTGCCGTTCGACGTCGCCGACGCGATCGAGGACGAGACCGGGCCGCGCAAGGGGTTCGGCAGCGTGCGGGTCGAGGTCAGCGTCGGGGGGAGCACCTGGCGTACGTCGGTGTTCCCGAGCGCGGAGGAGAAGACCTTCGTGCTGCCGGTCAAGAAGGCCGTGCGCGTCGCGGAGGGACTGGCCGAGGGCGCGTCCTGCCGGGTGCGGGTCCGGACGGTGTGAGCGTGTCCTAGCCGTTGGTGATCGTGTTGAACGCCAGCACGATGATGAGCGCGTTGAGGAAGAAGCTCAGCACCGAGTGCACGGTGACCAGCCAGCGGGTCCGGGTCGAGAGGACGTCCACGTCGGACGCGGCGAACGTGGTGCCGATGGTGAACGCGAAGTACACGTGGTCGACCAGCGTCGGGTGCGGCGTACCCGGGAAGTCGAGGACCTGCCCGGGGCGGGCCTCCTGGGACCGGGCGGCGTAGAGCTGGGCGAAGCCCCAGTGCAGGAGCACCCATGCCAGCAGCATCGCCCAGACGCCGGGGAGGCGGACGAACGAGCCGACGTAGCGGTCGTCGCGGAAGCCCACGATGATCATCGCGGCGACCACCCCGATCACCACCGGTACGACGGTCAGCACGAAGGTGAGCACGCCGCGCAGGCCGTGGGGGTGGTGCAGCTCCTCGGCCGGTACGGGGGCGGCGGGGTCGCGGCGGGCGTAGAGGGCGAGCGAGACGATCGCGAGCGCGACGTACGCCGAACCGACGCCGCACCAGATCCACAGCAGGGTCAGCGATTCGTCGAACAGCGCGGCCACGCCCAGGAGCGACAGCAGCAGCTGGACGCCCCAGCCGAGGGCGGAGACCGAGTCCGGGTCGAGCCGGCGAGGGCGTGCCATGGCCCCAGTCTCGCGGACCTGGCAGGCTCGAGGCCATGCGGATCGAGGTCGTCGAGGGAGACATCACCCAGCAGGACGTCGACGCGGTGGTCAACGCCGCCAACCGGGCGATGCGCGGTGGCGCCGGGGTCGACGGGGCGATCCACCGGGTCGGTGGGCCCGAGGTGCTGGAGGACTGCCGCCGCCGGTTCCCGGACGGTCTGGCGACCGGGGACGCGGGCTGGACGACGGCCGGCCGGATGAGCGCGCGCTGGGTGATCCACGTGGTCGGCCCCGACCGCACCGCCGGCGAGACCGACCGCACCCTGCTGACCTCGTGCTACCGCCGGGCGCTGGAGGTCGCCGACGAGCTCGGGGCCCGGTCGATCGCGTTCCCGCTCATCAGCGCGGGCGCCTACGGCTGGCCCAAGGAGGACGCCGTCGACGCCGCCCTGGAGACGCTGCGGGCGACGCCCACGCAGGTCGAGGTGGCCCGGATCGTGGCGTTCGGCGGGCCGGCGTACGAGCTGGTCGTGGGGCGCCTCTGACGGGGTCGCCCCGTCGGGACCCGGTCCCTATTTTGGGGATGCGGTCGTCACCCGCTCGGCGGAAGGTCGTTGGTCAGGCACATCACCACCGACCCCGTCCGAGAGGAGCCGATCATGCCGCTGGAGCTCACCACCGCGGTCCTGCTGGCCGCCTTCGCGCTGCTGTGCGCAGGCTGGCTGCTCCGCTCCCGCCCGGTCCGTCCCGCCGCCGGCCCGGCCGTCGACGAGTGGCGCGACGCCGCCCTGCGGCACTTCTCCGAGCACCGCGACCTGCAGCGCACGGTCGCCACGGCGCTGAGCACCCCCGGCGCCGTCACCGGCACGAGCCGGCGCGACCTGATGGTCGCGCTCGGGGCGCCGCAGGTGGACGTCTACGCCTGAGCCGGCTCTCCGCGGCGCCGGGCGAGGACGAAGCCCTGGTCGTGGCGCTCGCCTCCGCCCGCCGTACGTCGTGCGGTGGCGAGGACGCTGAAGCCCCGCTCGCCCAGCAGCCCGGCGACGTCCGCGGGCTCGTGCAGCACCCCGTGCAGGGTGGCGTCCTGGCGATATGCCCTGCCGTCGACGACCCGCTCGCCCCGGCCGGCCTGGAAGCCCAGCAGCACGGGGCCGTCCGGGACGAGTACCCGGGCGAGCTCGTCGACGATCGTCGCGACCTCGGCCGGCGTGCTGTGGATGACGGCGTACCAGCACAGGACGCCGCGGACCGACGCCGGCGCGAGGGGCAGGGCGCCGAGGTCGGCCACCGCGAGCGGTGTGCCGGGGTGCCGGAGCCGCGCGTGGGCGAGCATCGCGGGGGACAGGTCGACCCCCGCGAGCGGTACGACGCCGCGCGCGGCCAGGTGGGTGAGCATCCGTCCCGTGCCGCACCCGGCGTCGAGCACGGGAGCCGTGGACCCCGGCAGCGCCGCGACGAGCTCGTCGAGCAGCCCTCGCTCCAGTGGCCGCTCGTAGCGCAGGTCGGGGATCAGGTCGGCGTAGTCGTCCGCGACGGTGTCGTAGAACGCCTGCGTCGCGCCCTCTCGCGCGTCCGTCAGAGCGCCCCGATGACATAGTCGATCGACGCCGTGAGCGCCTCGACGTCCGCCGCGTCGATCGCCGGGTACATCGCGATCCGGAGCTGGTTGCGCCCGAGCTTGCGGTAGGGCTCGGTGTCGACGATGCCGTTGGCGCGCAGCACCTTGGCGATCGCGGCGGCGTCGATCGACTCGTCGAAGTCGATGGTGCCGATGACCAGCGAGCGGTGGGCGGGGTCGGCCACGTAGGGAGTCGTGTACGACGTCCGCTCGGCCCAGCCGTAGAGCGCGTCCGAGGAGGCCGTGGTCCGCTGGACCATGGCCTTGAGGCCGCCCTGGGCGTTCATCCAGTCGAGCTGCTCGGCCATGAGGAAGAGGGTGGCGACCGACGGGGTGTTGTAGGTCTGGTTCTTGGCCGAGTTGTCGATGGCGGTCGGCAGGTCGAAGAAGGCCGGGATGTGCCGGTCCGATGCGCCGATGCGGGCCGCGCGCTCGAGGGCGGCGGGGGAGAAGGTGGCGATCCAGAGACCGCCGTCCGAGGCGAAGCACTTCTGGGGGGCGAAGTAGTAGACGTCGGTCTCGGTCAGGTCGACCGGGAGGCCGCCGGCGCCCGAGGTGGCGTCGACGAGGACCAGGGCGCCGTCGGTGCCGGCCGGGCGGACGACGGGGGCCATGACGGCGGTCGAGGTCTCGTTGTGGGCCCAGGCGTAGACGTCGACGCCCTCCTCGGCGACGGCCTCGGGGCGGGTGCCCGGGTCGCTCTTGATGACCGAGGGGGTGTCGAGCCAGGGGGCGAGCTCGGCGGCCTTGGCGAACTTGGCCGAGAACTCACCGAAGGCGAGGTGCTGCGACTTCTGCTCGATCAGGCCGAACGTGGCGATGTCCCAGAAGGCGGTGGCGCCGCCGTTGCCGAGCACGACCTCGTAGCCCTCGGGGAGCTCGAAGAGGGCGGCGAGGCCCTCGCGGACCCGGCCCACGACGTTCTTGACCGGCGCCTGGCGGTGCGAGGTGCCCATGAGGGCGTCACCGGTCGCGGCGAGCGCGTCGAGGTGGCTGGTCTGGATCTTCGAGGGGCCCGCGCCGAAACGGCCGTCGGCGGGCTTGAGGTCGGCGGGGATCACGATCGCGTCAGTCACGGTGGAACCTTCTCATCGCAGAGTGCGGGAGGGACAGGCTGACGACGCTGTCAGAGATGGCTCTAGTCTGACAGGCCCGTCACACCCGCTCGAAATCGCTAGGCCCGCCATGAACACGCTCTTCGACCTGCGCCCGGTCGGCTACCTCCACGCCGACGCCGTGGCGCTCGTCGCCCGCGTCCAGCAGGAGTACGTCGAGCGCTACGGCTCACCCGACGAGAGCCCCGTCGACCCGACCCTGTTCGACCCTCCCGAGGGCCTCTTCCTCGTCGGGTACGACGGCCCCGACCCGGTCGCGACGGGCGCCTGGCGCCGCTCGCCGGTGCGGGTCCTCGGCGGCACCAGCGCGGTCGAGGTGAAGCGGATGTTCGTCGTGCCCGAGCGCCGCGGCCGGGGCCTGGCCCGCCAGGTCCTCGCCGCGCTCGAGGACCGGGCGGTCCAGGCCGGGCACGACCTGGTGGTGCTGGAGACCGGGCTGCTCCAGCCCGAGGCGATCGCGCTCTACCGCAGCGAGGGCTATGCGGAGATCCCCGGCTTCGGCTTCTACAAGGACGCGCCGCTCTCGCGCTGCTTCGGCAAGCGCGTCGGCTGAACCCGGACGCCGGCTCGCCGGCTCGCCCCCTCGCCGGCGGGCTCAGGCGACGTCGCGGCGCCGGACCAGCACGATGCTGGCGACCACGGCGAGCACGAGGTAGATCCCGACGGTCAGCGCCGCCCGGCCGCCGGGCACGGTGTCGAGGACGCCCGGCGTACCGTCCCCGGCGCCGACCCCGACGATCGAGCCGATGAGCGACCCGGCGGAGGTCCCGGGCAGCACCTCGGTGAGGTTCTCGACCCAGCCGAGGAGCTGGCCGACGCCGCGCAGGAGGTTCTCCACCACCAGCGCCCAGACCAGGCCGAGGCCGACCGAGAGGGCCGGGCCGCGGGCGAGCGTCCCGAGCAGGAAGCCCAGCAGCGCCCACATCTCCAGCACCAGGAAGCCGGCGCCGAAGGCCTCGGCGACCGAGCCGAACGACGGCATCACGATGTCCTGGCTCTCGCTGGCGGTGATGACCAGCGAGATGCCGAGGTCGAGGCCGAGGGTGACGACGAGGGTGGCGAGCACGACGGCGGTCAGTGCGGTGACCGAGCCCAGCAGCGCGGGGGTACGCCGCACGCCCTGGGCGAACAGCGTCTTCCAGGTGCCCCAGCCGTAGCCGTTGCCGGCCACCAGCGCGCCGAGCACCATCATCAGCGCGCCGCCGAACATGGGCATGCCCTGGAGGAAGACGTTCGGCACGGCGTCCGGCAGCATCCGGGCGAGCTGCTCGGCCTGGGTGGTGCCCTCGTCGGCGAAGCTCGCGTCGCCGCTCGTGTAGGACAGGTAGGTGAACAGGTAGCCGAACATGATGCTCAGCACCAGCCAGGCGCCCAGCGTGATCCACACGGCGGGCCAGGCCCGCAGCCGCATCAGCTCGGCGCGCGTGCTGCGCGTGGTGGCGGTCAGGGTGCTCATGCCGATACCTCCTGGTGGGGCTGGTGGGTGGCAGTCATCTCGAAGAAGACCTCCTCGAGGCTGCGCTCGGCAGCCGTGATCTCGTGGACGTCGGCGCCCGCGGCGACGAGCGCGCGGGTGACGTCGGGGGCGCGATCGGCGGGGAGCGACAGCAGCAGCGCGCCGTCGGTCTCCCGGCGTACGCCGTCGTCGCCGGCCAGGCGCATCGCGACCGCGAGCGCCTCCGGCTCGGGGGTGGCGCGCACGCGCAGCGAGACCCCGCCGCGCAGCTCGGCCACGGTGGACTCGCGCAGCAGCCGGCCGTCGTTGATGACGCCGACCCGGTGGCAGATCTCCTGCACCTCGGCGAGGAGGTGGCTCGACAGCAGCACGGTGCGGCCCTCGCGGGCAAGGTCGACGACCAGGGCGCGCATGTCCGCCATCCCGGCCGGGTCGAGGCCGTTGGTGGGCTCGTCGAGGATGATCAGCTCGGGGTCGCCCATCAGCGCCGCCGCGACGCCGAGGCGCTGCTTCATGCCGAGCGAGTAGCCCTTGAACTTGTCGTCGCCGCGCCCGGCGAGGTCGACCCGGCCGAGCACCCGCTCGACCTCGGCGTCGCTCAGGCCGCGGTGCCGGGCGAGCACGCGCAGGTTGGCGCGGCCCGACAGGTAGGGGTGGAAGCCCGGTCCCTCGATGAGCGCGCCGACCGAGGGGTCGGCGTACGCGGTGCCGGAGGTGGGGCGGATCAGGCCGAGCAGCATCCGCAGCGTGGTCGTCTTGCCCGCCCCGTTGGGGCCGAGGAAGCCGTAGACCTCACCACGGCGCACGGTCATGGTCACCTTGTCGACGGCGACGCGGTCGCCGTAGACCTTCGTGAGGTTCTCGGTGGTGGCCACCGGTGCGTTGGGGTTCATGGCTCCACCGTCGCGGCTCGCGGGCGCCGGCGCGTCCGCTCGGCGGAGGCCCGGGGATACGCAGTTCTGCGTACGCCGCGGGCGCCTGTCGTCGTACGCGCGGGCCGGCGGGGCGCTCTAGCCTCGGCTCATGACCCATCCGAGCGTGGCGGAGCTGACTCGTGCCCACCGTGCGTGGTGGCCGTGGGCGGTGCTCGTCATCGTGTTCCTCGGCACGGCGGCCTCCAACGCCGCGAACGACCGGCACCCCGTCGTGCTGGCGGTGCTCCTCGTCGTCGCGGCGACGGTGCCGGCCGTGCTGCCGCCGCTGCCGCCCCGGACGGCGGGGCTTGCGCTGGCGGCGTCGGGGGCGCTGTGCGGGATCTACTTCGCCCTGGGCTTCGCCGACGGCCCGGTCTTCCTGGCCCTGCCGACGGTGACCTTCCTGGCCGGGGCGACAGTGCCCCTCGCGGGCTGGCTGCCGGGTGCGCTCGGCGGCGTGACGCTGATGGCCGCCGGCCTGGCCGCGCGCTGGGAGTGGCACGCCGACGAGCCGCACAAGAGCCTGTGGCAGGCGATCGGCATGGCGGGCGTGGTCCTGGCCGCCGGCGCGGTCGCGACCGCGACGCGCAACCGGTTCGAGGCGCGCGCCGAGCGGGTCGAGCGGACCGCGACCGAGGAGCGGCTGCGGATGGCGCAGGACCTGCACGACGGTGTCGGCCACGGGCTGGCCGTGATCGCCATGCAGGCCGGGGTCGCGCTCCACGTGCTCGGGCGCGACGAGGCCAAGGTGCGGGCCAGCCTGGAGGCGATCCGGGCGGCCAGCAAGGAGTCGCTCGACGCGCTGCGCGCCGAGCTCGCCGTCATCGCGGGCGAGCCCGCGCCGCGGCGTCCCGCGCCGGGTGTCGACGACATCGAGGCGCTCGTCGAGCGGGTCCGGGCCGCGGGCCTCCGGGTCGAGGTGACCGGGGCGCCGGGGTCGCTCACGCGCGAGGCCGGCGAGGCGGCGTACGCCGTGGTGCAGGAGGCGCTCACCAACGTGCTGCGCCACGCCTCGGCCGGCACCGCGTGGATCGCGTGGTCCTCGGTCGGCGGCAACGCCGTGCTGACCGTGCGCGACGACGGGCGCGGCGGCGACGTGCAGGATGAGGGCATGGGCATCAGCGGGATGCGCGCGCGGGTGGCCGCCGCGGGCGGCACGCTGCGGGTCGGCCCGCGGCCCCACGGCGGGTTCGCCGTCGTGGTCGAGGTCCCGGAGCAGCCGCGGTGATCCGGGTCGCCCTGGTCGACGACCAGCCGCTGGTCCGGATGGGCCTGGCCGCCCTCGTGGACGCCGAGCCCGACCTCACGCTCGCGGGCGAGGCGGCCGACGGGCGCGAGGGGCTGGCGCTGCTGCGCCGTACCCGGCCCGACGTGGTGCTCTGCGACGTCCGGATGCCCACGATGGACGGCCTCGAGCTGCTCGCCGCCGTCGCCCTCGACCCGGACCTCGCCGAGGTGAGGGTGGTGATGCTGACGACCTTCGAGCTCGACGAGTACGTCTTCGAGGCGCTGCGCAACGGCGCCAGCGGCTTCCTGCTCAAGGACGCCGAGCCGACCGCGATCCTCGACGCCGTCCGCGTGGTCGCCGACGGCGGCTCGCTGCTCGCGCCCTCGGTGACCCGCACGGTCATCGAGCACTTCGGCGCCCGGCGTCCCACCCAGACCCACCCGCGGCTGGGCGACCTGACCGAGCGCGAGCGCGAGATCCTCGGCTGGGTCGCGACCGGCATGTCCAACGCCGAGATCGCCGCCGCGCTCGTGGTCAGCCCCGACACCGTGCGCACCCACGTCAGCCGGGCGATGGTCAAGCTCGCCGCCCGCGACCGCGCTCAGCTGGTGGTGTTCGCGATCGAGTCGGGGCTACGGCGCGGCTAGGTCGGCGCGGAGGTCGCCAAGGGTGCGGTGAGATCGCCACGCGCCCATGAGGTCGTCGTGACCGCCGACCAGCACCCCGCAGTTGTCGACGAGGACGCCGTCGGGCCGCCCGTCGTAGAGGCGCGTGCCCTCGGGGAGCGTCGGCGGCGGGCTGTCGTACTCGGCGGTCGCGTCGTTGACGAACAGCAGCATCCGGGTTCCTGCCGGGAGTGCGCTGCGGAACCGTTCGAGGTCGAACGACGGCTCTCCCGACTCGACGCTGATCGAGCCTTGGGGGATCGGCATGCGCAGCAGGTCGTCGGGAACGGCTGCTGGGTGACGGCCGCCGATGCGCTCGGTGATCGAGAGCTCGGCGATCAGGTACGGGACGCGGTCGCCGTCGTCACGCTGCTCGAAGCCGTCGACGATGCGGACCAGGGTGGCGACGACCACCAGGTCGGACTCGGCCAGAGCCTGAGCGGGGGTGCGCGGCTCGTAGTCGTAGGCGCCGCCGGCCCGCAGGGCGCCGACATCGACGGGACGGCAGTCGGCGGTGGGCGAGGGAGGCGGGGTGGCCGGTGCGGCGGAGACCTCGGCCGAGTCTCGCTGGTCGGCGGCTCGGTCGCTCTCGGTGCCGCAGCCGGTCAGCGCGAGTGCCGCCGTGACGGCGGTGGTGGCGGCCACGACCGTGAGTCCGGCACGAGAGGCGTGGAGTGGGGACACGTCAGAACCAATCGTCGATGTGCCCGCGGTGGTGGGCGGTCCAGGTGCGGGTCCAAGCATCGGTGATCGTGCCGGTCCATCCGAGGCGCTGGCAGCTCTCGTGGGGTGCGTTGAAGTGGTTCAGGCCGAGCGTGTGCCCGAGCTCGTGGCAAGCCGTCTTGCGGTACTGGCGGTGGCGATCGCACAGTCCGTTGTCGAAACGGCGCCGGCTCTCTGCCGCTGACCGTGACGGTTGCCCACGCCAGACGACGTCGGTCTGACCTGCGGTCGAGCTGGTGTCGCACGGGACCATCTCGAAGGTGGCGGCATCAGTCGACGCGGCGAGGTAGTCCATCGCTGCGATCATCCGGGTCCTGAGCGCCGCGACCGGGGGTTCGGCGTCGTGGAAGCAGAAGGTGTGCGCCCCTCGGTCCGGGTTGAATTCCCCGTACTCCCCGCCCCAGTCGGTGGGCCAACCGTCGCCAGCGTGCCGGCGAGCGCCCGGGCGAGAGGCCGGGGCCGGTGTCGTGCCGGATCGGCTGCCATGTGCATCCCTTCGGTCAGCGGGGTGCCAGGACGGTAGGCCGGCGCCGGGCCGCCGACCACGGTTCGACGGGTTCCGTGCGCAAATCGGCGATCGGCGGCCCGAGTCGGGGCTACGGCGCGGCTGAGCGGACGTCGGCCGGCACGTCCAGGCCCGGCAGGTTGTCCTCGGCCGGCACCGCCGACCCGAGCACCCGGGTCAGCGGGATGTGCCCGCCCCACACGCCGTCCGCGATGTCGTCCGGCTCGTCCACGGGGCCGCCGGCGCGGACCTTCATCGACGCCTCGTGCAGCGGTACGGCGAGCACCGCGGTCGCCGCGAGCTCCTTGCGCGTGCTGGGGCGCAGGGTCGCCGCGCGCCCGGGGATCATGTGGTCGACGATGAGGTCGAGCGCGTGCAGCCGCTCGTCGGGGTCCTCGACCACGCGGGCCGTGCCGATCACCACCGCGGAGCGGTAGTTCATCGAGTGGTGGAACGAGGAGCGGCCGGCGACCAGGCCGTCGAGCTCGGTGACCGTCACGCAGACCGTGGCGCCGCCCGACCTCCGCAGCCAGCCCGCCGCGACCGAGCCGTGGACGTAGAGCGTGCCGCCCTCGTCGGGCCCCTCGGGGTCGACGGCGTAGGCCGTCGGCAGCACCAGCGTGTGGTCGCCCACGGTGACGCCGAGGTGGGCGACGTAGGCGTCGTCGAGGAAGGCGAGCAGCGCGGCGCGGTCGTCGATCGCGCGGTTGCGGCCGCGGTTGATGCGCGTGCGGTCGGTGGGCTCCATCGGGAGGGTCGGCGCCGTGGTCATGGGACTATCGTGGGCGACGAGTGGCCTGCAGGCACGGGCCACTTCCCGCCCACATCGACAGGCCACTCCATGCTGCCGCTCCGTCTCGACCGCGCCGACCCGCGTCCGCTCGGCACCCAGCTCGCCGACCAGGTCCGCCACCTCGTGCTCGACGGTGCGCTCGTCGGCGGCGACCGGATGCCGGCCACCCGCCGGCTCGCGGCGGACCTGGCGGTCTCCCGGTCGGTCGTCGAGCAGGCCTTCGACCAGCTGCTGGCCGAGGGCTGGCTCGAGGCCCGCCACGGCGCCGGGACCTGGGTCGCGGACGGCACGGCCGGGCGTCCCGCGGCGCCGCCGCGCCGTCGTCCGGCCACCCGGGAGCGGGACCTGGTCATGCTCGACGCCGGCACGCCGTGGATCGACCCGCGGCACGAGGCGGTCTGGCGCCGGGCCTGGCGCGAGGTCTCGGTCGCCACCCCGCCGCGCGGGTACGACGACGCGCGCGGCCTGCCCGAGCTGCGTGCACTGCTCGCCGAGCGGCTCGGCCGCACCCGCGGGGTGGTCGTCGACGCCGACCTGGTGCGGATCACCGGCGGCACGGGCGCCGGGCTGCGCAACCTCCTGGCGGTGCTGCCCTCCGGTCCGGTCGCGGTCGAGGACCCGGGCTACCGCGCGGGTGTCGCGACCGTGCTGGAGTCGGGCAGGTCCGTGCGCGACCTGCCCGCGCTCGACCCGGTCACCGACCTGAACGGGTGCGTCGCGGCCTACGTGACACCCGCCCACCAGCACCCGCTGGGCCGGGTGATGCCGGCCGCCGACCGGCTCACCCTCCTCGCCACCGCACGGCGCGACGGCACGCTCGTCGTCGAGGACGACTACGACTCCGAGTTCCGCTACGACGTCGCGCCGGTGCCCGCGCTCGCCTCGCTCGACCGGGAGCAGGTCGCCTACCTGGGCACCGCGTCCAAGGCGATCCTGCCGTCGCTGCGGCTCGGCTGGTCGGTCGTGCCCGACCGCCTCCTCGACCCGTACGACGCCCACCGCGCCGTCACCCACGACGTCCCGCCCTGGCCGGTCCAGCGGGCGCTGGTGACCCTGCTGCGCGACGGCTACGTCGACGCGGTGGTCCGCTCGGCGCGCCGGGTCTATGCGGAGCGGGCGCCGCGCGTGGTGGCCGCGCTGTCGCCGTACGCCGAGCTGGCGGGGCCGATCGCCGGCATGTACAGCAGCTGGCTGCTCCCGCACCCCGCCGCGGTCCGGGCGCGGGACGCCGCCGAGGAGGCCGGGTTCCGGGTCAACCTGCTGCGTGACTACTGCCGCTCGGCCACGCTCAGCGGGCTGCTCGTCGGGTTCGGCGGCCCGACCGACGCCGAGCTCGACGAGGCGCTGGCGGTGCTGGCCGGAGCGCTCAGCTCGCCGGCCGGCCGATCTTGACCGGTCGCCCGGCGAGGTAGCCGGCACTGGCCTGCACGAGGCCGAGGCCGACGAGCAGTGCGCACGGCAGCGCCCAGCCGCCCGAGCTGTGGTGCAGGATCCCGACGAGCAGCGGGCCACCGGCAGCGAGCAGGTAGCCGATGCTCTGGGCCATCGTCGACAGCGACGCGGTGTCGGCGGTCGAGGTGGTCCGCATCGCGAAGAACGACAGGGTCACCGGGAAGACCGCGCCGCCGGCACCGAGCAGCACCGCCCAGACCCAGGCGCCGTCGTGCGGGGCGACCCAGAGCCCGGCCCAGCCGGCCACGGTCAGCAGGGTGAGCAGCAGGACCAGGTGGCCCTGGTGGCGCAGCCGGCCGGCGACGCTCGGGGCGAGGAAGAAGAACGGGACGCCGACGGCGATGCTCAGCGCCAGCAGCAGGCCGGCCTTGGCGTCGCTGAACCCGGCGTCGGCGTACAGGCTCGGGAGCCAGCTCATCATCACGTAGGCGTAGAGCGACTGCGTGCCGAAGAGGATCGTCACGGCCCACGCCGTCGGGTTGCGCCACAGGGCGGCACCGCGCACGGTCGAGCGGGCCGGATCGCGCCGGCGGCAGTACGGCGCCCACGCGATCGCCGCGGTGACGGCGACCAGCGCCCAGACGCCGAGGCCGACGCGCCAGCTGCCCGCGGCGTCCGCGATCGGCACCGTGGTCGCGGCGCCGACGGCCGAGCCGAGCGAGAGGATCGCCGTGTAGGCGCCCGTCATCACGCCGACCCGGTCGGGGAAGTGCTCCTTGACGATGGCGGGGATGAGCACGTTGGCGAGCGCGATGCCGGCGGTCGCGACGGCGGTGCCGGCCAGCAGCGCGGGGGTGCCGTCGAGCACCCGGAGCACCAGGCCCAGGGTGAGCAGGACGAGCGCGCCCTCGAGCCCGCGGTCGACGCCGATCCAGCGGGTGACGACCATCGCCGTCGCGCCGACGAGCGCGAAGCAGAGCACCGGCAGCGAGGTGAGCACGCCCAGGGTGGCGCCGGAGACGCCGGCGTCGTTGAGCTGGTCCAGGAGCGCCCCGAGGCTGGTGATCGCCAGCCGCAGGTTGAACGCCACGAGCAGGACGGCGACGATGAGACCGATGCCCGCGCGCCCCCGTACCGTTGCCGCGCCCGGGGCCGAGGGGGAGGCTGCGGACGACGACGAGGCGTGGGTGGCGGCGGACATGCGGCTATTCTAGCCAGACATCGGATGATCGGATGAAAGGAAGTCCATGCCGCTGAGCCCGGCTACCCCGGCCTCCCTCGTGGACCAGGCCATCGACGGCATGCGCACGCTGCTCGCGAGCGGCGAGTGGACCGTCGGTACGCGCATCCCGCCCGAGCCCGCGCTCGCCGCCGCGCTGGGGGTCAGCCGCAACACCGTCCGCGAGGCGGTCAAGGCGCTCGCGCACCTCGGGATCCTGCACGTGCGGCGCGGCGACGGCACCTACGTGGCCGCGACGACCGAGATGCAGGCACTCATGCGCCGCCAGGTCGACCGGGTCGACCTCGAGCACCTGCTGGAGGTGCGCCACGCGATCGAGGTGCGGGCCGCGGCGCTGGCGGCCGAGCGCCGTACGGCCGAGGACCTGGCGGTCCTCGAGGCGGTCATGGAGCGGCGCCATGCCGCCCTCGAGAGCGGTGACGGCGAGGCGTTCATCACCGCGGACGTCGACTTCCACGTCGCCGTCGTCGCGGCGGCGCACAACCCGCTGCTCGCCGAGCTGTACGACGGCCTGGTCGAGACCCTGCGCGCCAGCATCGACGAGCCCGGCTCGGCCACCGACGTCCTGGCCGCCGAGCACGACGCGGTGCTCGACGCCGTCCGGGCCGGCGACCCGGTCGCGGCGGCCGCCGCCGGGGCCGAGCTGCTCGACCACGTCGCGCGCTGACCCGGCCCGATCCGGGCCCGTCAGTGGCGCGGCCGGCCGGCGAGCTGGCCGCCGAGGATCGCGGCGAGCGCCAGGGCGAACCCGGCCAGCTGCAGCGGCCGCAGCGCCTCCCCGACCACGAGCCAGCCGAGGCCGGCGGCGACGACGGGGGAGAGCAGGCCGAGCAGGGCCGTCGAGGCGACCGGCAGCACGCCGACCCCGCGGAACCACAGCAGGTACGCCGCCAGCCCGCCCACCACGCCCAGCCACAGGTAGCCGCCTGCCGCCGGGACGTCGATCGCCGGGGGTGCCCCCTCGACCAGGAAGGTCATCGGCAGCAGCACCAGTCCGCCCGCGGTGAGCAGCCAGCTCACCAGCACCGGTGAGCTGACCCCCTCGGGCCGGCCCCAGCGCCGGGTGAGCACCACGCCCGCGGCCATCGACAGCGCCCCACCGGCGCCGGCGAGCAGGCCGACCGGGTCGAGGGTCGCGTTCGGGCCGAGCACGACGAGCGCGACCCCGGCCACGCCGGTCAGCGCCCAGCCGACCTTGGCCGTCGTGGGCCGCTCGCCCAGCAGCGGCAGGGCGAGCGCGATGACGAGCAGCGGCTGGATCGCGCCGACCGTCGCCGCCACCCCGCCGGGCAGCCGCTCGGCGGCCATGAACAGCAGCGGGAAGAAGAACCCGATGTTGAGCGCGCCCAGCACCAGCACCCGCCACCACCACACGCCCTGCGGCAGCCGCCGGAAGATCACGAGCAGCAGGAGTCCGGCCGGCAATGCCCGCAGGAGCCCCGCGAACAGCGGGTGCCCGGGCGGCAGCAGCTCGGTCGTGACGAGGTACGTCGTGCCCCACACGGCCGGGGCGAGCGCGGTGAGGGCGGTCAGCCCGGCGGTGCCGCCGGTGCGGCTGCCGGTGCTGGGGTTGCCGCCGGTCGGGGCGGCGGTCCGGGTGGGGAGGACGGTGCTGGTCATGCATCCAGGTTCCTGCGGTCTGATCAATGAGTCCAACACATGCTTTTCATCGGATCGATCGTGCATCACGATTGATCCTGTGGAGCTCCAGCAGATGCGCTACGTCCTCGCCGTCGCCGAGCACGGCTCGTTCACCCGCGCGGCGGAGAGCTGCTTCGTCGTGCAGTCCGCGCTCAGCCACCAGGTCGCCCGGCTGGAGCAGGAGCTCGGGGTCCGGCTGTTCCACCGCACCAGCCGCCAGGTGCGGCTCAGCCCGGCCGGTGCCGCCTTCCTCCCGATCGCGCGGCAGTGCCTCGACGCGGCCGACCGCGCGGCGGCCGAGGCGGCGGCCGCGGAAGGCGAGATCCGCGGCCCGCTGGCGATCGGGGTGATCCCGACGGTGGCCGCGGTCGACGTACCGGAGGCGTTGCGGGCGTTCCGCGCGCAGCACCCCCAGGTGCAGGTCCGGCTCACCAGCGGCAACAGCGACGCCTTCGTGCGCCAGGTCGCCGACGGCGAGCTGGACCTGGCGTTCCTCGGGCTGCCCGACGACTTCGCGTTCTCCGGAGTCTCCGCGCGCCTGATCGCCCGCGACCACCACCGCGCCGTGGTCGCTCCGGAGCACCCGCTGGCCGGACGTCGCCGGCTGACGCTGGAGCGCCTGGCCGGCGAGACGTTCGTCGACTTCCCGGCCGGGACGACGGGACGCCGCCAGGCCGACCTCGCGTTCGCCGCGGCGGGGCTCACCCGCGAGGTGGCCTACGAGGTCACCGACATGCTCCTGATGAGCCGCATCCTCGGGGCCGGGCTCGGGGTCGCGCTGCTCGCGTCGACCTTCGCCGAGCAGCTGCCCGGCCTGGTCACGATCCCGGTCACCCGCGCCCCGGTCCGTACCGAGCACGTGATCTGGAGCGGGTTCGGCCCGGCACCGGCCGCGGCCGCGTTCCTGGCCCAGATCGGCATGGCGGCCTGACCGACCGGACGCGTCTGGGCGGTCAGTCGGGCCAGACGCCCGAGGTGCCCCGCCGGTGGGAGTCGACGAGGTGGGTGTCGACGATGCCGACCGCCTCCATCAGCGCGTACATCGTGGTCGGTCCCACGAACACGAACCCGCGCCGGCGCAGCTCCTTGGACAGCGCGAGCGACTCGGCCGAGGTGGTCGGGATGTCGGCGAACACCCGCGGCCGTGGGGTGTCGGCGGGCCGGAACGACCACACCAGCGCGGCCAGCCCGCCGTCGTCGCGCAGGTCGATCGTCGCGCGTGCGTTGGTGACCGCGGCCTGGATCTTGCGGAGGTTGCGCACGATGCCGGCGTCGGCCATGAGGCGCGCGACGTCCGCGTCGTCGTACCCGGCGACGACCTCGGGGTCGAAGCCGTCGAACGCGGCCCGGAAGGCCGGCCGCTTGCGCAGGATCGTCGCCCACGACAGACCGGCCTGGAACGCCTCGAGCGTGATCCGCTCGTAGAGCCCCTGCTCGTCGGTGACGGGCAGGCCCCACTCGGTGTCGTAGTAGTCGCGCAGCAGCGGGTCGTGGGCGGCCCAGGCCGGACGAGCCAGCCCGTCGTCGCCGACCACGACCCCTGCCACGGCGTCGATCAGAGCGCCCAGTCGGCGTTCCAGCCCTCGATGGCGCTGGCCGGACGCGCGGCCGGGCCGGTGTAGACGGCCGAGGGACGGATCAGGCGCCCGGTCGTCTTCTGCTCGAGGATGTGCGCGGACCAACCGCCCGTGCGGGCGCAGGTGAACATCGAGGTGAACATGTGCGGCGGCACCTCGGCGAAGTCGAGGACGATGGCCGCCCAGAACTCGACGTTGGTCTCGAGCACGCGGTCGGGACGGCGCTCGCGGAGCTCGGCCAGCGCGGCCTGCTCCAGCGCCTCGGCGATCGCGTAGCGCGGGGCGCCCAGCTCCTTGGCGGTCCGGCGCAGCACGCGGGCGCGCGGGTCCTCGGCCCGGTAGACGCGGTGGCCGAAGCCCATCAGCCGCTCGCCGGAGTCGAGCAGGTTCTTGACGTAGGCGCGCGCGTCGCCGGTCTTCTCGACCTCCTCGATCATGTGCAGCACCCGCGACGGCGCGCCGCCGTGGAGCGGGCCGCTCATCGCGCCGATCGCGCCGGAGAAGGCCGCCGCGACGTCCGCGCCGGTCGAGGTGATGACGCGGGCGGTGAACGTCGAGGCGTTCATGCCGTGCTCGGCCGCGGAGGACCAGTAGGCGTCGATCGCGTGGGCGTGCTTGGGGTCGGCCTCGCCGCGCCAGCGGATGAGGAACTTCTCGGCGAGCGTCTTGCCCTCGTCGACGAGCCGCTGGGGGACGACGGGGAGGTGCAGGTCGCGGGCCGACTGGCCGGCGTACGAGAGGACCATGACGGCGACCCGGGCGAGGTCCGCACGGGCCTGCTCGTCGCTGATGTCGTAGGTCTGGCCGAAGCCGAAGGCCGGCGCGAGCATCGCGATCGCGGCTTGGACGTCGACACGGACGTCGCCGGTGTGCACCGGCAGGCTGAACGCCTCGGCCGGCGGCAGGCCGGGCGTGAAGGCGCCGTCGATCAGCAGCCCCCAGACGTTCTCGAAGGGGACCCGGCCGACCAGGTCCTCGATGTCGACACCGCGGTAGCGCAGCGCCGAGCCTTCCTTGTCCGGCTCCGCGATCTGGGTCTCGAAGGCGATGACGCCTTCCAGTCCGTGGTGTACCTCAGGCATCGGCGAACTCCTTCGTTGCGACGGGGCGAGCCGTCCGGATGCCGGGCGACCCGCAGGCCACCCGGCATTCTGCCCCACCTCCCGTCCGGCGCCCTACGCTGGCCCCATGCCCGCCGAAGCCGACGCGCGTGAAGACCTGGCCACCCTCCGCAAGGAGTACGGCGACCGCGGGCTCGCCGAGGCCGAATTGCCCGACGACCCGTGGCCCCTGTGGCAGCGCTGGTTCGACGACGTCGCGGCCGCCGGGGTGCACGAGCCCAACGCCATGGTCGTGGCCACCGTCGACCCCGACGGGATGCCGTCGTCGCGGATGGTGCTGCTCAAGGGCGTGCGCAGCGCGGGCGACGGCGAGGGCTTCCGGTTCTTCACCAACACCGCCTCCCGCAAGGGCACGGCGCTCGCCCACGAGCCCCGCTGCGCCCTGCTGTTCCCCTGGCACCCGCTCGAGCGGCAGGTGCGGGTCGAGGGCACGGCGGAGGCGCTGTCGGAGGCCGACGTGGCGGCGTACTTCTCCTCGCGGCCGCGGGGCTCCCAGCTCGGCGCCTGGGCCTCGCCCCAGTCCGAGGTGGTCGCCGGCCGCGGCGACCTGGAGGACTCCTACCGCGCCGCCGAGGACCGGTTCACCGGCCCGGACGGGCCGCTGCCCGTCCCGGTCCCGCCCACCTGGGGCGGGTATGTCGTCCGGCCGGCGTCGTTCGAGTTCTGGCAGGGCCGGCCGGGGCGGCTGCACGACCGGATCCGCTACACGCGCCAGGGTGCCGGCTGGTCGAGGGTGCGGCTCGCCCCCTGAGGGGCGCCGTCGCGCGGCTTGTCCTCGCTGCGGCTGGCGGCGTAGATCGCGCCCAGCACGACCAGGACCAGGATCACCGCCACGATCACCAGCGTCTGGCGCCGGTCCTCGGGCGAGGTGTGGTTGACCGGGTGCCGCCGCCGGCCCTTGCGGCCGCTGCGGCGGCGGCGCTCCCGGCCGTCCTCGAGCCCGGGGAGCGGACCGGCGCCCTCGAGCGGGGAGAAGTGCGGGACCGCGTAGGTCGGCGCGACGATATTGCGGAACTCGTCCTGGATCGGCCGGGCCTGGGCGTCGACGTGGCGGGCCGGCTCGGGGTCGGGCTCGGGTTCGACCGGCTCCGGCTCGGGCTCGACCGGCTCGGGCTCGACCGGGGCGGGTTCGGGTTCGGGCTCGGGGACGAGGGCGACCGGCGGCGCCACGACGACGGGATCGTCGCGCAGGTCCGGCAGCGGATCGGTGAGCGGATCGAAGCGCGGCACGTCCCGGCTCGGCAGCAGCAGCGAGCGGAACTCCTCGGGCGCCGGCTTCGTCACCACGGCGACCACCTCCGGCTCCGGCTCCGGTTCTGGTTCCGCCTCGGGTTCCGGCTCGGGTTCCGGCGGGGCGAGCACGACGTGCGGCCGCCCGTGGCTGGGCCACTGGTCGGCGCCGATCATCTCCAGCACCACCAGGAGCGCCTGGGGCGTCGGGCGGCGGTGGTCCGGTCCGACGATGGCGCGAACGAGCACCTCGGAGGCGAACGGCGGGAAGCCGGGGTCCAGGTCCGCGGGGGCGGCGGGCTCCGGCGTACCGGGCTCGACGCCGGTGAGCGCGTGGTAGGCGAGCTGGGCCAGCGCGGCCACGTCGGTCTCGTCCACGCGGCAGAGCAGGGGGATCGCCTGCTCGGCCGGTACGGCGTCCGGCGCGGCCGCGGCGATCAGCGCCGAGAGCAGGGCGCGCTCGTCTTCAGGGGGGAGCCCCAGGGTCATGGGGCGAATCCTGCCGCCGGATCAGCGGCCGTGGGGCCGATTTCGGCCAACCGGGCCCGGACCTCGGCGGCGATCGCGTCCACGGCGGGGGTCCGGGCGAGGCCGGCGGCGACCTCCTCCGCCGCCCGCCGGTACGACGGCACGGCGAGCACCTCGCGGATCGCGGCGGCGAGCGTGGTGGTCACCGCGACGGCCACGCCCGCCTCCGTCAGCCGGACGGCGTGGTCGAACTGGTCGTAGTCCACCGGCACCACCACCGCGGGCAGACCGGCCGCGAGCGTGTGCCCCAGCACCCCGGCGCCGCCGTGGTGCACGACGGCGGCGAAGCGGGGCAGGTCGCGGGCGTAGTCGACGTACCGGTGCACCTGCACGCGGGCCCCGGGAGCCGACGGCGGCACCGGGTCGCCCCCGAGGCTCACGTGCACGTCGACGTCCGGCAGCGCGGCCGCCGCCTCGGCCGCGGAGACCAGCAGCGACGCCTTGTGCCAGGGCAGGTGCGTCCCGGCCGTCACGAGGACGGCGGGCCGTCCCGGCGCCAGGTCCGGAGCGGGTACGGCGGTGGGCGGGGTGTGGAGCACCGGTCCGACGTACCGCACGGCCGCCGGGAGCGACCGCGGGAACTCGATCGCCTCGGGGGTGAGCGCGAAGATCCGCTCGGGGGAGTAGATCGCCTCCGAGCCGTCCGGCCGGTGCAGCCGCGGCACCCCCACCTCCGCCAGCCGTACGCCGGCCAGCCGTGGCGCGAGCCCCTTGAACCCGCGCACCACGGCCCGTCCGAGCGCGTCACGCGAGCGGCCGGCCAGGCCGACCCCCGGGCGCCACCCGCCCAGGTAGGACGGCGGCCCGCTGCGGCCCTCGATCGCGCACGGCGACGGGTGCGTCGTCCACCACGGCACGCCGATCTCGTCGGCGGCGCTGCCGACCGCGCCCATGGTGAAGTCCGCGAGCACCAGGTCCGGCCGGCGCGCGGCCCACACGTCCAGCAGCTCGGTGCGGAACTCCCGCTGCAGGCCCACCGCCGCCCGCAGCTGCCGGGCGAGCCGGCGCGGGTTGCTGCCCACCCGGTAGGGCGGGTTCACGACCGTCTCGAGGACCTCGTCGGCGCCGTCGAGCAGCGCCAGGCCCGGTACGCCGGTCGCGGTGATCGCCGGGAGCGCGCCGGCCGTGCTGATCACCCGGACCTCGACGCCGGGCTCACGGGCGAGACGCGCCGCGATGCCCAGGATCGGGTGCAGGTGGCCGGCCATCGGCGGAGCAACGAGGTCGACGAGGCTCATGACGCGGCCTCCAGCTCGGCCAGCAGCGTGCGGCAGAGCGCGGTGAGCTCGGGTGCGGCGAGGTAGTCGAGGTGTCCCGCGTCCACGGTGACCTCGTGCGGCCACCACCGGGCGAGGTGGTCGCTGCGGCTGCCGACCCGGATCACCCGGCACGACGGCGGCCGGGTGGCGACGGCGCCGTACGCGACGACGACGAGCCGGTCGAGCACCGGTGCCGGCAGATCGAGCCGGCCGAGCAGGTCGAGACCGATCGACCCGGCCAGGACCAGCGTCCGGTCGGCGGCGAGCAGCTGCCGGGTGACCGACGGACGCACCCGGGCCGCCCACGGCCGGCGGAGCAGCCGGATCCGCCAGAACAGGACCAGGTGCCGCAGGCTCCCGAGCCACAGCGGCACCGGCCGGTACGGCGCGAGCCCCGTGGCGTAGGGGAAGTTGAGCCGGACCTTCGCCTCGTCCGCGATCGGCAGCGCGTCCAGGAAGGCGCTCTGCACGGGGGAGAGCGCGCACGAGCGCGGGTCGCTCTGCCCGGTCAGGTGCAGCACCTGGAGGCGCATCAGCGGTCGTCCGGCCCGGGCACGGGCACCGGCACCGGCGAGAAGTCGTCGTCGGAGCGCACCCGGTAGGTGCGGGTCCGCCACCGGATCGTGCGCTGCACCGCGCCGTGCCCCAGGTGGGCGGGCTGCACGAGCTCGGAGACCAGCGACAGCGCGGGGGCGTGGAGCGGACGCCCGTAGATCCGCCGTTGCAGGCCCCGCAGCAGCAGGGCGCGCCCACCCAGGACGGCGACCACCGACAGCACCCGGCGCGACCGGGCCGAGCCGACCAGGACGAACCACAGCAGGTTCGGGTGCACGCCGTGGAGCACGCTGATCGCGCCGACCGTGGCGGGCGGCTGGCGGCGCAGCAGCAGGTTGGCGAAGAGCATCCAGCGGTGCATCAGGCGCACGTAGGGGGCGGGACCGTCGACGGTCGTGGTGATCCACTGGGGGGACGCGGTCTGGCAGATCGTCCCGCCGCTGCCGAGCACCGCCCCGGCGACCGCGAGGTCGTCGGTCAGGTTGCGCAGGATCGGCGTGAATCCCCCGAGGGCGCGCAGGTCCGCGACCCGCATCGCCCAGCACATGCCGTTGATCGTCACCGGTGCCATCGGCAGGTAGGTCAGCGCCGCGTTGTTGTCGACGAACTGCTCGACCAGCCGGGCCCACACCGTCCCCCCAGGCAGGTACGCCGGGAGGCCGGTCGCGAGCGTCGCCCGGTCCAGGCCGCCCAGCAGGGCGCCGAGGCTGGTCCGCGGCAGCCGCGTGTCGTCGTCCAGGACGAGGAAGATCTCGTCGTCCGCGCAGTCGTCGAGCGCGGGCTGGAGCTTGGCGAGCTTGGGGTTGATCCCGTCGGGTGCGGGCGGGCAGACCCGTACGGTCAGCCGGGGCGCGGGGCCGATCCGCGCGACCACGCGCTGTGCCTCGGGATCGTCCTCGTCGACCAGCCAGACGAAGCGCGCGCCGGCCAGCGACAGCAGGTTGTCGCGCAGCGCGTCCTCGAGCCCGGGATCGCCCGACAGGATGGGCTGCACGACGACCACCCGGGCGATCGCGTCGGCGGCCGGCTCGACCGCGGGCGGCGCCTGCCGGGCGGCGTGCAGGGCGGCGGCGGACTTGCCGGCCTGGAGGGCGAGGTAGCCGACCGCGGCCCGTCGTACCCAGCGGCTCACAGGCGCTCCTTCTGCCAGGACACGAACTCGTCGACGCCTTGGGCGACGGAGATCCGTGGCGCGCCGAGGTCGCGCAGCATCTTGTCGGGCACGAACGTCTTGGACCAGCTCAGCACCCCCACGCCGTAGGGGGTGATCGGCGGTTCGCCGGGCAGGCGCAGGAGCCGCCAGGTCCGCTCCAGCACGGTCGCCGCGCGCATCGCGGTGGTCAGGCTGACCTCGCGGGTCGGGGGCTGCAGGCCCAGCCGCTCGATCACCTCGAGCAGCATCGTCTGGATCTCGACCGGCTCGGCGTTGGTCAGGTGGTAGACGCCGCCGAGGTCGGGGCGCGCGGCGAGCCGGAGCAGGTAGTCCGCGAGGTTGTCGACGTAGATCAGGTCGCCCACCGCAGGTTCGGAGCGTCCGGTCAGCCGGGGGACCCGGCCGGCCTTGGCGGCCGCGATGATCCGGGGGAAGAGCACCGTGTCGCCGGGTCCGAACACCGCGCGCGGCCGCGCGATCACCCAGGAACCCCCGTAGGTACGGACGATCCGCTCCGAGTCGGCCTTCGTGCGCGCGTAGTCGTTGGCGAAGTCGCCGGGCAGTGGGCTCTCCTCGGTCAGGTCGAGCTGGTCGCCGTCGCGGTAGAGCACCGAGGACGACGACACGTGCACCAGCCGCGGGCTCCCCAGCAGTGCGCACCAGTCGACCACGGTCTGGGTCGCGATCACGTTGTCGCTGTCGTAGTCCGCCCGCTTCGCGTAGGGGGTGGCCCGGGCCGCGCAGTGGATCACCGCGTCGGGCTGCCACGGCAGCGCCGGCAGGTCCTCGGGGCCGACCCGGCCGAGGTCGGCGCTCAGGTAGCCGTCCTGGTCGAGGCGGCGCCGGCCCAGGCCGACCACCTCGTGGCCCGCGGCCCGCGCCAGCTCGACGGTCCGGCCGCCGACGAAGCCCGAGGCTCCGGTCACGAGGATTCTCATGTCACCTTCCTGATGCGTCGTCGCTTCTGCGTGGGCGCCTCGTCCGGCCACCCCATCGGGACGACCTCGGGCGCCCGCGCGCCGAGCCGCTCGGCGAGACGCCCGGCCTCGGCCGCGACCCGGGTGACGGCGTCCGGGCCGCCGAGCATTGTCGCGAGCCGCCACTGGGCGCCGTGCTGCTCGATGCGGTAGTCGCCGAGGTCTCCGGCCAGTGCCACCGCGTGGCGCAGCGCGTCCGGGTAGACGGGCACGTCTCCGGGCGGCAGCGTCAGCACGTCGTCCGCGCGGCCCAGGACGGCGGCGATGCTGCGTCCCGGCCGACCGCACGGGCAGGGGCCCGGCGCGGCCAGGAGGACGTCGTCGAGGCGGTGGCGCACGACGTACTGGGTGGTGCGGGTGAAGTCGGTGATGACCGGGTGGAAGCGCTGGTGGTCGATCCACTCCGGCTCGACGTGCAGGTGCGCCTCGTTGAGGTGCAGCCGTCCGGCCGGGCAGCTCACTGCGAGCAGACCCTCGGTGGCTTGGTAGATCTGCTCAACCGGGCGCCTCCAGACGGCGGCGATCACCGCGGCGTCGTCGGGCTCGAGGGTCTCGGCGACCGACACCACCTGGAGCGGGCGCAGGCCGCGGGGCGCGGCCTCGGCGATCCGGCGCAGGACGGCGGCAGGCGCCACCAGGACGTCGGTGCCGGCCAGCCGCGGCAGGTGCGTCTCGAGCGGGACGGTGAGGTCGTGCCAGGAGAACGCGACCCGGCTGCTGTCGAGCGTCTCGTACAGATTGCTGTTGGCCCGCAGGAAGAGTGCGACCCGCAGCGGGCGGCGCAGCATCGTCCGCAATGACGCGGGCGACATCAGCTGACCCATCAGGATGCCCGCCCACAGGCGGCTCTCCGCCTCGGAGACGAGGAAGACGCCGCGGGTTCCGGACGTCCCGGACGACAGCCCGACGGTCACCCCGCCGGGCAGCGTGTGGGCGAAGTCGCGGGAGCGCTCGGCCGACTCGGCCACCGCGAGCGCGCGGTCGAGGGTGATCCCGTGCCGGTTGAACGACGCGAAGTCGGCGAGCACCGTGCGCTTGTCGACGACCGGCAGGTCCGCGAGCGACGCACCCGCGAAACCCGCGTAGAACGGGGCTTTCGTCAGCTCGTGGCGCAGGAAGTGGTCGAGTGCGCGGGCGCGCCGGCGGTCGAACCCACCCCGGGGGAGCCAGCGCTCGCGGGCGAACGCCGCCGCGACGACCCGCGCGTCAGAGTCCGGCATGCCAGGCGTCGAAGCCCGCGGTGCAGTGGGCGGGGAGCAGGAGCAGGTCGGGGTGCGCGCGGTGCAGCGCATGGAGGTGGCCGAGCGTGCCCATCGCGGCGGTCCAGTCGTCGAAGGCGATCCCGGCCAGGCGGGACGGCGGCGCGAGGTCGGTGATCGACTTCGTGAACCACGCGGCGTCGCCGGCGAGCAGCACCTGGCGCCCGTCGGTCGCGGTGAGCACCAGACCGAGGTGACCGGGCATGTGGCCGGGCAGGGCGACCAGCAGGAGGCTGCCGTCGCCGAGCAGGTCGCCGCCCGGAAGGTCCTCGGCAGCGAGGAGCCGGTCGCTCAGGCCGTCGGGCAGCATCGCGGGCAGCAGGCCGTGCCGGATCGCGTTGATCCCCTTGAGACCGGTGATCTGGGCGCTGCCGGCGCCTCCGGCGACGATCCGGGCGTTGGGGTAGTCGCGCAGGCCCGCGACGTGGTCGCCGTGGAAGTGCGAGACCACGACGCGTCGTACGTCGAGCGGGTCGATGCCGAGCCCGCGGAGCTGGGCCGGCAGGTGCTGGTCGTCGGGCAGCGTGACCGGGAGCAGCTCGCGGTAGAGCCGAGCGGGGAGTCGCTGGGTCGCGGTGAAGAAGTGGTCGGCGTACCCGGTGTCGAAGAGGGTCCAGCCGTGCTCGGGGTGCCCGATCGCCGCGGCGTACGACGGGAACTCGATGGGGCGCATCGGCGCGCCCTTGCGGGCCAGGCCCTCGATCTGGACGCAGTGGCCCACGCGCAGCCAGTGGAGCGTGACCCGGGGCTGGTCGGTGGGCAGCCCGGCGGGGAGGTCGGTCAGTAGCACAGCACGATCCCGCCCAGGCTGAGGCCGGCGCCGGTCCCGAGCAGCAGCGCCCGGTCCCCCCGGCGCAGCCGGCCGCTCTCGATCGCGGCGTGCAGCGCGGACGGCAGCGAGGCACCGACCTGGTTGCCGTGGTCGGCGTAGATGTCGACGAGGCGATCACCCTCGACGCCGAAGCGGCTGCGCACCCAGTCGAGCGCGTGGTGGCTCGCCTGGTGCGGGACGACGACGGACAGGTCGTCCATCGTGGTCCCGGCCTCGGCGAGCAGCCCGTCCACGAAGGGCGGCAGGTGCTTGATCGCCAGCCGGAAGACGGCGCCGCCCTCCATCCGGAAGCGTGCCCAGTCGGCGTAGTCGCCGTCGACCCGGTCGGGCGCGAAGCGGGAGCCACCGCCCTTGATCTCGCAGGTGTGGGCGCCCTCGCTGTGGGTGGCCAGACCGGCCGCCAGGACGGCGGACCCGGTCGTCCCGGCGTGGCCGACCACCACGGCGGCGGCGCCGTCGCCGAAGATCCCGGAGGCACCGAGGTCGGACCAGTCCAGGCCGACGGAGGCGAGGTCGCTGGAGACGATGAGGATCCGCTCGTGGCGGCCCGCGTCGACCAGCGTCGCGGCCAGGTCGAGCGCGACCAGGAAGCTCAGGCAGCTCGCGTTGACGTCCCACGCGGGCACGGGGCGCGCCGGGGTGAGCTCCTCGTGCAGCAGCGCGGCATTGCAGGGCAGCGGCTGGTCGGGCGTCGCGCTCGCGCCGAGGATCACGTCGACGTCGTCGAGGGTCAGTCCCGCGTCGGCGAGCGCCTTGCGCGCGGCCCGGGCGCCCAGCGCTGCGGCGCTGCCACGCTCGACGTGGCGCACTCGTACGCCGGTCCGCTCCTCGACCGTGCCGGCGGCCAGGCCCAGCCGCTCGTCGAGCTCCGCGCTCGTCAGCACCTCGTCCGGCAGTACCGCGGCGGTGCCGAGGATCCGCAGCGCGCGCGACCCGAGATCTGGCACGGGAGCCTCCTTCGTCGTGGTCCGACGAGGATAGACGGGCCGCTCAGCGTCCGGCGGTGTCGAGGGCGGCCGCGGTCAGCGTCCGGCCGAGGTCGACGAGCTCCTCGGCGCGGTGGAAGTCGAGCGTGCGGGCGGCGCCGAGGGGGACCGTGACCAGCACGTCCGGGGGCAGCGCCGCCAGGCGGTAGCGGGTGATCAGGCTCTGCATCGCGTCGAAGGAGAGGGCGACCACCTCCGACGTACGGACGTCGGGGCGGGCGGGGGACTCGGCCGGGGACTCGGCGGGCGCCTCCGGGCTGCCGATCGGGACGACGTCCGCGAGCTGGTCGGGCTCGGCGCCGAGGTCGCCGCGGCGGAACCGGCGGCGGAGCTCGGTGGCCCACTCGGTCGCCCACTCCGCCGTACGGACGGAGAAGCCGCGGGCCGGCGAGGACGGCTCGTGCGGCTCGCGGGGGCCTTGGAGCGAGACGGCGACGGTGAAGTCGGCAGCCGAGGCGGCGGTCGGGTCGAGGGGGAGCGGGTTGAGCAGCCCGCCGTCGACGAGCACCCGCCCGTCGACCACGGCCGGCGTGAACAGGCCGGGGATCGCGATGGACGCCCGGATCGCCGGGATGAGCGGTCCGCGCTGGAACCACACCTCGCGGCGCGCGGCGAGGTCGGTCGCGACCGCGGTGAACGGGATCGCCAGGTCCTCGATGAGCAGGTCGCCGACGATCTCGTCGAGCGCCGACATCAGCCGCTCGGCGGTCGCCGCGCCGCCGCCGGACCAGGTCGGGTCGGCGAGGCGGACCACGCGGCGCTGGGTGAGCGTCGAGGCCCACGTCGCGAACTCCTCGTCCTTGCCGGCCGCGACGAGGCCGCCGACGAGCGCGCCCATCGACGTACCGGAGACGGCGACGATCTCGTGGCCGCGCTCGCGCAGCTCCTGGACCGCGCCGAGATGGGCATAGCCACGGGCGCCGCCCGAGCCGAGGACCAGTGCGACGCGTGCCATGCAGCCCATTCTCCGCACAGGGGGTGACATAGCCCAGGCGCGGCGGTGTCGTTGTGCTCACATGGGACGGCTGCGCGCGCTCACCTGGGTCTCCACGCTCGTCGGGTGTCTGGTGGTCGGAGGTGCGGCGGTGCCCTCGTCGGCGGCGCCCCCGTCGGCGGCACCTGCCCCGGGCGTGGTCACGGTCGACCAGCGGTTCACCGCCTCCGACGGCGTGTCCCTGCAGACGACGCTCACCAGTACCGGGCCGGTGACGGCCAAGCCGACGGTGGTCGAGTTCTCCCCCTACGGCGACGGGAGCGCGACGCTCCAGGTCGGGCCCGACTACAACTACCTCCTCGTCCAGATCCGCGGCACCGGCGACAGCGACGGCGCGTTCGACGCCCTGGGCCCGACGAGCCAGCGCGACGTCGTCGAGGTGCTGCAGTGGGCGTGCACGCAGCCGTTCAGCGACGGGCGGCTCGCGCTCAACGGGTTCTCGGCGAGCGCGATCGTGCTCTACAACTCCTGGCACCAGGAGCTGCCCTGCGTGAAGGCGGCGATCCTCAAGTCCGGCACGCACGAGCTCTACCGCGACCTGCTCGTGCCCGGCGGCATCCTCAACCTCGTCCCCGGAGCGGGCGTCATCGCCATGATCGGCGCGCCCGCGCTGCTCCAGGGCGCCGACCGCCTGCAGCGCTCGCCCGGCTCGGTCCCCGACGTGCTCGGCGGCCTGTTCTCGAGCGGGTTCGGCGTCCTGCTGCACCCGACGCTCGACCAGTGGTGGCGCGAGCGCGGCTGGCGCGGGGACGCCAACGACATCCCGGTGCTGATGATCAACGGCTTCTACGACGTCGAGTCGCGCGGCGCCTTCCAGGCCTACCAGGCGCTGCGTGCCGACGGTGCCCACCTGGTGATGGAGGGCGGCCACGACGGCGTCCCCGTCGGCAGCGACGGCGGCCGGGGCGAGGCCGCCGCCTGGCTCGACCACTACGTGCGCGGCGTCGACAACGGGATCGAGAGCACGCCGCGGGTGAGCCTGCTGCTGGCGAAGGGCTCGCGCGCGTCGTACCTGGCGGGGGAGCACGTGCGCCGCGAGGCCGCCGACTGGCCCGTCCCCGGCACGCAGTGGACGACGCTGGCGCTCGCGCCGGGCCGCTCACTCGTCACCGGGACCCCCGCGGCGACCGGGCTGGCGTCGTACCTGACGGTGCCTTCGCTGCCCACCGCGTCCGACGTACCCAATGCGGCGATCATCGAGGCCGGCGGCGCCAGCGCCCTCACCGGCGCCCTCCCGCTCCTCGCCGACAGCCGGCTCGCGGCGCTCGACGGCCTGACCGGGGTGAGCTTCACGACCAAGGCGCTCGGCGCCGACGTCGACCTCGCCGGACCCGTCGCGCTCGACCTCTCCCTCGCGACGACCACCCCCGGCACCGGCATCTGGGCGGTGCTCTCCGACGTCGCCCCCGACGGCTCGTCCCACCCACTCACCGTCGGCCGGCTCTCGACCAGCTATCCCGCGATCGACCCGGCCAAGTCGCTCGTCGTCGACGGCGAGGTCGTCCAGCCGTACGGCGACTACACCCACCCCGCGCCCGCCCGCACCGGTCAGTTCCGGCGCTACCAGGTGGAGCTGTGGCCGGTCGGCAACCGGTTCCGCGCGGGGCACCGGATCCGGATCCAGCTCGTCGGCTCCTCGGTCGCCTCGCTGCTCGCGCTGCCGGGGCTGCACACCGTGCGGCTCGGGGGCGCGGAGGGCGCGGTGCTGCGGGTGCCGGTGCTGCCCGGGAGCGACCTGGGTGCGGCGCTGGCGCCCTGAGGCCGCCCTCACCGGCCCTCACCGGCGCTCGATCCGGAACTTCACCGAGTCGACCTTCGGCGGCACCCGGAACGCCGCACGCGGCAGCGACCCGGTCACGGCGAGCCGGTAGCGCCGCCCGTGCCGGGCGGACGGCGGTCGCTCGACGAGCCGCCGCGCGGCCCCGCCCTGCAGTACCAGGTCCGCCCGCACCAGCCGGTCGCTGCCGAGCAGCAGCCGGACCAGCGCGGTCGTCGCGGCGTACGGCGGGTTGGCGACGACCCGGAACGGCTGCTGGGGGAGGCGCAGCTCGCGCAGGTCGCACCGGACGACGCGGAGCCCGCGGTCGCCGTACCGGGTGCGGAGGGCGGTGGCCCGCCCCTCGTGCAGCTCGACCGCGATCACCCGCGCCCCGCTCGCCAGCAGCGGACCGGTCAGCGCGCCGTCCCCGGCGCCGATGTCGAGCACCAGCTCGCCCGGCCCCACCTCCGCGGCCGCGACCAACCGCCGCGCGGCCTCAGGCCGAAGCGGATGCCACCCCCACGCCCGCCGCGACCCCTGCCCGGACCCGGCCACGACGCACCATCACGAAGAAGCTGTTCATGATCCGCGACCCTAGGCACCCCGCACCCACCCCGCACCCCCTTTTCCCCGAGGGCGCAGGGTTCCCCCGCCGAAGTAGCAAGGTTCCGCCCTCGAAGTAGCAGGGTTTCTCCGCCGAAGTCGCAGGCTTCCGGCGGCCAGGTCGCAGGTTTCTGGGGGCGACATCGCGGCGCGCCCTCGGGGGCGGAAACCTGCTACTTCGAGGGCGGAACCTTGCTACTTCGGCGGCTGGAACCTGCGCCCTCGGCGGGGTGGGGTGAGGAAAATGGGTTGTGAGTGAGTGCTCACTCATTCATGCTGGCCGACATGCCACCCCGCGCTGCGCCCTTGTCGCCCGAGGAGCGCCGGGAGGCGCTCATGGCGGCGACGCTGCCGCTGCTCTACGACCACGGCCGGGGTGTCACGACTCGGCTGATCGCGGAGGCGGCGGGGGTGGCGGAGGGGACGATCTTCCGGGTGTTCGCGTCCAAGGACGAGCTCATCGACGCGACGGTCCGCAAGGCGTTCGAACCGGGGCAGATGCAGCGGGACCTGGCCGAGATCCCGGACGACGCCACGCTGCACGAGCGGGCGCTCGCGCTGGTGCGGATCATGCAGCGGCGGTTCGCGAAGTCGTTCCTGCTCCTCCAGCGGCTGGGCATGAACGGGCCGCCGGAGCCGCCGGACCAGAAGGGGGAGTGGCTGCGCCGGGTGCAGCAGACGACCGACGCGATGGTCGAGCTGATCAGCCCGTTCCAGGCCGAGCTCGCCCAGCCGGCCGCGCTCGTCGTCCGCAGCCTGCGGCTGCTGACGTTCTCGGGCACCCACCCCAAGTTCACCGGCGGTGACCTGCTCACCGCCGACCAGATCGTCGACCTGGTCCTGTACGGCGCCGTACGCCGGACGCCCGCCTCCGCCGAGGCTCTCGAGGAGACCCACTGATGCTGACCCGACTCCTGCGCACGTACCTCCAGCCCTACCGCGGCTGGCTGACCGCGATCGTGCTGCTGCAGTTCACCTCGACGGTGGCGATGCTCTACCTGCCGAGCCTCAACGCCGACATCATCGACAAGGGCGTCGCCCGCGGCGACACCGGCTACATCATCGAGATCGGCGCGATCATGCTGGGTGTCGCGCTCGTCCAGGCCGCCTGCTCGATGAGCTCGGCATGGTTCGGCGGGCAGGCGGCGATGGCGTTCGGTCGCGATCTGCGCAAGGCCGTGTTCGGCCGGATCGGGCGGTTCTCGGCGCGCGAGGTCTCCGACTTCGGCGCCCCGTCGCTCATCACCCGCGCGACGAACGACGTCCAGCAGGTGCAGATGCTGGCGATGATGACCTGCCTCATGGCGGTCACGATCCCGATCATGATGGTCGGCGGCGTGATCATGGCGATGCGCGAGGACTTCGGTCTCTCGTGGCTCGTCGTGGCCGTCGTACCGGTGCTCTTCGTGTGCATCGGCCTCGTCGTGTCCCGCATGGTGCCGGCGTTCCGCCAGGTCCAGGAGCGCCTGGACGACGTCAACCGGGTCCTGCGCGAGCAGATCACCGGCATCCGCGTGGTGCGCGCGTTCGTCCGCGAGCCGCACGAGACCCGCCGGTTCGACAAGGCGAACGACGACCTGACCGCCGTCTCCCTGCGCGCGGGCCGCTGGATGGCGCTGATGTTCCCGCTCGTCATGGCCGTCTCGAACGTCGCCAGCGTCGGCGTGATCTGGTTCGGCGGCCACCGCGTCGAGGCCGACCAGATGGACGTCGGCGCGCTGACCGCGTTCCTCGCCTACCTCATGCAGATCCTGATGTCGGTGATGATGGGCACCTTCATGCTGATGATGGTGCCGCGCGCCGCCGTCAGCGCCGACCGGATCACGGCGGTCCTCGACACCGAGACGAGCGTCGTCCCGGCGGCGCACCCGGTCACCGAGGTCGCCCTGTCCGGCCACCTCGACCTCGAGGGCGTCGGCCTGACCTACCCGGGCGCCGAGGCGCCGGTGCTGCGCGACGTCAGCTTCACGGCCCGCCCGGGGCAGACGGTCGCGGTGATCGGCTCGACCGGCGCCGGCAAGACGACGCTGGTGAACCTCGTCCCGCGGCTGCTCGACGCGACCGCGGGCACGGTCCGCGTCGACGGTGTCGACGTCCGCGAGCTCGACCCCGAGCTGCTGTGGTCCAAGATCGGCCTGGTCCCGCAGCGCGCGTTCCTGTTCACCGGGACGGTCGCCTCGAACCTGCGCTACGGCAATCCCGACGCCACCGACGAGGAGCTCTGGGCCGCGCTCGAGATCGCCCAAGCGGCCGACTTCGTCCGGGCCATGCCCGAGCAGCTCGACACCCCCGTCGCCCAAGGCGGTACGACGGTCTCCGGGGGCCAGCGCCAACGCCTGGCCATCGCCCGCGCCCTCGTACGACGACCCGAGATCTTCCTCTTCGACGACGCCTTCTCGGCGCTCGACGTCGCCACCGACGCCCGCCTCCGCGCGGCGTTGCGGCCGGTGACGGTCGAGTCGACGGTCGTCATCGTCGCCCAGCGGATCGCGACGATCCGCGACGCCGACCAGATCCTCGTCCTCGAGGACGGCGAGGTGGTCGGCCAGGGCACCCACGAGGAGCTGCTCGAGTACAACCCGACGTACCAGGAGATCGCGGCCTCACAGGGCATCAAGGGAGAGGAGGTCCCGGCATGAGCGAGTCCAAGAACGGCACCATGAAGCAGACCGAGCGGATCGTCCAGTCCGGCGGCCCCGGCCGCGGCCCGATGGGCGGCATGGTCGGCCAGAAGGCGGACGACTTCGGCACCTCGGCCAAGCGGTTGCTGGCGCTGCTGCGCCCCGCGCGCGGCAAGGCGGTCGCCGTCCTGCTGCTGGGCCTGGGCAGCGTCGCATCCGTCGTGGTCGGCCCGTACCTGCTGGGCAAGGCCACCGACGCCGTGTTCACCGGCCTGATCGGGCGCAAGCTCGAGGGCCACACCCAGGCGGACGCCGTCGCGCAGGCCGAGGCCAGCGGCAACAGCGGGTACGCCGACTTCCTGCGCGGCCTCAAGGACGTCGTGCCCGGGCAGGGGATCGACTTCGACAAGGTCGGCCACCTGCTCCTCATCACCCTCCTCGTGTACGTCGGCGGCCAGGTGCTCGGTTGGCTCCAGGGCTACCTCGTCAACGACGTCGTCCAGGCCACCGTGCGGCAGATGCGCACCGACGTCGAGGAGAAGGTCCACCGGCTCCCGCTGGCGTACTTCGACAAGCAGCCGCGCGGCGAGCTGCTCAGCCGGGTCACCAACGACATCGACAACGTCGCGCAGAACCTCCAGCAGACGATGAGCCAGCTCCTCACGTCGCTGCTCATGGTGATCGGCGTGCTCGGGATGATGTTCTGGGTCTCGCCGCTGCTCGCGCTGATCGCGCTCGTGTCGGTGCCGCTGGCGATGTTCACCACCGGCCGGATCATGAAGCGCTCGCAGAGCCAGTTCATCAACCAGTGGCGCCAGACCGGCCGGCTCAACGCACAGGTCGAGGAGTCCATCTCCGGGCACGCGCTGGTGACGGTCTTCGGCCGGCGCAAGGCGGTCGAGGCGGAGTTCGACGCGGCCAACGAGGAGCTCTACCAGTCGTCGTTCCGCGCGCAGTTCATCAGCGGCCTGGTGATGCCGATGATGATGCTCATCGGCAACCTCAACTACGTCGTCATCGCGGTCGTCGGCGGCCTGCGCGTCGCCTCCGGATCGCTGACGCTCGGCGAGGTGCAGGCGTTCATCCAGTACTCACGGATGTTCACGCAGCCGATCACCCAGATCGCGTCGATGGCCAACCTGCTCCAGTCCGGCGTCGCCTCGGCCGAGCGCGTCTTCGAGCTGCTCGACGCCGAGGAGGAGGTCGACCCCTCCGCCCTGTCCGACGAGCCGACCCGCTCCGGTACGACGCGCGGCGAGGTCGCCTTCGAGCACGTCGACTTCTCCTACGACCCCGACGAGCCGCTCATCGAGGACCTCTCGCTGGTCGCCCACCCGGGCCAGATGGTCGCCATCGTCGGCCCCACCGGCGCCGGCAAGACCACGCTGGTCAACCTGATCATGCGGTTCTACGAGCTCGACGGCGGCCGGATCACCCTCGACGGGGTGGACGTGACGCAGATGTCGCGGGCCGAGCTGCGCAGCCGGATCGGCATGGTGCTCCAGGACACCTGGATCTTCGAGGGGACCATCCGCGACAACATCGCGTACGGCCGGCCGGACGCGACCGACGAGGAGATCCGCGAGGCCGCGCGGGCGACGTACGTCGACCGGTTCGTGCACTCGCTGCCCGAGGGCTACGACACCAAGGTCGACGACGAGGGCTCGAACCTGTCGGCCGGCGAGCGCCAGCTCATCACCATCGCCCGGGCCTTCCTGGCCCAGCCGGCGCTGCTGATCCTCGACGAGGCCACCTCGTCGGTGGACACGCGCACGGAGCTGCTGCTGCAGCAGGCGATGGCGGCGCTGCGCACCGACCGGACGTCGTTCGTGATCGCGCACCGGCTCTCCACGATCCGCGACGCGGACCTGATCCTGGTCATGGAGCACGGGCGGATCGTGGAGCAGGGCTCGCACGCCGAGCTGCTGGAGCGCGACGGTGCGTTCGCCCGGCTGCACGCGGCGCAGTTCGCGGCGGCGGCGGTGTGAGGCGCCCAGAGGAGGGGCTCGGTGGCAGCGCGGTGCGGAGCTTCGCGCACGTCTGATCAGCGCCGCAGCACCCGCCGGGCCAGCACGTTGCCGCCGAGCTGGATGACCGTGACCATCGCGACCAGGACGACGATCGCCGACCACGTGATGACCTGGTCGAACTGCCGGAACCCGAAGCGCTGCGCGAACGACCCGAGGCCGCCGCCTGCGACGACACCGGCGATCGCGGTCATGTCGACGATCGCCACGAACGCGAACGTGAAGCCGAGGATCATCGGCCCCAGGGCCTCCGGCAGGACGACGGTCAGCGCGATCCGGAGCCGGCTCGCGCCCATCGCGCGGGCCGCCTCGATCACGCCGGGGCTGACGGTGACCAGGTTCTGCTCGACGATCCGGCTGACGCCGAAGATCGCCGCGATCGTGATCGCGAACGTCGCGGCCCAGATCCCGATGCCGGTGCCGACCACCTGCCGCGCCACGGGCTGCAGGGCGGCGACGAAGATGACGAACGGGATCGGCCGGAAGAAGTTCACGGCCACGTTGAGCACCACGAACACGAGACGGTTGGCGTACAGCCCGCCCTTGCGGGTGACGAAGAGGCCGAGTCCGAGGCCCAGGCCGAGCAGGCCGCCCAGCACGAGCGCGGTGGTGGCCATGACGAGGGTCTCGCCGGCGGCCTGCCAGAACTCGGGCTGGAGGTCGCCGAGGCGGGTGTCGATGCCGAGGACGGCGGTCATCACGCCACCTCCGTCCACGGTACGGCGGGCGCGAGCTCGGCCAGCGCGGCGTCGACCGCCGCGTCGGCGCCGGTGAGTGCGACCGTCAGGTTGCCGAAGCTGGTGCCCTGGATCTCCTCGATGCCGCCGTGCACCAGCTCGAAGCCGACGTCGTGGCGCAGGAAGGTCGCGAACGCCTCGGACGGGCGGCCGGCGGTGTCGCGGAACGCGAGCCGTACGAAGCGGCCCGGGTGGCGCTCGCGGAGCGCGGCGACGACGTCCGGGTCGGGCACGTCCTCGACGACGGTGCGCACGAAGCGCCGGGTGACGTCGTGCCGGGGCTGGGTGAACACCTCGACGACGGGGCCCTGCTCGACGACCTTGCCGGACTCCATCACCGCGACGCGGTGGGCGATGCGGCGGACGACGTCCATCTCGTGGGTGATGAGCAGGATGGTCACGCCGAGCTCGCGGTTGACCCGCTCGAGCAGGTCGAGCACGTCGCGCGTGGTGTCCGGGTCGAGCGCGCTGGTGGCCTCGTCGGCCAGCAGCAGCGGGGGATTGGTGGCCAGGGCCCGCGCGATGCCCACGCGCTGCTTCTGGCCGCCGGAGAGGTCGCCGACCCGGGCGTGGGCCTTGTCGGCAAGACCGACGAAGTGCAGCAGCTCGGAGATCCGCGCCTGCTGCTCGTCCCGCCCCATCCCGGCGACGGCGAGGGGGAACGCGAGGTTGCCCCACACCGTGCGCGACTCCATCAGGTTGAACTGCTGGAAGACCATGCCGATCCCGCGGCGCAGCTCGCGCAGGCCGCGCTCGGAGAGCGTGGTGACGTCGACACCGTCGACCACCACGCTCCCCGACGTGACCGGCTCCAGCGCGTTGACGAGCCGGACCAGGGTGGACTTCCCGGCGCCGGAGTAGCCGATGATCGCGAAGATCTCGCCCCGCTCCACGGCCAGGTCGACGCCGTCGACCGCCCGGCTCGGAGCATCGCCGCGGCGGGTGCCGGGGAACTCCTTGACCACTCCGCGCAGCTCGACCAGTGGAGCGGTCACTGCTGCTCGCGGATCTGCTTCTCGACGTCGCGCAGGCTCTTCTCGAGGTCGGCCTGGCTGACCTTGACGAACTGCGCCGTGCCGCCGGCCGCCTCGTCGGCGCCGTCGAGCACCGCCTGGGTGTCCTGGTAGACCTGCACGAGCTTCTGCAGCACCGCGTTGTCCTTGTCCTCGGCGCGGACCGCGAAGATGTTGACGTAGGGCACGGCCTTGGGGTCGCTCGGGTCGTCCTGGGCGATGGCGTCGTCGAACTTCAGGCCGGCGTCCTCGACGAAGTCGTTGTTGACGATCGCCGCGGCCACGTCGGGCAGCGAGGTCGGGGTGAGGTCGGCCTGCAGCGCCTTGACCTTGACCCGCGAGGCCGACTCGTCGACGTCGGCGACGGTGGAGAAGATCGAGCCGCCGCCGTCGAGCTTGATCAGGCCGGCCGACTGGAGCACGAGGAGGCCGCGGGCCTGGTTCGAGTCGTCGTCCGGGACGACGACCGTGGAGCCGTCGGGGATGTCGGCCACGTCGTCGTACTTCTGGGAGTAGAGGCCGAGCGGGTAGATCGCGGTCGAGCCGAGCGGCACGAGGTCGTCGTCGTTGGCGACGTTGTACTGCGCGAGGTAGACGATGTGCTGGAACTGGTTGGCGTCCAGCTCGCCCTCGCTGAGCGCGGGGTTCGGCTGCGGGTACTCCGCGAAGTCCTTGATCTCCAGCTCGATGCCGGCGTCCTTCGCGGCGTCCTTGAAGGTCTCCCAGTACGGGTCGCTCGCGCCGACCGTGCCCAGGACGACCTTGACCGGGTCGTCGCTGCTCAGCGCGGTCGTGCCGTCCTTGCCGGTCGCGCGCGGGGCGTCGTCGCCGCCGCGGGTGAGCAGGAAGATCGCCCCGGCGATGAGCGCCAGGACGACCACCCCGACGCCGCCGATCAGCGGCAGGCGGGACTTGGGGGCTTCGATGAGCGGGATCTGGTCGGACATGCTCGCTAAAAGGCAACTAGATCGCTCGACATTCCTGATCGGGGCGTTGGCTGCGTCACAGCGGCGGCCGCCGTCCGGTTCCCGGCGTTAATCCGTTGTGCGCGCTCGGAGCGCGACCTACCGTTGGGGGCACACGGGAAAGGAGGTGGTCCGAAGAATGATTTCTCTCAGGACGCGTGAGGTGGCTGCGCGCTAGCGGCCCCGCAGTTCTACGGCTGCGACGCGAATCTCAACGCAGCCACCCGACCCGCAGGTGAAACCGGGATCGTCCCCCGGCCTGGTCCTCCGACCACACCTGCGGGTCGCTGCATTTTTCGGTGCTCGTCGCCGGGTGCGCGTTCCGTGCGTCACAGAAAGTTGCCGTCGTCAACCAATCCTCATATAGTTGACCGGTCGCAACCAATCTTCGGCTGCACCTGCGCTACGACGAGAAGAGATGACGCACTCGATGACCACCGCTCCTTCGGCCCCTGCCGAACCGGGTCAGATGACCCACCGCGAGATCCTGGAGGCCCTGACCGGGCTCCTGCTCGCGATGTTCGTGGCGATGCTCTCCAGCACAGTGGTGAGCAACGCCCTCCCCGCGATCGTGACCGACCTGCACGGCAGCCAGACCGGCTACACGTGGGTCGTCGTCGCGACGCTCCTGACGATGACCGCGACGACCCCGATCTGGGGCAAGCTCGCGGACCTGTTCAGCAAGAAGCTCCTGGTCCAGGCGGCCCTGGTGATCTTCTCCCTCGGCTCGGTCGTCGCCGCGATCGCGCCCAACATGGGCGTCCTGATCGGGGCGCGCGCCTTCCAGGGCCTCGGCGTCGGTGGTCTGACCGCGCTGGTCCAGGTGGTCATCGCCTCGATGGTCCCGCCGCGTGAGCGCGGCCGCTACAGCGGCTACATCGGCGCGGTGTTCGCCACCGCGACGGTCAGCGGCCCGCTGCTCGGCGGCATCGTCGTGGACAGCCCGCTGGGCTGGCGCGGCTGCTTCATCGTCGGCATCCCGGTCGCCGCCATCGCGTTCGTCGTCCTGCAGAAGACCCTGCACCTGCCGACGATCAAGCGCGAGGTCAAGATCGACTACCTCGGCGCGACCCTCATCATGGGCGGCATCAGCCTGCTCCTCGTCTGGGTCAGCCTGGCCGGCACCAACTTCGACTGGATCTCCGGTACGTCGGCCGGACTCGTCGTCGCCAGCCTGGTCCTCATCGGTGCGGCCCTGTGGGTCGAGGCCCGCGTCGCCGCCGAGCCGGTGATCCCGCTGCGCCTCTTCCGCGACCGCACCACCGCCCTGGCGACCGCCGCGTCGGTGATGATCGGCGTCGCGATGTTCGGCGCGACCGTCTACCTGAGCCAGTACTTCCAGCTCGCCCGCGGCATGAGCCCGACCGAGGCCGGCCTGATGTCGATCGCGATGGTCGGCGGCCTGCTCGTCTCCAGCATCCTCAGCGGCCGGGTGATCACCCGGACCGGCCTGTGGAAGCGGTGGCTGGTCGGCGGCATGGTGCTCGTCATCGCCGGCATCGCGCTGCTCGGCACGATCGACGCGACCACCTCGCTGTGGGTCGTCGGCGCCTGGATGGCGATCACCGGTGTCGGTCTCGGCGCGACCATGCAGAACCTGGTCCTCGCCGTGCAGAACAACACCGCCCCCCAGGACCTCGGTGCGGCCAGCTCGGTCGTCGCGATGTTCCGCTCCATCGGTGGTTCCGCGGGTGTCGCGGCGCTCGGCGCGGTCCTCGCCCACAAGGTCACCGGCGGCGTCAAGGACGGTATCGCCCAGCTCGTCGCCTCCGGCAAGATCTCGCAGGCCCAGCTCGAGCAGATGCAGCACTCCACCGGTGACATCCCCAAGATCTCCGAGCTGCCCCCGGCCATCCGGGCGATCTACGAGGGCTCGTTCGGCGAGGCCGTCGGGCACCTGTTCATGGTCGCGGCGCCGTTCGCCGTGGTCGCCTTCCTCTGCATCCTCTTCATCAAGGAGGTGCCGCTGCGGACCACGATGGGGCCGAGCGTCGCGGAGTCCGAGATCGAGGCCGGCGCGGTCGCCACGGGCAACCCCGCCGACTACCCGGGCTACGAGGTCGAGGGTTCTGCCGACGCCGCCGAGGCCGCCGACATCGAGGCCGGCGAGGCCGACCCGGTCGGGCGGAGCAGGTGATGGACGCCGTCGTCACCTCGCGCACCGAGGCGTTGCGCGAGCTGGAGACCGAGGTCGGCGTGCTGATCCGGCGGATCCGCCGGGTGATCGGCGAGCGGGCCCGGGCCGTGCACCCGGACCTGCTCCCGGCGTCGTACCTGATGCTGAGCTACGTCCGCGACAACGGACCGTTGCGGGCCTCGGCCATGTGCGCGGTCTTCGACATCGACAAGGGCGCGATCAGCCGCCAGGTCCAGCACCTCATCGACCTGGGCCTGGTCGACCGCGAGCCCGATCCCGAGGACGGCCGGGCGACGCTGCTCTCCGCCAGCGAGGACGGCGTACGCCGGCTCGAGGCGGTCGCCGACCAGCGCCGTGAGCAGCTCGACGAGCGGCTCGCCGACTGGCCGGCCGAGGAGCTGCACGCGTTCGCGGGCTCGCTCCGGCGCTACAACGACGCGCTCGGGATGCCGGGGGACCGCTAGCGGATCCAGGCGGCGGTGTCCGGCGGCAGCAGTCCGCCGGCCACCGCCGCGCTGCTGATCAGGACCTCGCCCGGGGGCAGCGGCACGGGAGCGGTGCCCGCGTTGAGCACGACCGTCACCCCCGCCCGCCGTACGACGAGCAGGTCGCCCTCGGCGGACGCCTCGGTCGTCTCGTCCGCCCCGGCGAACACCGCGGCCCGCGCGGCCAGCGCCCGCCGGTAGAACTCCAGCGTCGAGTCCGGGTCGCCGGTCTGGGCGGCCACGGTGAGCGGCGCCCAGTCGTCGGGCTGGGGGATCCACGGCTGGGTGCCGTCCGCGCCCCCGAAACCGTAGGGCGCCCGCGTGCCGGACCAGGGCAGCGGCACCCGGCAGCCGTCCCGTCCGGGCTGCCCGGTGCGAAACCAGGACGGGTCCTGGCGGTCCTCGGGGGCGACGTCGACCTGCTCCAGGCCGAGCTCCTCGCCCTGGTAGAGGTACGCCGAGCCGGGCAGCGCGAGCATGGCCAGCGTCGCCGCCCGGCCCCGGGCCAGCCCGACCGGGCCGCCGCCGTAGCGGGTCGGGTGCCGCTCGACGTCGTGGTTGGACAGCACCCACGTCGGCGCCGACGCGGCCGCACCCACCGCGGCGATGGAGTCGGTGACGACGTCCGCGAACGCCGCGGCGGACCACGGCGTACCGAGCCAGCCGAAGTTGAAGGCCTGGTGGAGCTCGTCGGGACGGATGAACATCGCCATCGACGCGGCGGTCTGGGTCCAGGCCTCGGCGACGGCCATCCGGTCGCCGGGGTAGGAGTCGAGCACCCGGCGCCAGCGCCGGTAGACCTCGTGCACCTCGGGCTGGTCCCACATCGGCTCGTCGTTGAGGACCCGCTCGACCATCGAGTCTGCGGTCTTCTTCGGCTTCTCGGGGCGGACCTGGTCGCGCAGCGTGGCCTCCTTGTAGAGCCCGTGCGCGACGTCGACCCGGAAGCCGTCGACCCCGCGGTCGAGCCAGAACCGGAGGACGTCCTCGAACAGGTCGCCGACCTCGGGGTTGCGCCAGTCGAGGTCGGGCTGGGAGGTGTCGAAGAGGTGCAGATACCACTGCGCCTTCTGGGGCGAGCGCGTCTCCGACGCCGGAGAGGCAGCAAGCTGCCGGGGGTCGCCTCCCGCCGCGCTGCCGCCCGGGCCGTCGGGGACCCGGGTCCAGGCCGGGCCGCCGAAGATCGAGTCCCAGTTGTTGGGCGGCTCGGCGCCGTCGGGTCCGCGGCCCTCGCGGAACAGGTAGCGCGCCCGCTCCGGCGAGCCCGGCGCCGCGGCGAGCGCCGCCTGGAACCACGGGTGCTGGTCGGAGGTGTGGTTGGGGACGAGGTCGACGATCACCCGCAGGTCCAGCTCGTGGGCGCGCGCGAGCAGCGTGTCGACGTCGTCGAGGGTCCCGAACAGGGGGTCGACGTCGGTGTAGTCGGCGACGTCGTACCCGTGGTCCTTCTGGGGGGAGGTGTAGAACGGCGTGATCCAGAGCGCGTCGACGCCCAGGTCGCGCAGGTAGGGCAGCCGCGAGGTGATGCCGGGCAGGTCGCCGACGCCGTCACCGCTGCCGTCGCCGGCCGGGCGGCCGTCGGCGAAGCTGCGGACGTAGACCTGGTAGACGACCGCGTCCCGCCACCACGGGGCCGCCTGGCTCGCCGGGCTCACCGGAACGCCCCCAGGTCGATGGTGATCCACACGTGCTCGGCCGTCGCGACCACCACGTCGCCGGGACCGTAGATCGTCGCCGCGGTGTAGGTACGGCGGCCGTCGATGCCGCGCAGCTCGCCGACCACGACGTAGCGCTCGGAGGTCCGCGGCACGCTGCGCACCTCGGCCGTCATCCGGCCCAGCACCGAGGGCCGCGCCTCCAGGTCGCTGGCCCACCCACCGGGGCAGTCGAGCGCGGCCCACGCGATCGGCACCGCGCTCTCGTACGGCGTCCAGGTCGCCGCGACCCGGCTGTCGTCCGCATCGGTGCGCTCGGTCCCGGCGAGGTGCCCGGCGAAGATCCGCAGCCCGTCGCCGACCCTCCGGTCGGGCCCGCACACGAAGCAGCCCGGGAACAGGTGGGTGCGGTGCCCGATGAAGCGCCCCTCGGCCTCGGCCGCCACGCTCGCCGAGACAGGGGCCACGGGGACCGGCGACGACTCGGCGTACACGGCCTCGGCGACGGTCTGCCCGTCGTGGGTGACCAGGACGCCGGCCGCGGTCGGCTCCACCGGCAGCGGTACGTCGAGCGGCGGCGGCTGGCGCAGGGTCACGGTCACCGCGGTGCCCAGCGCCTGCGCCGGCAGGGTGGCCGCGAGCGCGCCCGCCGTCCAGCCGCCGTTGCCGGAACGGGGCGGTCCGTTGAAGCGGTGCGGAACGATCAGCGGAGGCAGGTGGGTCACGTTCCTAGCCTGCCAAACGCCCGGCAGCGAGGCTCAGGACGCCGGTTTGTGCGCTTGTTGCACCTCATGGGCAAGAATGGGTCGGGTGAGCGACCTGATCGACACCACCGAGATGTACCTCCGCACGATCTACGAGCTGATCGAGGAGGGCATCGTCCCGCTGCGGGCCCGGATCGCCGAGCGCCTGCACCAGAGTGGTCCGACCGTGTCGCAGACGGTGGCCCGCATGGAGCGCGACGGCCTCCTCACCGTCGAGGGCGACCGCCACCTCCAGCTCACCGAGGACGGCGAGCGCCTCGCCATCCGCGTGATGCGCAAGCACCGCCTCGCCGAGCGCCTCCTGACCGACGTCATCGGTCTCGACTGGGAGCTCGTCCACGAGGAGGCGTGCCGCTGGGAGCACGTCATGTCCGAGACGGTCGAGCGCCGCCTCATCCAGCTCCTCGACCACCCGACCGAGTCGCCGTACGGCAACCCGATCCCGGGCCTCGACGAGCTCGGTGAGCACACCACCGGCGACGCCTTCATGGACGACGTCGAGCCGCTCTCCAAGGCCGCCGGCGCCGAGAGCGCCCGCGCCGTCGTCCGCCGGATCTCCGAGGAGATGCAGAAGGACGACGCGCTGATGAGCGCGATGCGCCGGGTCGGTGCGCTGCCGGACAAGACCATCACCATCCAGGCGACGGCCGACGGGGTGCTCGTGGGTGCGGGCGGCGAGACCGCGGAGATCTTCCCCGAGGCCGCTGACCACATCTTCGTCAAGCGCCTCTGAGCGAGCCCTTCCGGACGTGCGTCCGGAATGTGCGGCCGGCGGGTGTCGGCCGCGCCCGGGACCGGGACCACGGCGGTCACCGCGACGGGCAGCGGCCTGATCCTCGAGGACACCTACCTCGGGCCCTTCGGCACCTCCGGCAACACGCGGATCATCGGGTGCGCCCTCAGCGCGTCGGGAGCGGCCGACAACGGCGGGCACGCCTTCACCGCCGGGACGGTCGTCACCGATGCGGCGGTGAAGCTCGATCCCACGGCTGCCAGCTTCACCGGGTGCGACCAGCCCAGCCTCTTCGGTCCGGTCAGTCTCACCCCGGCCCCCGACGTCAGCTAGGCGACGCGCCGCGTGCGGCGGCGAGGTCGGGCAACCACGCGCCCGTCCCCACCTCCACCTTGTACGACGCCAGCTCGTCCCCGCGCGTCGTCCCCCGATTGACGATCACCACCGGCACACCCCGCTGCGCCGCGCGCCGGACGAACCGCAGCCCGCTCATCACGGTCAGGCTCGACCCGGCGACCAGGAGCGTCCCGCCGCGCCCGGCGAGGGCCTCGACGGCCGCGAAGCAGCGCTCGACGCGGGGCTTGGGCACGTTCTCGCCGAAGAACACGACGTCCGGCTTGAGCGGGCCGCCGCAGTCGGCGCAGGGTGGGACGACGAAGTCGGCGGTCTCGTCCAGGTCGACGTCGCCGTCGGGGCGTACGGCGACGTCCGCGTGCCGGGCGGCCCAGCCGGGGTTGGCGTCCTCGAGGCGCTGCTGGAGCGATGCTCGCGGCGACGTACGGCGGCAGGCGAGGCAGATGACGTCGGCGATCCGGCCGTGCAGGGCGACGAGGGCGGGAGTACCGCAGGCCTCGTGGAGGCCGTCGACGTTCTGGGTGATGACGAGGTCGGCGCCGAGGGCGGCGACGGCGGTGTGGCCGGCGTTGGGCTCCGCGCGGCGCATCCGGGACCAGCCGAGGTGGCTACGCGCCCAGTAGCGCTGCTGGGCGGCGGGTCCGGAGACGAACTCCTGGTAGGTCATCGGCATCCGGGCCGGTGCGCCGGGGCCGCGGTAGTCGGGGATGCCGGAGTCGGTGGACAGGCCCGCGCCCGTCAGGACGACGAGGGGCCCGTCGGCGCACACGTCGAGTGCCGGGTCCCGCCGGCCGACCAGGGTCACGGGTCCAGGGTACGGAGCGGGACGAACACGTAGCGACCGTGCCGCTCGACACGCAGCATCTCGCCGCGCACCGGCCCGACGAGCACGCCGCCGAGGACCAGTTGCGCGACCAGGTCGGGGGCGAGGACCGGGGCGTCGGCCGCGACCAGGATCCGGTCGTACGGCGCGCCCGCGGGCCAGCCGAGCGGTGCCCCCGGCGCGGTCAGGTGGAGCTCCACCCGGGCCAGGCCGGTCAGGCCGGTGAGGCCGGCCAGGTGCCGGGTGCCCGCGGCGAGGACCTCCGGGATGATCTCGACGCCCACCACCCGGCCGGCCGGGCCGACCAGGTGGGCGAGCAGGGCGGTGGTCCAGCCGGAGCCGCAGCCGACATCCAGCACCCGGTCGCCGGGGCGTGGGCCGAGCAGCTCGAGCATCCGGCGCACGGTCGTGGGCTGGGAGCAGGTGACGTCGTACCCGAGGGGGAGGGCGCGGTCGAGCCCGGCGTACGGCTGCTGGTCGGGCGGCAGGAACCGTGCGCGTGGACAGGCGGCGAACGCCGCGGCCAGGTCCACGGACCGCCGGCTCAGCCGTAGCGCAGGCGCGCCCGCTCGCGGGCCTTGGCGGCCTCGGCCTCACGGTTCTTGGGAGGCGCGGTCGTCACGAGGTCGTCGAGCAGGTGCTGGGTGATGTGGGCGATCTCGGCGACCGCCTGGTCGAACGCGGCCTGGTTGGCCTGGCTCGGCTTCGTCGTGCCGCTGACCTTGCGGACGAACTGCAGCGCGGCCGCGGCGACCTCGTCCGACGTGGCCGGCGGCTCGAAGTTGTTGAGGGGGCGGATGTTGCGGCACATGCCTCCACCGTACGACGGGCCGCCCGCTCACAGGGCGAAGAAGCGGGCGTCCTCCCCGGTCACCACGACCACCCGGCCGTCCGGCAGGGGGACGGCGCGCAGGTGGTCGACGTCGTCGCCGTACTCCGCCTTGTACCGCTGCTCGTGCATCGTGCCGCCCTCGAGCCGGATCACCGAGAGGTAGCCGACGCGGCGGCTGCCCCACTTCTGCACGACCGTGAGGAAGGTCCGCTGGTCCGGCAGCCAGGTGAACGCGCGCGGATCGGTCCCGGCGAGCGCCTCCATGCCGCTGGCGTAGTGGAGGACGTCGCGGCGCTTGACCGCCGTCGGGTCGCGGACGTCGAAGAGCCCGATCTGGGCGCCCCACCCGCCCTTGCCGTCGGGGCCCTCGCCGATGCCGACCATCCTGGCCGGACCGAGCGGGTGCAGGTACGAGGAGAAGCCGGGGATCTTGAGCTTGCTGAGCAGCCGCGGGTGCGCGGTGTCGGTCAGGTCGACGGCGTAGAGCGGATCGACCTGGCGGAACGTCACGAGGATCGCGAGACCGTCGAACCAGCGCACCGACTGGAGGTCCTCGCCGGGCCCGAGCCGGTCGAGCCGGCCGCGCTCGACGAGCTCCTTGCCGCGGCGCTCGAAGGTGACGACCGAGTTGAAGTTGCCCGTCTCGGCGGTCGGCCCGACGGCGACCCGCAGCACGTCGTCCGCCTCGTCCAGGGACCAGCGGTCGCGCACCGATCCCTCGACCTCGCCCGAGGCGACGTGGGTCGCCCGGGTGCCGTCGAGCGTGAAGTCGAAGAGGTACGACGTCCCGCCCGGCCCCGACCAGACGGGGCAGCGGCGCACGCAGTCGATGAGGTCGTTCTCGCGCAGGACGCCGCCCCAGCCGCCGCTCGCGGCGAGGTAGAGGTGGTCGGCGGACTCGTAGGCGATGTCGGTCCGCCCGGCCAGCCCGATCGCGGAGACCTTGCCCGGGGAGCCGGTGTCGAAGCCGGCCACGCTCGTCGTACCGAGCGCGAGGTCGTCGGAGGGGACCGCGACGTCGGCGCAGTCGAGCAGCTGCTCCGGATCGTCGCCGTCGACCGCGATCGTGGGCAGCCAGTCCTCGATCGTGGACTCCTCGACCGCCTTGCGGTTGTGCGCCAGCGCCCGCTTCGCGGACCGGGCCGGGCCGGGGGAGACGAAGTCGAGGTCCGGCAGCCCCGAGGCGAGCACCAGCCGGACGGTGCTGCCGTGCTGGCGCGCGGAGAGCAGCGGGGCGTCGTAGACGACCTGGTCGGTGACCGCGGGCTCCGCGGGCTCGGCGAGGGACACGGTCAGCACGCGGGTCCGCTCGCTGCGCGCGCTGGCGTCGCTGCCGACCGCGATGATGGTGCCGGTCGCGGAGTCGAGCAGGATCTCGGCGTTCGCGACCCGGGGGAGGACGAGGCTGCCCAGACGCCGCGTCGCCGCGCCGGTGACGTCGTAGGTGGTGATGCGGTCGTCGCGGACCACGGCGAGCAGCGAGCCGTCGGTCTTGACCGTGTCGGGCTCGTCGACGCCGGCCTCCTGGACGTTGGTGCCGGTCTCGCTGTTGACCTGGCGCTGGGAGCGCGCCAGCGACTTGCTGGCGTTGAACGTCGGGTTCCGATCGGCCAAGCTCGCGAGATCATCGGAGGACTGCGAGAACCCGGACCCGATGACCGTGCGGCCGTGGGGATCGCCCCAGCCGTAGGGACCGACGAGGTCGAGCCCGCGGTCGACGTACACCTGGCGGAGGTCGGCGCAGGACGCGGCGGGCTTCAGGTCGGCCTGGAAGGCGGCGTAGCGGGGCGTGCTGGTCCGGTCTCCGCCACCGCCACCTCCGCCGCCGTCCTGGCCCAGCGTGCCGGCGACGAAGGCGCCGACCAGCGCGGTCAGAGCGCCGGCGGTGACCAGGGCGCGCCGCAACGGCCGGCGGCGCCGCGGGTGCCGCGGCCGCCCGGCGGCCGCGGCCAGGATCTCGCGGGTCGGGGTGGGGCCGGTGGGGTAGTCGTCCCAGAGGCGTTCGAGGTCGGTCACGGCGTCGTCCCTCCGGACAGGTCGAGAAGGTGGTCGTTCGCGGCGAGGTGGGCGAGCGCCCGGGAGAGCCGGCTCTTGACCGTCCCGGGTGGGATGTCCAGCGCCTCGGCGGTCTGCTTCTCCGTCAGCTGGACGAAGTAGCGCAGCACGACCACGTCGCGGTTGGGCTTGGAGAGCGCCGCGAGGGCGCGGTGCACGGCGTCGGCGACGGCGATCCGCTCGGCGGCGTCGGGGCTGGAGCGGAGGGTCGTCTCGGGGGTGTCGTACTGGCGGTCCTTCCACCAGCGGGTACGGCGTACGTCGCGCAGGGAGTTGAGGAGCATCCGATAGACGTACGCGTCGCGGTTGTCGGCGCTGTTGACCCGCTCCCAACCCGTGTAGCAGCGCACGAGCGTGGTCTGGGCGAGGTCCTCGGCCTCGTGCGGCCGCGCGCCGAGGAAGACCGCGGCCCGGACCAGGGTCGGCCAGCTCTGCTCGACGTAGTCGGCGTACGCCGCCTCGTTGTCGGGATCCACTCTCACTCCTGCTCGTCGCGCTGAACCTATGACGAGCCCGGACGGGCCGGGGGTTCCATCGGATTCGGGAGCGATGCAAGAGTGGCGCCATGGCTGACACCGCGCGCCCGTACGACGTCGTCCTCTTCGGTGCCACCGGGTTCACCGGCGGGCTGACCGCCGACTACCTCGCCGAGCACGCGCCGGCCGGCCTGCGCTGGGCGCTCGCCGGGCGCAGCGAGGAGCGCCTGGCGGCGGTGCGCGACCACCTCCTCACGATCGATCCCGGCCTGGCCGACCTGCCGCTCCTCGTCGCCGACGCGCGCGACCCCGAGGCGCTCGCCGAGGTGGCCCGGACGACCAAGGTGGTCGCGACGACGGTCGGGCCCTACATCGAGCACGGCGGACCGCTGGTCGCCGCGTGCGCCGCCGCGGGGACCGACTACGTCGACCTCACCGGCGAGCCGGAGTTCGTCGACCGCACGTACGTCGAGCACAACGCCACCGCGGAAGGCTCCGGGGCGCGGATCGTGCACTCGTGCGGCTTCGACTCGATCCCGCACGACCTGGGCGCCTACTTCACGATCCAGGAGCTCGCCCGCGAGCTCGGCGGCGAGATCACCGGACCGGTGACCATGCGTGGCGTGGTCCGGTCCAAGGCCGGCTTCTCCGGCGGCACCTTCCACTCGGCACTGACCGCCTTCTCCCGCGCCCGCCAGATGAAGGAGGCCTCCACGGCCCGCCGGCGGATGGAGCCGCGTCCCGAGGGCCGCCGCTCGCGCGCGGTGGCGGGCCGGCCGCGCCGCGACGGCGCCCTGGGCTACTGGCTGCTCCCGCTGCCGACGATCGACCCGTTCGTGGTCGCGCGGAGCGGGGCGGCGCTGCCGTCGTACGGGCCGGCGTTCACGTACTCGCACTTCGCCGGCACCAAGACCCTCCGGTACGCCGCCGGCGGCGCGGTCGGCGTCACCGGCCTCACCCTCGCCGCCCAGGTCCCGCCGGTGCGCAACGCGCTGCTCAAGCGGGTCCCGCAGGGCGAGGGCCCCTCGGCCGGGCGCCGCGAGAAGTCCTGGTTCACCGTCGACTTCGTGGCCTCCTCGGGCGGCACCGAGGTCCGGACCCGGGTCTCCGGCGGCGACCCCGGCTACACCGAGACGGCCAAGATGCTCGCCGAGTCGGCGCTGTGCCTCGCGCTCGACGACAACCCCAACGTCGCCGGCCAGGTCACCACGGCGACCGCGATGGGCGACGCGCTGCTGCTGCGGCTGGAGCGGGCCGGGATCACGTTCGAGCGGCGCTGACGCTCAGGCCTCGTCGTCGAGGCCGCCGCCGCCCGGAGCGCCACCGGAACCTGTTCCACTACGATCCCTCCGGGTGCACTCTCGTGCGCCCGAGGGAGAGGACGTCCGCGGCGCCGGCGAGGGGGACGACGGCCGCGCGGACTCGGCGGGAGGGAGACCCGGCGATGACGCGCGCCTTGCGTGGGAGGTTCCGGTTGCGCCGCGGCCGGTCGGACGAGCGCGGGGTGAGCGCCGTCATCGTGGCGATCTGCACCGCGGTGGCGGTGGTGTCGGCGGCGTTCGCGGTCGACCTCGGCATGCAGCGGGTGCTGCGCCGTGACCTGCAGGCGGTCGTGGACCTGGTGTCGATGGACCTCGCCCGCGAGCTGACCGGCGGCAAGGTGAGCACCTACACCGCCGCGGACCGGGCCCGGATCGACGGGGCCAAGGTCGCGAGCCTGCGGCGCAACAGCGACCTGCTGGGCGGCGCCGTACCTCCGGAGGACGTGCGGTGGGAGCTCGTCGTACGTGCGGAGGGCACGAACGGTGCGCCTGCGGCGTGGAAGCCGGCCGCGTCGGGCGACATCCCCGGCGGGGTGCGGGTGACGGCGAGCTCGGACGTGGCGTTCGCCTTCGGTGGCGTGACGGGGGTCGACCGTGGTGGTTCGACGCGGACCGCCGTCGCCGCCGCCCGTACGACGGCGTGCCTCCAGGTGAGCTCGTACGCCGCCCAGCTCGACACCGGGCGCTCGTGGCTCCTCAATGCGCTGCTGGGTGACCTCCTGGGCACCAAGCTCGCGCTCAAGGTGCTCGACCCGGACGCCGGTCTCGCCGGCGTGGACCTCAACCTGCTCGACCTCATCGAGGAGCTCGACCCCCTCGTCAGCGCGCACATCTCGGCAGCGTCGTTCACCGAGGTCGCCGGGGTCGCGGTCGGATTGTCGGAGCTGATGCTCGCCGCGATCCACGCGCTGGAGCGGCAGAGCGGCAAGCTGGCCGAGATCGACCTGCTTCGCAACGTCTACAACGGCATCCAGGCCAACGTGCCGAACGTGATGGTCAAGCTCGGTGACCTGATCGACCTCACCACCGCCGAGGACGCCGCCGCCGAGCTCGGCCTCGACCTGCTCGACCTCGTCGCCGGCTCGCTCGCGATCGCCAACGGCACCAACGTCCTGGCCCTGCCGCTCAAGGTGAAGGTGCCGCTGCCCCTCGGCCCCGGCGGCACGAGCCTCGTCGACCTCACCGCCAAGGTGAAGGTCGGGCAGAAGCCGGTCGTGAAGTGCTCCGGCAAGGTCGAGAGCTCGCAGATCGAGGTCGACCTGAACGGCGACGCCCTCGCCCTCGACCTCGGCCTGCTCAAGGCCCGCGTCCCCCTGTCGATCCGGGTCACCCTCGCCGACGCCAGCGCTGTCGCCCAGGCGGTGCGCTGCGTGCCGTCGGGCAAGCGCGTCGACATGCTGATCGACAGCGGTCTGCTCGGCGTCACCGTCCGGCTGGGCCAGCGCGAGAACGAGCCCGGCTCGCCGAAGATGATGCTCTCGCTGCTCGACGTCGGCCTGCCCGGCTGGAACGGCATCGAGGTGGTCAGCGGGACCGTCGTACTGTCGAGCGGGCAGAGCATGAGCCGGCCCACCCGCGCCGACCACCTCGACATCGTCGACGAGAACTACGACGTCAGCCTGCCCGCCAGCATCCGCGGTCTCGGCATCCCGACGCTCCACCTGCAGCTGCAGGACCTCAAGCTGCTCGGTGGTCTCGGGCCGCTGTCGTCGCTGCTGGAGTTCCTCGGCATCGGCAGCCTCCTGCAGTGGGTGGTCAACCTCGCGCTGGAGGGCCTGGTCAACCCGCTCGTCGGCACCCTCGACAAGTGGCTGCTCGACCCGCTGCTGCGCACGCTCGGCATCGACGTCGCGGGCGGCACGATCAAGGTCGCGCCGACGGTGGACTGCGGGACCCCGCGCTTGGCGGGGTGACCTGCCAGCCCGCCGAAGTGCGCCGGTTGCACCCACGAAGTACGGGGGTTGCTGGTCCGAGATCTGCGACCTCGCACCAGCAACCCCCTGACTTCGGACCAGCAACCCCCGTACTTCGGGGTTACTCCAGCTCGAGCCGGATCAGGCCTGCCGGGTACCGGTCCCGCGCGGAGACGTAGACGCGGTGCCGGGTCGGGTCGACGGCGATGCCGTAGACCTTGTTGCCGTACTGGTGGGTGGAGAGCCGGGCGACCTGGGAGAGGTCCTCGGCCTTGAGCACCGTGACGCCGCTGTTGTCGAACGTCTCGTTCTGCTCACCCAGGTAGATCCGGCCGTGGCCGGGGTCGACGGCGACGGAGCGCCACTGGGGGGCGGTGCGGGCGACCTCGGCGACCTGGGTGTAGTCGGCGCCCTTGAAGACGCGGAGGCCGACGGTGGCCGTGGGGCTGTCGCTGTTGGAGACGTAGACCAGGTCGTGCTGGGCGTCGTATGCGACACCGTGGCTGCGCCAGGTGGCGTCGCCGATGGTGACCTGCTGGACGGTGGCGCCGGTCTGGGCGTCGAGGACGACGAAGCCGGCGCCGCGGGTGGCGCCGATGACGTGGCCGCGGCCGAGGTCGACGTCCATGCCGCGGACGTTGGCGTCGAAGGCGAACGGGCCGCGCTTGAGGGTGCCCGAGGTGCTGTCGACGACGACCCACTGGTTGCCGAGGGCGACGTAGAGCTCGCTCTTGGCCGGGTCGAGGGCGATGTCGCGGACGCCGTTGTCCGCTCCCAGGTCACCCGGTACGCCGCCCACGTTGGTCGGGATGCTCAGGGTGAGCACCCGCTCGGTGCGGTCGGCGGCCGGGTCGACGACGCGGACCCGGGCGGGGCGCTGCTCGTTGCCGACGTAGAGGAGACCCGACTGCGGGTCGACGGCGGAGCCGACGGGCTTGTCGTCGACGTCGGTGTTGCTGCCGTCGGGCAGGACGGTGAGCGGCGTGGCCTTGTACTTGTCGCCGATCGGGCCCGTGCCCGGGTCGGTGCCCGGGTCCGTGCCGCCGCCGCTGCCCGGGACCGGGCCGGGGAGCTTGCCGTCGACGTACCGCTGGCTGACGGTCACGGCGACGGGGGTCGTCTCCTGGCCTGGGGGGTTGAGGCGGTGGTCGCGGTTGGAGACGAAGACGCGTTGGCGTTCTTCGTCGACGGCGATGCCGTAGCCGTCCTTGCCGTACTGCTTGCCCAACTTGTCGATGAGGAGCTTGCCGTTGGCGAGGTCGTAGACGGCGAATCCTCCGGAGGTGTCGTCGATGCCGGTGAAGCCGACGTAGACGAGGCCGTGGGTGGAGTCGATGTCGACTTGGCGGGCGTCGGGGCGGGTGGGCTTGTCCCAGACCTTGGCGAAGTTGTTGGCGGCGTTGAAGACCTCGACGTTCTTGACGGTGTCGGTGTCTTCGAAGTAGGCGACGGCGACGTTGCCCTTGGTGGGGTCGGCGGCGACGTAGTAGGCGCCGACGGTGTTGTTGATGGTGCCGATGGAGGCGCCGGTGGTGGCGTCGAAGACTTCGACTCCGCGGGCGGGGATGGCGGCGTAGACGTAGTTGCGGACGGGGTCGATGTCGAGGGAGCGGTTGGACTCGCTGATGGGGTAGGGGCCGCGGACGACTTGGCCGTAGTTGGCTTCGGCGAGGGAGACGACGACCCAGTTCTTGTTCTGCTGGCCGACGTAGAGGAGCTTCTTGTCGTCGTCGATGCCGAGGTCGCGGATGTTCTCCGGGAGGGTCATCGTGTGGAGGACCTTGTCGGTGTCGGGGTCGATCTCCCAGATGGTGCGGCTGTTCTGGTCACCGAGGAAGAGCGTGTCGCGCTCCTGCGAGAAGGCGACACCGGCCGGCAGCTGCGCCGTCACGTCGTCCACCGACTTCAGGTCACCGAGGGCGCCGTAGTCCGGGGTCTCCGGTACGACGCGACGGCTCACCGTCACCGAGGCCGGGTTGAGCTCCTGGCCTGGGGGGTTGAGGCGGTGGTCGCGGTTGGAGACGAAGACGCGTTGGCGTTCTTCGTCGACGGCGATGCCGTAGCCGTCCTTGCCGTACTGCTTGCCCAACTTGTCGATGAGGAGCTTGCCGTTGGCGAGGTCGTAGACGGCGAATCCTCCGGAGGTGTCGTCGATGCCGGTGAAGCCGACGTAGACGAGGCCGTGGGTGGAGTCGATGTCGACTTGGCGGGCGTCGGGGCGGGTGGGCTTGTCCCAGACCTTGGCGAAGTTGTTGGCGGCGTTGAAGACCTCGACGTTCTTGACGGTGTCGGTGTCTTCGAAGTAGGCGACGGCGACGTTGCCCTTGGTGGGGTCGGCGGCGACGTAGTAGGCGCCGACGGTGTTGTTGATGGTGCCGATGGAGGCGCCGGTGGTGGCGTCGAAGACTTCGACTCCGCGGGCGGGGATGGCGGCGTAGACGTAGTTGCGGACGGGGTCGATGTCGAGGGAGCGGTTGGACTCGCTGATGGGGTAGGGGCCGCGGACGACTTGGCCGTAGTTGGCTTCGGCGAGGGAGACGACGACCCAGTTCTTGTTCTGCTGGCCGACGTAGAGGAGCTTCTTGTCGTCGTCGATGCCGAGGTCGCGGATGTTCTCCGGGAGGGTCATCGTGTGGAGGACCTTGTCGGTGTCGGGGTCGATCTCCCAGATGGTGCGGCTGTTCTGGTCGCCGAGGAAGAGCGTGTCCCGCTCCTGCGAGAAGGCCACTCCGGCCGGCAGACGGGCCGCCGCCGGGTCGACCGAGCGGAGCTCCTTGTCGTGGCGGTACTCGTACGTCGCGTCCGGATTGCCCGGGTTCTCGGGGTTCTCCGGGTTCTCGGGGTTCTCGCAGCCCAGGCACGGACCGGGGTCGGTCGGGTCGATGACGTCCGGCTTGCGGTCGTCGGTGACCGCCTTGCCGTGCTGGTTCTTCACGATGGTCAGGCCGTCGTAGTACTTGCCGTCGGCCGTGCGCGACTCGTAGCGGAGCTTGCCGTTCTCGACGTTGACGACCTGGTAGAGCTGCAGTCCGCCGCCCATCCGGCGCAGGTGCGCGTCATTGGTGTCCCACACGCGCGAGCCGGGCTTGTACTGCTTCTCGCCGACGTTGGAGACGACGTAGACCGGGCCGTCGTACGACAGGTCGGTGTTCCAGCTCTTCGGCAGGTCCTTCTCGGCGGCGTCGGTGTTGCCGCGGCCGTAGCCGTGGTCGTGGCCCTGCAGGACCAGGTCGACGCCGTACTCCTCGAAGACGGGCAGCCACGCCTCGCGCACCGCGCGGTTGTTGCGGCCCTCGTCGAGGGAGAACACCGGGTGGTGGAAGTAGACGACGGTCCACTTGTTGGGGTTGTTCCGCAGCTGGTCCTTGAGCCACGCGGTCTGGATCGCGAGCGGCTCGGCCGAGCTGGCGTTGCTGTTGAGCGCGATGAAGCGCACGCCCTGGTAGTCGGTGGAGTAGACGGTGCCCTTGAGCACGTCGTACGCCGGGCCGGTGCCGGTCGGCCCGTTGGCCGGGTAGGTGAACTGGGCGGAGAACTGCCGCGACAGCTCGGTGCCGTTGTACTCGTGGTTGCCCGGCGCCATCATGAACTGCTTGGTGCCGAGGCCGTAGCTGGTGGCCTCGTAGACCTCGGCCCACTGCTCGTCGCTCTCGGCGTCGTCGACCAGATCGCCGGCCTGGAGCACCATCCGGGCCTTCGGCGCGTCCCGGAAGGCGTTGCGCACGACCCGCGAGGCCTGCGACTTGATGCCGTTCTGGATATCGCCGAAGTAGATGAACGAGAACGGCTCCGGAGTCGCGGCCTCGGTCGTGAAGTGCTGCCACTCGCTCCAGTTGGTGCCGTCGCCGACCCGGTACTGGTACGTCGTGCCCGGCTGCAGGCCGGTCATCTTGGCGCTGTGGAACGCCTCGATGTAGCCGAGGTCGGTGGTCAGCTTGGTGCTGCGCTCGGCGACGAAGACGGCCTGGTCGTTCTGGTAGGTCAGGCTCGACGCCACCCGCAGCTCGGCCTTGGGCTCGCGGACGCCGTCCGACGTGCGCCACACGACGTTCTGGCTGGTCTTGGGGTCGCTGGTCGGGGTCAGCGTGATCCGGTCGGGGACCACGGTGGGCTGGTAGGTGACGGACGGGTCCTGGGCGACGGCCGCGGCCGTCGGCAGCAGGCCCGGTACGGCGACCGCGGCCAGCGCCGGGGCGCTGGTCGCGAGCATCGTCGCCGCGACCAGGCCGCCCAGGGGCCGGCGCACGCGGCGCCGGAACGAGTCGAGCATGGGTCGTCCTCTCGGAACGCTCGGAACAGGGGAGTGGGGGATCGCGTCGGCGGGCGTGCTCATCGGCGGCTCACGACCTTCTTGACCACGCGGGACGCCGCGACGTTCGCCGTACCGGCGTAGTCGACGGTGATCTTGTGCTTGCCCGGACGCAGCTTGGGCAGCTTGACGCTGACGGTGCCGGCGACCTTGCGGGTGGCGACGACGCGGCCGTCGACGCGCACGGTGACGGTGGCGGCGGGCGCGGCGATGTCCGGTACGACGACCCGGATCGCCAGGGTGCGGCGGTCCTTGGACTTCACCTTCGCGGGCAGGCCGGAGACGGACACCGCACTGGTTGTCCGGGCCACGCGGACCGTCGTCGCGGTGGACGTACCGGTCTCGAAGCCCGTCCCGGTGGGGACGAACTGCGCGGTCACGGCGTAGCTGCCGACCGCGAGGTCGCGCGGCAGGGTGAGCGTCGCGGTGCCGTTGGCGATCCGCACGTCCTTGGCCAGGACCCGGCTCCCGGCGCGGAACGTGACCGTGCCGGCCGGCACGGCGCCGGCCACGGGAGCGACGGTGGCGCTCACCTGGACCGGGGTCCGCGTCCCGTAGCGCTGCTGGGGCGTGGTGGCCGTGACGACGGGGACGACCTTGGTCGGCGTCTCCGGCTCGGTGGGCTGCTCACCCGGGACGGCGACCTCGGGCAGGTCCGGACGGCCGATCCCGCCGCGGGTCGAGCCCGGGCCGGACGCTCGCGGCGACGTGTCGGTGGTGACGAGCTTGGTGCCGTCGGCGCCCTTGGCGATGGTGAACGCGTCGACCATCTGGCCCGAGACGTTCCAGCTCTCCACGTGCATCTCGCCGTCGGTGACGTCGACGAGCTGGTAGAGCTGGGTGTTGGCGAGCGAGGTGCGCAGGTGCGCGCCGTTCTGGGTCCAGTTGTTGTTGGAGACGGGGTCGATCAGGTAGTACTTCGGGCCGGCCACCGAGACCATGTAGACCGGTCCCTTGTTGCTCTTGGCGGCGCTCGCACCGGCCGGCAGGCCGGACTCGTTGGCGACGAGGTTGCCGCGCCCGTAGGCGTGGTCGTGGCCCTGGGCGACGAGGTCGACGTCGTACTTCTCGAAGAGGGGCAGCCAGGCGTCGCGGATCGCGGCGTTGTTGCGGCCCGAGCTCACCGAGAACACCGGGTGGTGGAAGGTGACGACGGTCCACTTGCTCGGGTTGTTCTTCAGCGCCTCCTCGAGCCAGGCCGTCTGCGCGGCGAAGGCCTCGGGGTCACCGGGGAAGTTGCTGTTGAGCGCGATGAAGCGGACGCCCTGGTAGTCGGTGTAGTAGACGTTCTCCGCGTAGAGCTGGGAGATCCGGTTCGTCGTGTCCGGCCCGTTGCGGGGGTACTCGAACTGCGCGCCCCAGTGCTCGGCGAGCTCGGGGCCCGGGTAGTACTCGTGGTTGCCGGCGGCGGCGATCACGTTCATCGAGCCGTTGGACCAGCCCGCGGCACCGAACCACTCGCCCCACTCGGCGTCCGAGTCGTCGGTGTCGATCAGGTCGCCGGCGTGCAGCACCGCCTTGGCGTACGGGCGCGCCTCGTACGCCGCGCGGAAGGTCCGCGAGACGTAGGACTTGATGTCGTTCTGGGCGTCGCCCTGGACGATGAACGAGAACGGCGCATTGCCGGCGCGGGCGGTCTCGAACTCGAGCCACTCGCTCCAGGTGTCGCCGTCGCCGACCCGGTAGAGGTACGTCGTGCCGGGCTGCAGGCCGGTCAGCGACGCCGAGTGCTGGCGCACGTCGTACCCGAGGTCGGCGGTGAAGGTGGTCGACGTGGCGTCGACGGTGCTGCTCGGGCGGGCCACGCCGGTGCCGGCCAGCGTGAGCTGGACCTTGGGCGTGGTGACCGCGGCCGAGGTGCGCCACGAGACGTTCTGCGAGGTGGTGGGATCGGTGGTCGGCGTGAGCACGATCCGGTCCGGTACGACGAGCGGTGCGTGCACCACCTTCGGGTCCACGGCCGGCGGGGCGAGGCCGCCTCCGGTCGCGGCCCAGACCAGGCCGGCGCCGGCGGCCAGCGAGAGCGCGAGGCCGCCGGCCACGACGGCCGGTCGCCTGCGCCACCGGGAGCGGTGCTGTCGGGATGAGGGGGTCATGGGGGGTGTGTCCTCCATCGGGTGCCGTCAGGCCATGACGGCGTACAGGGGGTGTGCCATCGGTCCCGAGACAGCACGCAGTCCCCGGACGCCGAGGCGTGCGGGGACCGCGAGATGGCCGGAAGCTAGCAGCGCGAAATGAACTTTTGGTGAGCCTTCAGGGCGCCTCAGGCGGGGCCAGGCGTGGGCGTCACCGGGTGTTCATGCGGAGGGGGCGCAGGCTTCAGCTGAAGCTCGCCGGAGGTTGGGGCTCAGACGACGGTGAGGGGCAGCGAGCGGCGCGGCTCGAAGGCGAAGGTCGCGCCGGTGCTGAACCGGGTGACGGCGACCTCGTCGGCCTCCGGGCGGGCGGCATCGTCGCGGGTGACGGCGACCTGCCAGCCGCCGCCCGGCTCGCCGCTGACCACGGCGTCGAGGTGCGGGTCGACGGCGTGCGTGATCGCGCGGAGGGCCTCGGGCCAGTCCGGACCGCACAGGGAGATCCAGGCGGCGTCCTCGTCGGCGGGGCCGGAGGTCACGGTGATCGCGTCCGGTCCGGCCGTGGCCGCGACGTAGGCCGCCGGGTTGAGCAGCGGGTGCAGCCAGATCGCGCGGAGGGCGCCGGCGGGGTCGCGGGACAGGTCCAGGGCGCGGGCGAGGCGCTCGGCGCCGATGCCGGCGATGCCGATGAGCTGCTTGCGGCGCAGCTTGACCAGCTCGGCGTCGGTCTCGACGCGCTCGGCGACGGCGAGCGCGAACGAGCGGTCGAGCAGGTGCATCTGGAGGCAGACCTCGTCGGCGATCCGGACCAGCGCGGAGTGCGAGAAGGCGGTGAAGTCGACGTCCGAGAGCAGGGGGCCGGCGTAGTCGGCGGCGCCCTCGTCGGCCGGGTCGATGGGGGCGAGCGTCAGCGTCGCCGCGCGGGAGCGCTCGTTGACGGCGAGGGCGGGGACCGGCTCCGGCTCCGGGTACGACGGGTCGATGGTCACCGTCCAGGCGCAGTGCGGGTGCCGGTCGGCGGGCGTGCGCGGCGGGCGGTGGATCGGCCGCACCTGCGCGTGCGGGTTGGTCGCGATCGCGGTCGCGTCGAAGGTCGGGTCCTCGATGTCGTGGCACATGCCGCGCACGTAGTCCTCGCCCATCGGCTCCACGTCCATCAGCGCGCCGCAGTGGTCGAGCCGGAACTCGCCGTGCCACGCGTCGTGGACGGTGTAGCGGAAGTCCATGAACTGCGGCGGGGCGCCGATGTCGAGCTGCAGCCCCTTGAAGATCGTGACGACGTCGCCCTGCCCGGCCACCGCGGGGGCGTACCCGAGCGCCTCCTGCATCCGGCGGGTGTAGATGGGGCTGGCCGCGGCCCACTCCTCGATCGCGACCTGGAGCATCTCGTCGCGGCCGAACGCCGCGATGCACCAGGCCATGCCGGAGCGGTCGATGAGCTGGCCCATGAGGAGCAGCTCGGGGACGAGCGTGGCGAGCTCGTCGCGCGACAGCGCGGCGTACCGGCTCGTCACGCGCTGAGTCCGAGCCGTCCGGAGAGCTTGTCGAGGTAGGTCAGCACGGCGGACTCGTCGCTGTCCGGGACGCCCCAGATCAGCTCGGACGCCCCGGCCGCGGTCCAGTCGGCGAAGTCCTCGGCCGCGGGCCGCTTCGCGACCAGGACCCGGACGTCGGGCTCGCCCTCGCGCCCGGCCTCGGCCCACTCCTTGCGCAGCAGCTCGGCGCCGGCCGCCACCTCGGTCGAGGTCGGCGTGGTCATCCAGCCGTCGGCGTGGGCGGCGATCCACTTCATCGTCTTGGGGCCGGCGCCGGCGCCGATGATCACCGGGATCCGGCCCTGCGGGGGCTTCGGGTAGGCCCAGCTCGGGCCGAACGAGACGAACTCGCCGTCGTACGACGCCTCCTCCTGCGTCCACAGCGCGCGCATGGCGTCGAGGTACTCCGCCAGGACGGTACGGCGCTTGCCCGCGGGCACGTGGTGGTCGGTGAGCTCGTCGGTGTTCCAGCCGAAACCGGCGCCGATGGTGACCCGGCCGCCGGAGAGGTGGTCGAGCGTGGCCAGCGTCTTGGCGAGCGTGATCGGGTCGGACTCGACCGGCAGGGCGACCGCGGTGGACAGGCCGATCCGCTCGGTGACGGCGGCGCAGGTGGCCAGCGAGACCCACGGGTCGAGCGTGCGCAGGTAGCGGTCGTCGGGGAGGTCCTCGCCGCCGGTCGGGTGGAGGGCGTCGCGGCGCACCGGGATGTGGGTGTGCTCGGGGACGTAGATCGTGTCGAAGCCCCGCTCCTCGGCCGCCTGGGCGAGACGGGCCGGCGTGATGCCGCGGTCGGAGGTGAAGAGGACGATGCCGTTGCGCATGGCCCCACAATAGGAACGTGTTCTAGAAATGTCTTGCGCCCGCCGAGAACGTCTCCTATGTTGGACACGTGTCCAGTCAAGTGTTCGAGACGCCGCGTCAGGGTTTGAACCGGCGCCAGGCCGAGACCGTCGAGCGGTTGCTGACCGCGGGTCTGGCCGAGCTGCGCGCGGTGGGCCACGAGGCGCTGACCATCCGCACGGTCGCCCAGCGCGCGGGGGTCTCGCCGGCCACGGCGTACACCTACCTCGCCTCGAAGAACCACCTCTTCGCCGAGCTGTTCTGGCGCCACCTCAGCGGCGCCCGGCTCCGGGTGAGCGGCGACGGTACGGCGGTCCAGCGGCTCCAGGCGACGATGCGCGCCCTCACCGCGCGGATCGTCGAGGAGCCCGAGCTCGCCGCCGCCGTGACGCCGGCCCTGCTCGGCACCGACCCCGACGTCGCCCGGCTGCGGCTCAAGATCGGCGGGGAGTTCCTGGCCCGCTTCGAGTCGGCGCTGGGTGAGCCCGGCACGCCTGCCGACCCCGCCGTGCTCGACGTGCTGGTGCTGACCTTCTCCGGTGCGCTGCTCCAGGCCGGGATGGGCCTGCTGACCTACGACCAGATCGCCGAGCAGCTCGTCTCGGCGGTCGCCGTGATCCTGCGAGGCAACTCATGAGCACCGCGACCGGGCTGCGCTTCGACCCCTACGACTACGCCTTCCAGGACGACCCGTACCCGACGTACCAGCGGCTGCGCGACGAGGCGCCCGTCCACCACGCGGCCGCCGACGACCTGTGGGTCGTCTCCCGGCACGCCGACGTGTTCGCGGTGCTGCGCGACGACGAGACGTTCTCGAACCGGATGGGCGTCTCGCTCGACGCCAGCGCGTGGAGCCCCGACGCGCACCGGGTGATGTCCTTCCTCGCGCTCGACGGCGCCGAGCAGTCGCGCATCCGCCGGCTCGTCTCGGCCGCCTTCACGCCGCGCCGGGTGCGCGAGCTGACCCCCGAGGTGCAGGCGCTCACCGAGCACTACCTCGCGACCACGCTGGAGCGCAGCGCCGACGGCGACGCGGACTGGATCCGCGACCTCGCCGGCAAGCTCCCGATGGACGTCATCTCCGAGATGATGGGCGTCCCGGTCCCCGACCGGGACGAGGTACGCCGCCTGGCCGACCTCGTCGTGCACCGCGAGGACGGCGTCCGCGACGTGCCGCAGGCCGGCATGGAGGCCTCCATCGAGCTGATGACCTACTACGCCGCGATGGTCAAGGAGCGCCGGGCGGCGCCGACCGACGACCTCACCTCGGCGCTGGTCGCGGCCGAGGTCGACGGCGATCGGCTGCGCGACGGCGAGATCATGGCGTTCCTCTTCCTGATGGTCGTCGCCGGGAACGAGACGACGACCAAGCTGCTGGGCAACGCGCTCTTCCACCTCGCGGCCGACCCCGGCCAGCGGGCGCAGGTGCTCGCCGACCCGGACCTGGTCGCGCCGTGGATCGAGGAGACGCTGCGCCACGACACCTCGAGCCAGATGCTCGCGCGCCACGTCGAGCGCGACACCGAGATCGGCGGCACCCCGGTCCCCGCGGGCGCCAAGGCGCTCGTGCTGCTGGGCTCGGCCAACCGCGACGAGCGCGTCTTCACCGACCCCACGTCGTACGACGTGCGCCGGGACAAGGCCGAGCTGGCCCAGATCCTGAGCTTCGGCACCGGCCGGCACTTCTGCCTCGGTGCCAACCTGGCCCGGCTCGAGGCGCGCGTCGTCCTCGACGAGCTCGTCCGCCGGGTCGCCGACCTGGAGGTGCACGCCGAGCGTGCCGTCCGGGTGCGCTCCACGAGCGTGCGCGGGTTCGCCTCGCTCCCCGTCACCTTCACCCCCCGGAGGTCATGACCATGGGCAAGTACGACCAACCGGTACGACGGCCGGCGGCGGTCGCCGGCGCGTCCTCCGGGATCGGCGCCGAGACCGCGCGATCCCTGGCTGCGGTGGGGTTCCCGGTCGCGCTGGGCGCGCGCCGCCTCGACCGCTGCGAGGAGGTCGCCGCCGAGATCCGCAACGCCGGGGGAGAGGCGGTCGCGCACCAGCTCGACGTCGCCTCCGACGAGTCGGTCGCCACGTTCGCCGCCAAGGCGGCCGCCGACCTCGGCGACATCGAGGTCGTGGTCAGCAATGCCGCGCTGATCGGCCCCGGCGCACTGCTGGAGACCGACAGCTCGCGGCTGGCCGACGAGGTCGACGTCAACCTGCTCGGCCCGCACCGGCTGGTCCGGGCGTTCGTGCCCGGCATGGTCGAGCGCCGCCGCGGCGACATCGTGTTCGTCTCCTCGGACGTCGCCCTGCGGGCGCGGCCGTTCATGGGCGGCTACAGCGCCACCAAGGCCGGTCTGGAGGGGCTCGTCGCCTCGCTCCAGATGGAGCTCGAGGGCACCGGCGTGCGGGCATCCGTCGTCCGGCCGGGGCCGACCTGGAGCGAGATGGGCATGGACTGGTCGCCCGAGGCGGCGGCCAAGGTCCTCAACGAGTGGCTCAAGTGGGGCCACGCCCGGCACTCGCACTTCCTCAAGGCGTCGGCCATCGCCGACGTCATCACCTCCGTCGTCAGCGCGCCGCGGGGCGTCCACCTGAGCCCCGTCGACGTCAACCCCGAAGCACCTGTGGAGCGATCGTGAGCCTTGCCGACATCCCCGAGGTCTCGATCGTCCTCGACGACCAGGGCCCCGACGTGCCCGCGATCATCAAGGGCACCGGCCACCTGCCGGAGATGCGGGTCGACCCGATCGGGCTCTTCGACCGGGTGCGGGCCGAGTGCGGGGACGTCGGCCGGTTCCGGATCGCCGACAAGGACGTCGTCCTGGTCACCGGCGCCGAGGCCAACGAGGCGTTCTTCCGGGCCCCGGAGGACGTGCTCGACCAGGCGGCGGCGTACCCCTTCATGACGCCGATCTTCGGCAAGGGCGTGGTCTTCGACGCCTCGCCCGAGGAGCGCCAGCAGATGCTCAAGAACCAGGCGCTGCGCGGCGAGCAGATGCGCGGGCACGCCCAGACGATCGAGGCCGAGATCCGCCGCATGGTGGCGGACTGGGGCGACGAGGGCGAGATCGACCTGCTCGACTTCTTCGCCGAGCTGACGATCTACACGACCTCCTCCTGCCTGGTCGGCAAGCCGTTCCGCGAGGAGCTCGACAGCTCGTTCGCGCACCACTACCACGAGCTGGAGCGCGGCACCGACGCCATCGCGTACGTCGACCCCTATGCCGACATCGAGTCCTTCGCGCTGCGCGATGCCGCGCGGGTGCGGCTGGTCGCGCTGGTGCAGGACATCATCGACCGCCGCCGCGAGCGCGGCACCGTGGCCAAGGAGGAGCGCGACCTCCTCGACGTCCTCATCTCGATCGACATGAACGCCGACACCATCACGGGCATCTTCATCTCGATGATGTTCGCCGGGCACCACACGTCCTCGGGCACGGCGTCCTGGGCGATGATCGAGCTGCTCCGCCACCCGTCCGTCATGGCGGACGTCGTCGGCGAGCTCGACGCGCTCTATGGAACCGACGCAGCCGACGGCACTGGTCCTGTTGAGGTGTCCTTCCAGGCGCTGCGCTCGATCCCCGTGCTGGAGGCGGTGCTCAAGGAGACCCTGCGGCTGCACCCGCCGCTCATCATCCTGATGCGGCTGGTCCAGGAGGACTTCGAGCTGCTCGGCCGCACGATCCCGGCGGGCACGCTCATCGCGGCCTCGCCCAAGGTGTCCAACCGGATCGAGGCCGACTTCCCCTCGGCTGATGCGTTCGACCCGGGCCGCTACATCGACCCGCGGCAGGAGGACCTCCAGAACCGCTGGACCTGGATCCCCTTCGGCGCCGGCAAGCACCGCTGCGTCGGCAACGCCTTCGCGATGATGCAGATGAAGGCGATCTTCTCGGTGATCCTGCGCGACTTCGAGTTCGAGACGGCCCAGCCCGCCGACTCCTACCGCGACGACTGCTCCAAGATGGTGATCCAGCTCGAGCAGCCGTGCCGGGTCCGCTACCGCCGGCGGTCACGATGAGCTTCCGGGTCGTCGCCGACACCACGGTGTGCCAGGGCCACCAGCTCTGCCAGGGCGAGGCCCCCGACGTGTTCGGGTTCGACAGCGCCGACGACGTGGTCACCCTGCTCGACGAGCACCCCGGCGAGGAACGGCGTACCGACGTCGCCACCGCCGTGAAGTACTGCCCTGCCTTCGCCCTTTCGATCGAGGAGACCGACTGACATGAGTGACCTGACCCGTGCGGAGATCGAGGAGTTCTGGGACTCCTGGCTGGAGATCAACCGCGAGGCCGAGCGCACCGGCGACTGGCGGGTGATGGCCGAGTGGTTCGCCGAGGACGCCACCTACGGCTGGATGTACTCCCACGACGAGCACTTCATGGCGGTCGGCCGGGACCAGATCCGGGACTGGGCGATCGGCATCGAGATGGACGGTCTGGACGGCTGGCACTACGACTACGTGTGCACGGTGATCGACGAGAAGAAGGCGATGATCGTCGGCTTCTGGAAGCAGCGCTCGGGCATCCTCGACGACAACGGCGAGGAGTACGAGATCCTCGGGCTCGGCGGTTCGTGGTTCGGTGTCGAGCGGCAGACCTCCGGGGCGGACGCCGGTCAGGTCAAGATCGCCTGGCAGCGCGACTGGTTCGACATGCCCTCGACCGCCCACACCTTCCTGTCGATCATCGAGGCGGGCAAGGCGCCCGACACGCTGCTCAAGCGGATGTCGGTCACCGGTCACGACGTGCCCGGCCACTACCGGCGCAAGGACCTGCCCTCGACGGTGTGGCCGCCGCCCGTCGAGCGCGGCGACTACGTCACCCAGGAGCCCGTGCGATGACGGCACTGCCGCCTCCGGCGCAGCAGCTCATCGACGGCAAGCTCGTCGCGGCGTCGTCCGGTGCGACCTACGCGATCGTGAATCCCGCGACAGGACAGGAGATCGGGGTCGCCCCCGACGGCACCGCCGACGACGTGGACGCCGCGATCGCCGCAGCCCGGCGGGCGTTCGACGAGTCGGACTGGTCGACGGACCTGGCGCTGCGGGTGCGCTGCCTGCGTCAGCTCCACACCGCGCTGCTCGACCACGCCGACGCCTTCCGCGCGCTGACCACGGCCGAGGTGGGGATGCCGGGCTTCATGATGGGCGCGGCCGGGTTCGACGTACCGGTCGACGGGCTGAAGTGGGTCACCGACCTCGCCGAGACCTATGCGTTCGAGACCGACCTCGGGGTGGCCGCGCCCATGGGCATCCCCTCTCGTCGCACCGTACGACGCGAGCCGGTCGGCGTCGTCGCCGCGATCACGCCGTGGAACGTGCCCACGCAGATCAACCTCGCCAAGGTCGGCCCGGCGCTCGCGGCCGGCTGCACCGTGGTCCTCAAGCCCGCCCCGGACACCCCGTGGGTGGCGGCCGAGCTCGGCCGCCTCGTCGCCGAGCACACCGACATCCCGGCCGGCGTCTTCAACGTGGTGACGCCGCGCGCCAACGACGTGGCCGCCGTGCTGGCCACCGACCCGCGCGTCGACATGGTCTCCTTCACCGGCTCGACCGGCGTGGGCCGCGCGATCATGGCCGCCGCCGCGCCCACCCTCAAGAAGGTCTTCCTCGAGCTGGGCGGCAAGTCCGCCGCGATCGCGCTCGACGACGCCGACGTCGCCGCGGTGGCGGGCGCGACCGCCTTCGCCGCGTGCATCCACGCCGGTCAGGGCTGCGCGATCACCACGCGGCTCGTCGTCCCCCGCGACCGGTACGACGAGGCGGTCACCGTCGCCGCCCAGACGATGGAGTCCATCGGGGCCAAGGACCCGGCCGACCCGGGCGCGATCTGCGGCCCGGTCATCTCGGCCGTGCAACGCGACCGGGTGGCGGCGTACTTCGACGTCGCGGTCGCCGAGGGCGGCCGGTTCGCCACCGGAGGCGCGGTGATCGACCAGCCCGGGTTCTGGGTGCAGCCGACCGTCGTGGCCGGCCTCGACAGCTCCTCGCGCCTGGCGCAGGAGGAGATCTTCGGCCCGGTGCTCGTCGTGCTCCCGCACGACGGCGACGACGACGCGGTGCGGATCGCGAACGACTCGGCCTACGGCCTCTCCGGCTCGGTCGACTCCGGCTCGCTGGAGCGCGCCAAGGCCGTCGCGGCACGGATCCGGACCGGCACGCTCGCGGTCAACGGCGGCGTGTGGTTCAGCCCCGACGCCCCCTTCGGGGGCTACAAGCAGTCCGGCGTGGGCCGGGAGATGGGTGTCGCCGGGTTCGAGGAGTACCTGGAGACCAAGACGATTGCGGAGCCGGCATGAGATTCGAGAACAAGGTCGTCGTCGTCACGGGCGCGGCGCAGGGCATCGGCGAGGCCTACGCCAAGGCGCTCGCCGCCGAGGGTGCGGCCGTCGTGGTCGCCGACGTCAACACCGAGGCGGGTGAGCAGGTCGCGAAGCAGATCGAGACCGACGGCGGGCAGGCGCTGTTCGTGCGCTGCGACGTGTCGTCGGCGGAGTCGGCGCAGGCCCTGGTCGCCGCGACCGTCGAGCGCTTCGGCGGCATCGACGCCCTGGTCAACAACGCGGCGATCTACGGCGCGATGGAGTTCGACCTCCTCATCAGCGTGGACTGGGACTACTACCGCCGCTTCATGAGCGTCAACATGGACGGCGCGCTCGTGATGACCCGGGCGGTCTACCCCGAGATCCAGAAGCGCGGCGGCGGCGCGATCGTCAACCAGTCGAGCACCGCGGCGTACCTCTACTCGGGCTTCTACGGGCTGGCCAAGGTCGGCGTCAACGGGCTCACCCAGCAGCTCGCGCACGAGCTCGGCGGGATGAGGATCCGGGTCAACGCGATCGCTCCGGGGCCGACGGACACCGAGGCGACGCGCGTCCAGGCGGGCGATGCGGCCAAGGAGCTGGTCAAGAACCTCGCGCTCAAGCGGATGGGGTCGGTCGACGACATGGTCGGCGCCTGCCTCTTCCTGCTCTCCGACGAGGCGTCGTGGGTGACCGGCCAGATCCTCGCGGTCGACGGCGGCCAGACCTTCCGCGCATGAGCGCCCCGGTCCGCGTCGGCTTCGTCGGCCTCGGCAACATCGGCAAGCCGATGGCGCTGCGGCTCGCGGCGGCGCCCGGCATCGACCTCCACGTGCACGACGTCGCGTCCGAGCCCGTCGCCGAGCTCGTCGCGGCGGGTGCCACCGCGCCCGGCTCGGTCGCCGCGCTGGCGGCCGCGGTCGACGTGGTGTGCGTGATGGTCCGCGACGACGAGCAGGTCCGCGCGGTCGCCGCCGAGGTGCCGGCCGAGACGGTGCTGGTGATCCACTCGACGGTCGCGCCCGGCACGCCCGCCGAGCTGGCGGAGGGACGCCGGGTGCTCGACGCCCCGGTCAGCGGCGGCCCGATGGGTGCGGCCGACGGCAGCCTGGCGATCATGGTCGGCGGTGCGGAGGACGCCTTCGCCGCGGCCCGCCCGGCCCTCGACGTGATGGGCGCCAAGGTGGTCCACGCGGGCCCGGTCGGCGCCGGCACCCGGATGAAGCTTGCCCGCAACCTCATCCACTTCGTCGCGTTCACCGCGGTCACCGAGGCCCAGCGGCTCGCCGAGGCCGCGGGCCTCGACCTGGTCGCGCTCGGGGACGTCGTGCGCCACACCGACGCCATCACCGGCGGTCCCGGCGCGATCATGTACCGCGAGACGACGGCGCCGATCGCGCCCGACGACTTCTGGCACGGCGTCTTCACCCACGTGACCGCGCTGGGGGAGAAGGACCTCGGCCTCGCGATCGCGCTGGCCGACGAGCTCGGTGTCGACGTACCACTGGCACGCGAGGCGCTGCCGCGCCTCGGGAAGGGACTGGGACTGCGATGAGCGACGAGACCGACAAGTTCGCCGGCCTGCCGGAGGCGCGGGCGCGGGGTCTGCGCAAGATGGAGCAGGTCTACGGCTTCGACATGACCGACGGCACGGGCGACTTCTTCCGCTACACCGCCGACCACCTCTTCGCCGACATCTGGGAGCGGCCCGGGCTCACCGATCGGGACCGCCGGCTGCTCCTGATCGGGATGCTCGCCGGGCAGGGTGCCGCCGACGTGCTCGGCATCCAGGTCCCGGCCGCGCACGCCGCGGGCGAGCTCGACGACGAGGCGCTGCGCGAGATCGTGGTCTTCCTCAGCCACTACGCCGGCTGGCCGCAGGGTGCGCGGCTCAACTCGATCGTCGAGGAGACGATCGCCAAGGCGCGGCGTCACCGCGGCGACCGGGACTGACCGCCCTCTTGTTAGCCTCGGGAGCGATGAGGCGCGAAGCAGCAGAGGCGGTCCCGGACCAGGCAGCGGTCCCGGTCTCCCCGGTGACCCTGGAGTCCCTGCTGGTCGCCCCCGGCCGGCCCGCCGACGACGCCGCGCGCCTGGGCGTGTGGCTGGTCGACACCGAGCGGGTCGGCGACGACGAGCTCGAGGCCGGCCGCGCCTGGCTCGACGAGGGCGAGCGCGCGCAGGCGTCGTCGTACGTCCGGGCGGAGCTGCGCCGGGCCTACGAGATCGCCCACGCGGCGGCGCGCCTGGTGGTCGGCGCCGCGACCGGCCTCGCACCCCAGGACGTCGTCTGGGGCCGCCACGCGTGCCCCGGCTGCGGTGAGCCGCACGGCCGTCCGCGGGCCGAGGGCGCTCCCGTGGAGTTCTCGCTCTCCCACACGCCCGGCCAGGTCCTCGTCGCGGTCGCCGATGTCCCCGTCGGCGTCGACGTCGAGCGCCACCCCGACGACCCGGTCGCCCTGGCCAAGCTGCTGCACCCGCGCGAGATCGAGGAGATCGAGGCGGCCGCGCAGGGCACGCTCGACGGCGGCCGCGCCACCGTCCGGTTCACCCGCGCGTGGGCACGTACCGAGGCCTACCTCAAGGGGATCGGCATCGGGCTGGGCCGCGACCCGCACCTGGACTACCTCGGCACCGACCAGGCTCCTGGTCGCCGGCTGGGGGAGTGGTCGGTCCGCGACGTCGCCGTGCCCGAGGGCTACGGCGCCGCGGTCGCGCTCGTCGGCTGACCCGCCTCCCCCGCACCGGACGGGCCGTGGCCCAGGTCACGGTCAAGGTTAAATTCTCCGCCGGGGAGCGGTCTTTACCCCAAAACCGCCATGACCCGGGACCTAAGTCCCTACTCTGCAAGTGGGTCTGGCCGCCACCTCCGCTCGGGAGCTGACAGCGGCCAGAGGGAGAGCTCAGGAAACCCGTCGGCGGTGGGGCGCGGACGGAGGCCCGGTGCTCCTCCTCTTGGTGCTCGGACACCGCCCGCTCGCAGACGTTCCGACTGGTCGCGGTCCCCACAGCGCGATGCCTGGGGGTTTGACCCATGAAGTCTGAAACAGCGCTCCATCCGTGGCGCAAGGGGCGGAAGATCGCACTGCTGCTTCCCGCCGTGCTGCTCGCCTCCACCGCCTTCGCGGCGCCCGCGCTCGCGGACGACGTCGACTCCGACCCCGGCACGCCCGCGGTCAGCGAGACGCCCGCGCCCGGGCCGGCCCCGGCGCCCGACCCGAAGCCGGCGCCGAAGCCCGAGCCGAAGCCGGACCCGAAGCCCGCGCCCAAGCCCGACCCGAAGCCGGACCCGAAGCCCGCGGACGAGCCCGCGCCGGCTGCTCCGGACGCTCCTGCGGCCCCGGCCGAGACGCCCGCGCCCGCGCCGGCGCCCACGGCGTCCGCCAAGAAGACGGCCTCCGTCGCGAACCCGTCGGCCGGCACCCTGCTCGGCGCCGCCTCCGTGGACGAGCCGAACGAGAAGAAGGTCGTCGTCTGCAAGTACGTGTCCACGCCGCCCGGCGTGCTGCACCACATCATCATCCCGAGCGTGAACTCGCTGCCGGGCTTCCCGGGCACCTTCCCGTGGGCCTTCGCGGACGCGCAGATCTCGGTCGCGATCCGGTACGCCAACGTCGGGGAGCAGGCGCACGACGTCCCGCTCTCGGACTGCCCGACCCAGATCGCCAAGCCGGTCGTCCCGGTCGTCGACGACTGCGGTCCCGGCAACGCGGTCTACGGCGTGATCCCGGCCGGCAGCTACACGGCCGTGCGCAACCCCGACGGCTCGATCACCCTCACCGCCGACGCGGGCTACCTGTTCTTCGGCGGGTTCAAGACGGTGAGCCTCCCGCCGCCGGTCGAGACCAACACCGCGGCCTGCCCGCAGCCGGCGGAGATCACCCCACCCGTGCTGACGACCACCGACGAGTGCGGTCCGGGCAACGCCCACTACGACCCGGTCCCGGCGAGCCCCGACTACACCTCCGTGGTCAATCCGGACGGCAGCGTCACGCTCACCGCGGTCGCGCCGGCCACGTTCCCGGGCGGCCAGGCGACGCACACCTACCCGGCGCCCGTCGACAGCAACGTCGCCTGCCCGGTCAACGAGAAGAAGGTCGTCGTCTGCAAGTACGTCTCCACCCCCGGCGGCGTGCTCGACCACATCATCATCGTCAGCGTCAACACGCTCAAGGACTTCCCGGACCCCCCGGTGTTCCCGTGGCCGTTCCCGGACGCCCAGGACTCGGTGGCGATCCGCTTCGCGCAGCCCGGTGAGCAGGCGCACGACGTCAGCGACGTGGAGTGCCCGCAGGCGATCACCCCGCCGCAGGTGCCGGTGACCGACGACTGCGGTCCGGGCAACGCCGTGTACGGCGAGGTCCCGCCGGGGCACTACACCGTCACCCGCAACCCCGACGGCAGCATCACGCTGACCGCCGACGCCGGCTGGACGTTCCCCGGCGGCGCGCCGACGTACGAGTACCCGGTGCCGACGGACAGCAATGTCGGCTGCCCGGCAGCGACCATCACGCCGCCGGAGCTGCTGGTGACCGACGACTGCGGTCCCGGCAACGCCGTCTACGGTGAGGTGCCGCCGAGCCCCGGCTACACGGTGACCCGCAACCCGGACCGCAGCATCACGCTGACGGCCGTGGGGAACACCGAGTTCCCGGGCGGCGAGTCGACGTACACCTACCCGGCGCCGACGGACAGCAACGTGGCCTGCCCGGCGACGATCCCGCCGCCCGATGTCGACGTGCTCGACCCGTGCGGGCCGGACAACGCCGTCTACGGCGAGGTTCCGGAGAACCCGGGCTACACGGTGACCCGCAACGAGGACGGCAGCATCACGCTGACGGCCGTGGGCAACACCGAGTTCCCCGGCGGTGAGTCGACGTACACCTACCCGGTGCCGTCGGAGACCAACACCGAGGCCTGCCCGGTCGACGGTCGCGCGGTGGTCTGCTCGATCCCGATGGACTCGCAGGTGTCGGCGCGACGGGCCGACATCCCGGGCACGATCCTGATCCTCGATCTCGCGGACCTGATCGCCAAGGGCTTCGCCGGGGTCTACCCGTTCACCTACACCGAGGGCGGCGTCGAGTACGACGTCATCCGCGCCGCGGCGCCGGGGGAGACCGCCGACCAGGTCACCGGCATCACCTGCGGTGTCGCCGGGGTCACCACCAACCACCCGCCGAAGACGCCGGGCGAGGTCGCCGGCACCGGCCTGCCCAACACGGGCGGTCCGGCCGGCTGGCTGATCCCGACCGGCCTGGCGATGGTCCTCGCGGGAGCCGTGCTGGTGCTGCTCCGGCGGCGTGAGGCCTGAGGCCTGACCGGCTGAACCCCACCCACAGCACCGAGCCCGTGCCGACGACGTCGGCACGGGCTCGGTGTGTTGTTCGGTGTTCGTTCGGTACTGCGTGTCGGGTGCCCCTTCTCGGGGCGGGTCAGCGTCGAGCGATCGCCACGCCCGCGAGCAGGAGCACGATGAACCACATGATCCCTGCGGCAATCCACATCACGTAGACATAGACGCGGCAGCAGGCCGATCGGTTGCCGTGCCGCGCCAACGAGGGCGTGTCTCCCCAGTCCGCGCCTGCTGCGCGGACTTGGGAGACACGCCCTAGATGTACCCGGCCAGGACGTTGGTAGCGGCGAGCCTGGTTGAACGAACGAGAACCTCCGAATGGGATGTGGCTTGTCTAAGGCCCACTCCAACCCGGAGGTTCTCGTGTCCCACGGTAGTGCCCGGCTGACCGTTCACGGTCGGCGCCTGATCGTCCAACGCCACCAAGCAGGCTGGAAACAAGCCCACATCGCTGCGGCGATGGGCGTGTCCCGCAAGTGCGTGAAGACCTGGATCGACCGCTACACCGCCGAAGGCGAAGACGGCCTGGCCACCCGCTCCTCACGCCCCCACTCGATGCCCACCAAGACCAGCAACGAGGTCGAGCAGAAGGTTCTCACCGCGCGTGCCGAGCATCGCGACGGACCCGATGTCCTCGGAGCGAAGGTCGGCGTTCCTGCCCGCACAGTGTCGCGGATCCTGCGCCGCCACCACGTGCCCTACCTTCGCGAGCTGGATCCGATCACCGGCGAGGTGATCCGATCCTCGAAGCAGACCGCGACCCGCTACGAGCGAGAGCGGCCTGGCGAGCTGGTCCACATGGATGTCAAGAAGCTCGGCAAGATCCCCGCCGGCGGCGGCTGGAAGGCTCACGGCCGCGGAGCCGGGTCGATCATGCGCGATCGCAACACCAAGGTCGGGTTCGACTTCGTTCACTCACTCGTCGACGACCACTCCCGCCTGGCCTACAGCGAGGTGCTGCCTGACGAGAAGGGCCCGACCTGCGCCGCGTTCCTCGAGCGCGCGATCGACTACTTCGCAGCCCATGGCATCACCCGGATCGAGCGTCTGATGACAGACAACGCCTGGGCCTACCGATGGTCGCTACGTGCCGTATGCGCCGAGCACGACATCAAGCAGAGGTTCATCAAGCCGCACTGTCCCTGGCAGAACGGGAAGGTGGAGCGCCTCAACCGGACCCTGACCACCGAGTGGGCCTACCGTCGCGCCTTCGCCAGCAACGACGAGCGAGTAGCCGCCCTTGCGCCCTGGCTCGAGCACTACAACACTGAACGCCGCCACAGCGCACTCGGAGGTAAGCCGCCGATCAGCCGGCTGCTACCAACCTGATGGCCGGGTACACCTAGAGTGCGGGACGTGACGACGAGCCCCCGCGGCGCCCGCCGCAAGGCCCGCACCGCCACCGCGATCCTCGACGCCGCCGAGGGACTCTTCCGCGAGCGCGGCCTCCAGGCCACGACGATCGACGAGGTGGCCGAGGCCGCCGACGTCTCGGTGGGCTCGGTCTACGTGCACTTCAAGAACAAGGCCGGGCTCTACCTGGCCCTGGTCGAGCGGGCCCTCGACCTCAACGAGCAGGCGATGGCGCACGTGCTCGACCTCGGGCTCGACAGCCCCCTGGAACGGGTCCTCGCCGCGGGCGACGCCTACCTGCGCTTCCACGTCGAGCACCCGGGCGCCTTCCAGATGATCGCGCTGCGGGTGCTGGAGCCGGGCTCGGGCCAGGCCGATCCCGAGGTCGAGGAGCGCATCGCCGAGCGGGTCGAGGCCCTCGTCGGCGCGGTGCAGACCGACCTCGAGGCCGCCGTCCGGGCGGGGGAGATCCGGGCCGACGTCGACCTGGCCCGGGCCACCCGCTTCGTGTGGGGCGCCTGGAACGGCGTGATCGCGCTGTCCCTGCGCCAGGACCGGCTCCGCATCGACGACGACGAGCTCGCCGCGACGCTCGCCGTCGGCCGCCGCCTGCTCAGCGACGCGCTGCGCGCCGACGCCGCAGCGCTGTAGCCGCGAACCCCACGAAGCCCACCGACGTGGTCACGAACGAGCCCGCGACCGCCACCCGGTAGCGCCGGTCGTCGGCCAGCTCCGGGCGGAACGCCAGCGGGAGGAAGAGCATCGCGTTGCTCCACGCGCCGGCCGCGAGCGTGCGCTGGAGCGGGGCCGGGGCGTCCGGCAGGGCGGCGCCGAGCGCGACGGTCGCCGTACCGAGGGCGGCGAGGTCGAGGTGCCACTGGCGCACCCGCGGGGTGCTGACGATGCCGAGGCGCCTGGCGCGCTCCTTGTCCGCGATCGCGAGCGTGTAGATCCAGCCGGACAGCGCGCCGGCCGCGAGCTCGACCGCGCCGGAGGTGGTCAGGGCGCTGGGGGTGGTGGTGCTCATCGGGTGCTCTCCTCGTGCTGGTGGGTGCGTTGCTGCTGGGCCCGCGCATAGGCGCGCCGCCCGATCGTGTTGTGGAAGTGCCAGGCGGCCGCGGCGACCGCGCCCCGCCGCTGCAGCCAGAAGCGGTCATGGGCGAAGGCCGGCGTCGTCCGCCCGAGCGTGACCTCGGCGATCACCACGCCCTCGCCCTGGTCGCGGTGCCGGGAGGCCAGCACCTGCCCGCGGGCGTCGCAGATCTGCGCGCCTCCCTCGAGCCGGCCGCGGTAGCGCAGCGGCGTACCGAGGAAGGCACAGTCCACCCGCCCGGCGTGCGCCGCGTGGACGACCGGCGCCCCGACGTACCGGGCGAAGGTGGCGGGCGCGGCCGTGGCCCGTGCGTGGTTGCGGCGCTCGGCGCCCCCGAGCAGCGGCCACTCCGGCAGGCTCCACCAGCCCGATCCGCCGACCACGAGGTCGACCTCACCGCCGAGCCGGGCGACCGTCTGGGAGCGCATCAGCTCCCAGCACAGGGCCACGCCGACCGTCGTACCGGCGACGTCGAGGCGGCCCGGGTCGCTCCCGCCGGTGTAGAGCGCGCTCTCCCACATCGTCGGCAGGTCCTTGTCGTGGCGCCCGACCAGCCCGTCCGGTCCGAACAGCAGGAAGGCGTTGCGCACCTCGCCGTCGAGATCGCGCACCAGCGTCGAGCCACCCACGTGGATCCCGTGCCGCGCGGCCAGCTCCGCCAGCAGCCGGGTCGGCTCCCCGTCGATCCCCGGCGCCTCCGCCGAGATCCGCGGCAGGTAGCCGATCCCCGTCGAGAAGAACTCGGGCAGCACGACCCAGCCCGCGCCGTCGTACGCCGCCCGGTCGGCGAGCCGCTCGCAGTCCGCCAGGTTCGCCGCGACGTCCCCGAGCCGCGCCTCGGTCTGCACCGCGGCCGCGCGGATCGTAGTTGGAGTAGCGCTCATAATTGAACGCTACTCCAATTGTGGCGCGGCGGGGAAGGGTGCGCGCGGCCGGCCGGTCCGGACCTGACAGGATGGAGCCCGCGCCCCCGTAGCTCAGTGGATAGAGCAGCCGCCTCCTAAGCGAAAGGTCGTAGGTTCGACTCCTACCGGGGGCACCGCTGTGCAAATCAGAGGTTCTGCGCGGGTCGAAGTCCGATCGACAGCTTTCGGCCGAAGCAGCGGCACGGCCAGGACGCCATGCCGCACCCATGCCGGACGCCTCGCCGAAGGCGTTCTCCGGCCCCCTTTGCGGAGGGTGGCTGCGTACGATCGTGACCGCGTCGGACGTCGCCAGCCATCTCTAGGGCTCGGGCCTGCTCGTGGAGCGAGCGTCAAGCGGCGGTGCTCGGATCGGAATCAGTCGCCCGAGGTGCTTGGCCTCCCGCGTAGTGCTGATCGGGGAGGGAATCGGGCCACGCGGCGGCTTGGCGACGCAATCGTCGGCGCTCGACCGTTTTGACGAGCCAATCCACCATCCCGTGAATCGCCCCGCCAAGGGGCAGGAGTTCGAATAGGTCAAGGGGAATGGGCGCCCGGCGACGGCCGTCGAGAAGCTCCTCAAGGGTCGAGACGGTCTCGGGATCGAGCTTACTCTTGGCCTGGCGCAGTTGAGCCTCCTGAGCATTCAACTCTTCCTTCGCCGCGACTAGTCGCTGAGCATCGCTTTGGAGTTCAGTGCGGCGCCGTTGAAGATCGACCGCCCGAGCTCGCAGTTCGACATACGACTGAAGCTCGGCGCGAATGGTCTCTGCCGTCTCGGCGTCCGCCAGTGCGTCAGCCGCCCGCTGGCGAGCTTCGGCCTCGGTGCGCAGCAGCCGCCAATCGGGTCCGTGACTCAACTTCCATGCCGCCCCAAGTGCGGCGAGGCCAAGCGGGGCAGCAAAGGCAGTGGTGAGAGCGATGAAGATTGAGAGCGACGTGCTCGGCTCACGGCTCCCCTCGACAACTATCCACACGGTGCCGCCGATCAGCCCGACCCCAAGGACACATAGCAGAGTCTGACCAAGTCGCTTCATGCGACGAACCCTATTGGCTCGGAGTAGCCAAGGGATGTCGCAGTCACGAGCGCTACCCGGACCACTAGGCGCCGACCTGGAATGGCGGGGTTGCCGACCTGTTCAGTGGTCGATCAGGCCCGCCTCGTGCTCGTCGACGTGGCGCGCCATCCCGCCCCCGCGTCCATAGACCTCGCAGTCGTCAACCGTGCAGGGGTAGTACCCCAAGTCCGACGCAAGGGCCTCGGAACGAAGATTCTTGCCACCGTCCTCGAAGTGGTACCCAGCGTCGACCAGGCGATCGATGATCCGCTGATGCTCCTGAAGGCCGTTCAGGATGGTCTCGGCCCGCTTGTCGTGGCCCTGGACAAAATGCCGACCCGGCCCAGCCTCTCGTCCGCAGCGGCAGAAGCACTCGCCGTTCGGACGCTTGGCTACCGGGACTTTCGGAAGAGTCTTCTTCTTGACCGTTGGCATGTAGTTACTCCTTGAGGTTCTTCTTGATAGGAAGTCAAGACCTTACCCTTGGCATTCGAGAAGAACAACGGCCATGTGCCGAGCGCGTGCTGGGGCACGCGGCGTGCCCGCTTCGCGAGCGTTTCGGAGATGTCCGTCTCGCGGTTGGCCCGCAGGGCGGCCCTTTGTGCGATTGGCTCCAGGGAGCGAATCGGCGTCCTGGCGCGCACCAGCGCCGGCCTCGACCTGCCTGTCCTCGCCAGGGCGAGCCCGGCTGAGAACGTCACATCTCAACTCTTTGTGACCCTTGACACATCTTACTACACGTGCGAAGTATATGGGGATGTAACTGTCAGTTGTAACTGCTGGTTACACCGCTCGAGGGGTGCGAGCGGCGAAGGCACGGGCGGGTTCTCGGAGGCTCGCTGCGCCCGTGCGGAGCCCTACGGGAGGACCCTCACGTGACACGTGGACCAGCACCCACCGTCGAGACGGCCGCAGGCCGGAGCGTTGCGGCCGGCCTCGAACCGGACGTCGATCCGGGCGCGGTGATCTCGCTGCGCGGGGTGAGCAAGGCGTTCGGGCCCATGCAGGTGCTCGACGACGTCAGCTTCGACGTGGCGCGGGGGCAGATCACCTCGGTGCTCGGGCCGTCGGGCACGGGCAAGTCGGTGCTGCTCAACACGATCATCGGGATGTACCCGCCCGAGCGGGGGCAGATCTACGTCGACGGTGAGCCGATCGTGGGGATGCGGCACCGCGACCTGATGCGGGTACGACGCAAGTTCGGTGTGCTGTTCCAGGACGGTGCGCTGTTCGGGTCGATCAGCCTCTACGACAACATCGCGTTCCCGTTGCGCGAGCACACGGACCTGACCGAGGCGCAGGTGCGCGAGGTCGTGCACACCAAGGCCGACATGGTGGGTCTGGTCAAGCACCTGGGCAAGATGCCCGGTGAGGTCTCGGGCGGGATGAAGAAGCGCGCCGGGCTGGCCCGGGCGTTGGCGCTGGACCCGGAGATCGTGTTCTTCGACGAGCCCGACTCGGGGCTCGACCCGGTGCGGGTGGCTCACCTGGACGAGCTGATGCGGTCGGTGCAGGCCGTCACGGGGTGCACGTTCTTCGTGATCACCCACAACATCGACTCCGTACGGCGTACGGCTGATCACATCGGGATGCTGTTCCGCTCCCGGCTGGTCGCCTTCGGACCCGCGGCCGAGGTGCTCGCCAGCGAGCGGCCGATCGTGCAGCAGTTCTTCGCCGGCGAGGCCCGTGGCCCCATCGGCATGGACGAGATGGTCGATGCCGAGACCGAGCTGGGCGTCGACGCCGGTCTCGGCGAGCCGTCCGTCCCCTGATCCCTGTCGTCCCCACCGACCCGAAGGAAGCGTCATGTCGACGAGCCTCGTCACCAAGAAGCGACTGGTCACCAGCAAGCCCGCGGCCGAGGAGTCCCCGGCCGAGCAGCCCCCGGCGGACCTGCCTCCGGCCGACCTCCCTCCGGCCGCGCGCGGCTTCCGGCCGCGGCCCCCGGTCGTCGCGGCGGTCGTGCTGGTGCTGCTGCTCGCGGCGGCGGTGGGCTACCTGTGGCTGCGGCTCGACGACAGCCGGGCGGACGTCGACCGGCTGGAGTCGGCCTCGGTCACCCGGGCCGAGGTGCTCGAGCAGGCGCGGGGTCTCGCGGTCGCGCTGACGACGTACGACTACCGCGACCTCGCGGCCCAGCAGCGGCTGCTGGAGCAGGGCTCGACCGACGCCTTCCAGCAGAAGTTCGCCGAGACCAACAAGACGCTGGCGCCGATGTTCACCCAGCTCCAGGCCACCGCCAAGGGCACCGTGATCGATGCCGCGGTCCAGAAGGTCGACGGCGACCTGGCCACGGTGCTGGTGTTCGCGGACCAGTCGGCCAGCAGCAAGCAGAGCGCGGAGCCGACCAGCCAGGCCAGCCGGCTGCGGATGCACCTGGTCCGGCACGGTGACACCTGGCTCCTCGACAGCGTGGACCTCTTGTGAGGGCCGGGCCGGTCCCGGCGCTGGGGGAGAGCGCGCGCGGGTTCGGCGGCATGGTCGCCATGTTCGTCGACTCGTGCGCGGTCACCGTCCGCGCGCTCGTACGACGACGCTTCTCGTGGTGGGAATTCGTGCTCCAGACGCGGTTCCTGGCCTCGGTCTCGCTGTTGCCGACCATCCTCATCGCGATCCCGTTCGGCCTGGTCCTGGTGCTCACGGTGGGCGGACTGACCAGCCAGGTCGGTGCCGCGTCGCTCGTCGGCGGCGTCAACTCGGTCGGCACCGTGCGCCAGGCCGCGCCGATCATCAGCGGCATCGTGCTGGCGGGCGCTGGGGGCTCCGCGATCTGCGCGGACCTCGGCTCGCGTGCCATCCGCAGCGAGATCGCGGCGATGCGGGTGATGGCGGTCGATCCGCTGGAGCGCCTCGTCGCGCCGCGGATCCTGGCCACGATGCTGGTCAGCGTCCTGCTCAACGGGGTGGTCGCGTTCGTCGGGATCATCAGCGGCTACCTGTCTGCGGTCTACCTGCTCAACAGCACCGCGGGTGGTTTCCTCCAGTCCTTCAGCGCGTTCGCGCAGCCGGCTGACCTGATCGAGTCGACGGTCAAGGCGGCGTTGTTCGGGCTGGTCGCGGCGCTCGTGGCGTCGTACCAGGGGCTCAACGCGCAGCACGGTCCGGCCGGCGTCGGCGACGCGGTCAACCGGTCCGTCGTACTGACCGGCGTGCTGCTGTTCGTCATCAACCTCGTGGTGAGCCAGGTCTTCCTGCTGGCCGCGCCACCGAGGGTGGGGTGAGGACGATGGCGACGTCCTTGATGCCGCGCACCGGCCCCCGCTGGGGCGGGCTGATCGTGCGCGGGTTCGGCGACAACCTGCGCCGCCAGGGCACGATGCTGCTGTTCTGCATCCACGCGGTCGTGACGATCCCGCTCGCGCTGCGCCGCTACCGCCACGAGGTGTGGCGGCTGCTGGCCGAGATCGCCTTCGGCAAGGGGCTCCTGACCGTCGCGGCGAGCACGGTGTTCGTCTCCGCGCTGCTGTCCGCGGTGATCGGCGTCCAGCTCGGCCTGGAGGGCATGCAGGGCCTGAGCGTGGTCGGTCTCTCGCCGCTCTCGGGCCTGGTCGCCGCGGTCGGCAACACCCGCGAGCTCGCGCCGCTCATCACCGCGTTCGGGCTCGCCGCCCAGATGGGCTGCCGGTTCACCGCCCAGCTCGGCGCGATGCGGATCAGCGGCGAGATCGACGCCATGGACACGATGGCGGTCTCCAGCATGGAGTACCTCGTGACCACCCGGCTGATCGCGGTCAGCATCTTCGTCGTCCCGCTCTACCTGGTCACGCTCTCGGGTGCCTACCTCGCCTCGAAGGTGACGGTGCAGCTCATCGCGGGCCAGGGGACCGGCACGTACGACCACTACTTCTACCTCTTCCTCGATCCCGGGGACGTCGTCCTGTCGGTGCTCAAGGTCGTGGTGCTCGGCCTCATGATCACGTTCATCCACTGCTTCTACGGCTACACCGCGCAGGGTGGGCCCGAGGGCGTCGGCGTCGCGTCGGGGCGCGCGATCCGGGCGAGCATCGTGACGATCGCGGTCGCCGACATGCTGATGACGCTGCTGTTCTGGGGCACCTCGACGGGGGTGCGGGTCTAGATGGACATCTACGCGCTCTACCGCGACCCGCGCGTCCTGACCCGGCTGGGCGTGGTCTTCAGCGTGCTCGTGCTGGGGGTCGCGGGGCTCGTGATCGCCCAGTTCAACGGGGCATTCTCGGGGGCGCCGACACTGCGGGTGCAGCTCCCGCCGGCCAGCTCGGTGGTCGCGGTCGACAGCCCGGTGACCTATCGCGACGTGCGCGTCGGGACGGTCGTCAAGGCCGCGCGGACCGGCGCGGGCACCGGCGACGACAGCGTTCCCGAGGTCGAGGTCCGGATCGAGCGGCACTGGCTCGACCGCCTGCCGCGGGACGTCGTCGCGACGGTCGGGCCGATCTCCATCTTCGGCAACCAGTACGTCCAGCTGCTCGCCACCCACGACGGCGGGCCTGCCGGGCTGCCCGACGACGCCGTCGTCCCGGCGTACGACGCAGCGCGGAATCCCTCTCTGCAAGGCACTTTCGTCGCCCTCAACGACGTGCTCAAGGAGGTCAGCCCGGCCCGGCTCAATGCCGGTCTCTCCGGCCTGGCCACGGCGCTGAACGGCCAGGGCGACGAGCTCGGCCGGACGCTGGTCTCCACCAACGACTACCTCGGCATCATGCTCCCGCTGTGGCCGACGCTCGTCGAGAACCTCGACGAGCTCGCCACCTTCGCGGGCGGGCTCAGCGAGATCACGCCCGAGTTCCTCTCGCTCGTCGAGAACGTCACGACCACCGCCCGCACGGTGCGCGAGAACGCCGACTCGTTCCGGTCGCTGGTGAGCAACGGCAGCAAACTCGCGGTGACGTCGGCCCACCTGCTGGAGAGCACCATCGACGCGTACGCCGACAGCGTGGACGGCGCGGTCGCGCTGCTCGCCGCGCTCTCGCAGGGCCCCGACGTCATCACCCGGAACCTGCGCAGCATCGACCGCTGGGCCGCGTCCTGGGCGCCCGCGCTGGCCGACGGCATGCCCGACATCCGGATGGCCGCGCTCTCGGTGCGCAACCCGGCGGACCTCGTGCTCGCGATGACCGCGGGCGGCGACCCCGACCAGATCGTCCGGCTCCTCAACGAGGCGGTCCGTCCGGGCTTCGCCGACCCGCCGACGTACCAGGGCTGCCCGCAGCCGCTCTGCTCGCTCAGCCGCCGCTCGACCGACAGGAGCACGCCGTGACGAGCGCCCGCCCGCCCCGCTCCGGACGCCTGCTGCTGTCGGTGGCCGTGTTCGTCGCGGTCTCCCTGCTGCTGACGGTCTTCGTGGTCATCTCCGTGCTCGACCTCGGCCGGCGCAACGGCGAGGAGTACCACGCCCGGCTCGACGACGCCGCCGGCCTGCGCTCGGGCGACGACGTCACCGTCGCCGGGCTCGAGGTCGGCAAGGTGACGGGCGTCGAGCTGCGCGGGGACGACGTCGAGGTCACCTTCGTCGTGAGCGGCGACCACGCCGTCCACACCAACACCCGCACGGCCGTCCGGTACGCCAACCTGATCGGCACCCGCTACCTGGCGCTGCTGCCGCCGGACGGCCCGCCCGCCGACCGGCTCCGGGCCGGCGGGACGCTGCCCGCCCGGCAGAGCCTGCCCACGGTCGACCTGACCGCGGTCTTCGACGGCTTCCAGCCGCTCTTCGACGCGCTCGACCCCGAGCAGGTCAACCAGCTCACGGCGTCGATCGTCGCGATCTTCCAGGGGGAGTCGGGGACCGTGGCCAACCTCGTCGACCAGGTCGGCACCATCACCACGCACCTCGCCGGTCGCAAGGAGGTCATCTCCACGGTGATCACGAGCCTCGCCGACCTGCTCACCAGCGTCAACGAGCAGGGCGACGCGCTGAGCAGCATGATCGACGACTTCGGCTCGGTGGTGGGCAACCTCAGCGACCAGCGCGCGGTGCTCGCCTCGACCATCGACGGCCTGGCCCGCTTCGGCGAGGACGCCGCCGCGCTGACCCGGGAGTCGACCGACGCGATCAACGCCGACATCGACGGCGTCGCAGACGCCTCCGCGGTGCTGAACGAGAGCTCCGACGCGATCATCGACCTGATGCGGGACGTCCCCGACACCGTCGACGCCCTCAACCGGATCATGGACTCCGGCTCGTTCGTCAAGGTCTACCTCTGCAACCTCGACCTGCGCGCCACGGGCCGGCTCAATCTCTCCCTCGTGCCGGGGCTCGCCGCGCCGCAGGACCCGGCCGGTCTCCAGCTGCCCTCGGGGCAGGTCGGCGACCCCGCCCGCGCCGGAAAGGTCTGCCGATGAACCTGCGCGACTTCGACCTCGACGACTGGCGGGTCTCCGACCGCGATCCGCTCAAGGTGGCGGTGATCGCCGCCGCGGTGCTGCTGGTGCTCGTCCTGCTCGGCCTCAACCTGACCCGGCTGCCGTTCGTCAACAGCAAGGACGACCACGCGGCGTACCTGACGAGTGCGTCGGGGCTGACCGGAGGCGAGACCGTGCAGGTACGCGGTGTCCGGGTCGGCAAGGTGACCGGCATCGTCTTGGAGGACGACCGGGTACGGGTCGACTTCGAGGTGGACAGCGACGTCGGCCTCGGCGAGCTGACCTCGGCCCGGGTCAAGGTGCTCAACCCGCTCGGCTCGCAGTTCCTCGAGCTCGACCCGGCCGGTCCGGGCGAGCTGGACGAGCCCATCCCGGTGGAGCGCACCTTCGCCAGCCGCACCCTCGTCAACGAGCTGGGCCGGGTCTCCGGGCAGCTCGACCAGACCGACATCCCCCAGCTGCAGAAGGCCTTGGACACCGTCACCGCCACCCTCACCGGTACGTCGGCCGACGCCGTCGAGCGTGCCCTCACCGGCCTCAACGACTTCGCCGGCAACCTCGCCGAGGACGCCGACAAGATCTCCGAGCTCGTCGCCTCGGGCAGCGAGCTGATCAAGATCATCAACGAGCGCCGCGACGTCATCGTCAACATCGTCAGCCAGGGCGACGCCCTCACCGCGGTGCTCCGTGAGCGGCGCCAGGCGATCAGCCGGCTCGTGCGCGGGACCGCGGACCTCAGCGCGCAGCTCGCCGGAATCCTGGCCGTCAACCGCGACAAGCTCGGCCCGATGCTGCACAACCTCGAGAAGATCTCGAAGGCGCTGGCCACCGAGAACGAGAGCCTCGGCCAGGCGATCCCGGCGATGGAGCAGCTGAGCACCAACATCGCGCGCGTCACCGGGACCGGGCGGTTCGTCGACATCGTCGTGCCCAACGGGCTGATCCCCGACGCCGTCATCCAGGAGTGCGCCGACGCCGGTGCCTTCCCAGCGCCCAACGACCCGAGAGTGGGGTGCCGGCCATGAGCCGCCTGCGCCGAATGCCCCGCGTGATCGCCCTGCTCGGGGCCCTGCTCGTGGTCGTCGCCGCCCTCGTGGTGTGGCGGGCGAGCGCCGGGCCGGGCACCTACCGGGTGACCGCGACGTTCGCCGAGGCGCCGGGCGTCTACGTCGGCAACTCCGTCAAGATCCTGGGCGTCCCGGTGGGCCGGGTGACCCGGGTCGATCCCGGGGCCGCGGGTGTCGAGGTGGAGCTCGAGGTCACCGCCGACCACCGGCTCCCGGCCGACGTGAGTGCCTTCCTGATGGCACCGAACGCGGTCAACGACCGGTTCATCGAGCTCGCCCCGGCGTACGACGGCTCGGGCCCGCGCCTCGGCGACGGCGACCGGATCGCGGTCGACCGGACCGTCGTACCGCAGTCGGTGGACCAGATCATCGACAACCTCGACGAGTTCTCCCGGCTGCTCGGGCCCGAGGGCGCCAACGCCGACGGCTCGCTCTCGCGGGTGCTCGGCGCGCTGGCCGAGCGCCTCGGCGGCAAGGGCACGACCGTGCACGAGCTCGTCGACAACCTCGGGACGACGCTCGACGCCGTCGCGAGCGACCCCGAGGCGGTGACCTCCGGGCTGACCGACCTCGGCGAGCTGAGCACCGCGGCGGCCGGCGTCAGCACGACGTACCGCGACCTGGCGGAGAACCTGGCCTCGGTCAGCGGCGTCCTCGCCGGCGACGCGCCGCAGGTCACCGCGGTGCTGACCAACCTGCAGGACCTGCTGGCCGAGCTCAACACCTTCGTGCAGGAGAACAAGGACCAGCTCGCCGGCACCATCACCAGCCTGTCCGGTGTCGCCGGCGAGGTCGGCAAGCAGCAGAAGGCGCTGACCCGCCTGCTGCGCAACCTGCCGCTGGCGACGTCCAACGTGGGCAACGCGATCGTGGACACCAAGGACGGCAAGGCGATCCGGGCCCGGTTCGACCCGGTCGCCGGAGCCCCCGTCCGCGCGCAGATCTGCGGTGACGGACTGCTGCGGATGATGGCCGTCGCGCTGACCCCGGACCTCTCCGACCGCGAGGTGCTCGACCTCGCCTGCGGCACCGACCGCTGGCTCGACGAGCTGCGCAAGCCGAAGGGCACCCCGGACGCGGCCGCCTGGACCCGGCGGGCGCTCGAAGGGCTGGGTGGCTGACATGGCCAGGACAACCAGGACCACGCGGCTGCTGCCGATCGCCGTGCTCGCCTCGACCACCGCACTGACGCTGACACTGACGCTGGCCGTGAGCGGCTGCTCGCTCAGCCTCCAGGACATGCCGAAGCCCGGCGGTCTCGACGAGAAGACCTACAGCGTCACGGCGTCCTTCGACGACGTCCTCAACCTGCCCGCCAACGCCGAGATCCGCGACGGCGCCCGGGTCGTGGGCGAGGTCGGCGCGATGGAGGTCGACGGCTACCGCGCCGAGGTCGAGCTGCGCTTCCTCGACGGCGTCGAGGTCCCGAGCGGGACGACGGTCGAGGTGCGCTTCGACAACCCCCTCGGGGACCAGTTCGTCGAGATCCACCGCCCACCCGAGGGCCAAGGCGGGCCCCCGCTGCGCGACGGCGACACCCTCGCCGCCGAGGACACCGCCGCGGCGCCGACCGTCGAGGACACCCTGGGCGCCTTCGCGACCGTCCTCACCGGCGGCGGCGTCGGCGACCTGCACACCATCTCCCGCGAGCTCAACGCGGTCTTCTCGGGCAACGAGCCGCAGGTACGCCAGCTCCTCGGCCGTCTGGAGAAGTCCGCCGAGCTGTTGGCCGGCGGGCTCGGCCCGATCGACCAGGCGCTCGACGAGGTCGCGCGCCTGTCCCGGCAGCTCGACGACGGCAGCGACGTCCTGGTCGACGGGATCAAGGAGATCTCACCGGCACTCGGCGTGCTCGCGGACCTCAACGACGACTTCAGTGAGCTGCTCCGGGGCCTCGACGGCCTGGCCGACGCGGGCAACCGGATCATCGACCGCAGCGGCCGGCAGACCGTGCGTGCGCTGAAGCGGCTGGTGCCCGTCGTACGGCAGATCGTGGAGTCGCGCGAGCTGATCACGCCGATGATCCGCAACGTGCGGGTCCTGGCCGACCAGGTGCCCGAGGTGACCAAGTACGGCTACGCCCGGACGTCGGTCGCGGCCCAGCTCGCCTTCAGCTCGGCGCCGTCGACCGCCAGCGGCACGGTCACCTCCGGCCGCCCGGCCGCCCACCCTGCCGCAACGTCGCTGATGACCGCGCTGGGCCCGCTCGAGTCGAGGAGGCAGCCATGAACCGGGTCTCACCGGTCCCGCGGTTGATCGGGATCGGGATCGGGCTGCTGCTCGGTCTCTACTACATCGGCGTGCAGATCATCGGCTGGTCGCCGGTCGACGACGACTACGAGGTCTCGGTCGACGTACCCCGGTCGGCGGGGCTGTTCGAGGACAGCGACGTCAGCTATCGCGGCGTCCGCATCGGCAAGGTGACCTCGATGGAGGTCAGCCCCTCGGGCGTGCACCTGCGGCTGAGCCTGTCCGGCGACCAGCCCGTCCCGCAGCGCGTCGAGGCCCGCGTCCGGATGCTCTCGGCCCTGGGGGAGAGCTATGTCGACCTCGTCCCCACCACCACGGTGCCGGCCGGCTCCGGCGAGCCGCACCTCGAGGCCGGCAGCACCATCGCCACCGGCACCGTCCCCACCACCGTCAGCGAGGCCCTCGCCAGCAGCACGGCCCTGCTGCGCTCCCTCGACCCCGCGGACCTCGACACCGTGCAGACCCTGATGGCCGACGCCTTCAGCGGCCTCGCCCCCGAGCTGCGCACCCTGGTCGTCGGCGGCCAGCGGTTCATCAACGCCGTCACCGACGCCGCCCCCGGCACCCGCCAGCTCATCGTCGACGGCCTCACCGTGCTCCGCACCGGCAACGCCACCCAGGAGCAGCTGGCCACGATCGTCCGCTCCTTCGACGTCCTGGCCCAGGGCCTCGCCGACAACGACGCCGACTTCGGCCAGCTCCTCGTCGACGGCGGCGAGGCCGCCGACACCATCGAGGAGCTCGTCCGCACCCAGACCGGACCCTTCCAAGAGCTGCTCCGCGGCACCGGTGCCATCGGCACCGCACTCAGCCGCAACACCGACGCCATCGAGGTGCTCTTCGGCCTGCTGCCGCGGGTCGGCAACGACCTCAGCAAGGTCGCCCGCGACGGCGTCTTCCACGGCGACCTGACCATCAACGTCGGCCAGCCGCTGTGCAGCACCCGGCCGCTCGCCGTACCGGCGACGTCGGGGGCGGCCGACCCGAAGCCGTGCGCCAAGGGGCCCGGCCTGCTGCAGCGCGGCCCGGACTGAGAGGAAGAGCGATGAGTCGACGAACGAAGAGGTTCCCGGCCGGGCTGGCCGCGGCGGCGCTGGCCGGCGCCGTCGTCCTGGCGGGGGTGTCCGCGCCCGCCGCCTGGGCCGATGACGACGACCCGCGCGAGCACTACCTGCCGCCGCTCCCTCCAGAGGCTGGGCAGGTGGAGTACGGCCTCAACCCCGACCCGTACCTGCCGCGCAGCATCGGCGAGCTCAAGCAGAGCCCGGAGCCGTCCTGCGCGGCGCCGGCCCTGCCTGCGCCCACCGACGCCGGTAGCGCCGAGGGCTACACCGTGCCCTTGCGGCTGAAGCTCTCGAACGGCGTGATGCTGGCCGGCTACAGCTCCCGGGCCAAGGGCTGGGGTGACCAGGTGCCGTTCTCGATCATCGGCTCCCGCATCACCGGCTGGGTCATCGCCCGGGTCAGCCTTCCGTCGATGAAGGTCACCGTCGCTCCAGCCGACGTCACGCTGTGCCCCTACGTCCGGGCCACGGACTCCGGGCCGACCATCAAGGCGCTCCAGTCCTACTCGCTGATCGAGATCGAGAGCCAGATCAGCCGGATCCAGCAGGGCGACCTGCCGCCGCCGTCGCTGCGCTGGGTGCCCTTCCCCGACACTACGATCGCCCCCTTCCCAGGCACGCTCGGCCAGCGGATCAGCGGCCTGGACAAGATGGGGATGACCAACATGATCGCTCGCGAGCTGACCGTCCGGGTGAGCGGCGTGGCCCCCGACGGTTCGCTGGAGATGGCCACGGACCTCGACTCCACGATGGACGCCGACCCGGGCCCGCTGCCCAACGGCAACCCGAACCCCCGCTTCCTGTGCCGCAACATGGGCGTCCAGGGCACCTTCGGCACGGCGGCCAAGGACCTGGCCGCGACGGCGGCCGAGCCGCCGGCCATCGCCGCGCAGCCGGGCAGCCCGGCCGACTTCTACTACCCACGCGTGCCGAAGCGGCAGGAGAAGGTCTACCTGCCGACCCGGAACCTGACCGGCGCGATCGAGGGCGGCACCGCGACGATCGGGTCCAACTCGTTCACGATCCGGGTGCCCAAGAGCGCTGCCAGCTGTGGCGCCGTGGTCAACACCCAGTTCTACGGCTACGGCTTCCACAACGGTGGCGCGGGCGAGACCCGCGACCTCGCCAACTTCTTTGCCGGTCCCTTCGTCGTGCTGCCGCCGCCCGAGGGCTATCCCATCGTGCCGGGCCTGAGCGACCTCTCCCTCGACGTCACCGTCGACGCGGTCGGACTCCCCAAGCGCGCCGATCTGCCGTCCGGCTACGGATTCGAGTGAGCGTCATGACCTCCTGACGCGCACCCCCCAGACGGAGCAACCCGTGCACCAACCTCACAGCACGGGCTGTCACCGAAGAGAAGGAACGCCCACGAAGTAGTACTCACAAGGAGACAACCCCCAATGTTGAACAAGAAGATGATCGGCGCCGCCCTCGGCGCCACCGCCCTCACCGCCGGCCTGGTCGCGGCGACCTCGACCTCGGCTCAGGCCAACCCGAACTGGCAGATGTGGAACGTCACGAGCGGCTCGGCGCTCACGGCCGGCACCACCGTCACCGGCTCCGGCACGCTGAAGTTCACGACCGAGATCAACAACAACCTCACCCGGATCGAGTGCCGGGCCACGGCGGGCCTGTTCAGCCAGACCCTCACCGCGGCCGACGTCGCCGACATCGCGCCCGGGGCGACCCGCTCGATCTCGGTCACCCCGCCCGCGCGGATCTCGTCGTCGACCGGTGGCTCCACCCTGGGTGTCTGCCAGGACGTGACCGACAACCTGTATCCGGACGGTGTCCCGCTCGACGTGACCACCCAGAACGGTCCATGGACGCTCAACCTGACCGCGCCCGCGGCGGGCACGCCGGGGGTGGTCTACACCGGCTCGATCACCGGGACGCTCGCGCTGCCCAGCAACGCCATCGTCTTCGAGGACCCGAGCATCGGCTGCAAGGCACAGGGACCGACCGGTGGTGCGACGACCAGCGGCAGCTACAACACGAGCACCAACGTGCTGACGGCCAACCCGCAGGCGTTCGCGGCGACGGCCATCAGCGGCTGCACGATCGCCAACACCCAGCTCACCAGCGGCACGCTGAGCCTCTCGCCGAAGCTCTCGCTGAAGTACTGACCGGCTCGCCTCCGGACGCCGTCGCCTCCTCCCGACCGGGGTGACGGCAGCAAAGGAAAAGGAAAAGACGGGTGGCCCGCGCAACCTCACTGCGCGGGCCCACCCCACCACCCCACCTACAGATGGAGCTGAGCAATGAGACTACTGGACCGCCCGCGCGGGGCGCGGCGTTCTCCACGAGCCCGGAAGGCGCTGGCCCTCGCCGTCGGCACCGGCGTGGTGACCGCGCTCCTGGTCGCGGCGACCCCCGGCAGCGCGTCGGCCGAACCGCTGCCCGAGAACCTGCAGAAGTACGCCAACTGCCCCGTGGACAACCCGGACGTCCGGACCTGCGTCTACGTCAAGGCGACCGGCCTGGAGATGAAGCTGGGTGACTTCGAGCTGGAGACCAGCTCGCCGGTGACCCTCGAGTTCGGGATCAAGCAGGACCCGGAGACCTTCGTGACCACGGTCGTGCCGCCCGACAACGACCTCCAGCAGATCCTCACCGCCGAGCCGATCGAGGTACCGGGCGGCATCCTGGGCATCCCCGGTGCGGGCATCGGACCGCTGGCGGCCTACGCCACGCCCAAGATGACGGCCCTGCCCAAGGTCAACCTGGGGGCGCTGCGGACCGGTCGGGCGCCGGCGTTCGAGCTGGACCTGCGGGCCCAGATCAGCAACCCGTTCACCGACTTCCTGACGGCGCTGGGCTCCAAGTGCCATGTCGGCAGTGCCAGCGACCCGATCCCGCTGCGGCTCACCACGGGTACCACCGCCCCGCCGCCGCCGAACACCCCGATCAGCGGACACTTCAACCCCGGCAGCAACTCCGGCCAGCCGGTCGGCGGGCTGAGGTTCCTCGACATCGTGACCGTCGACAACTCGTTCCGGGCGCCGGGCGCGCACGACTGCGGGCTGACGGGCGCGCTGAACTACGTGATCAACGCGCAGGGCGGCCTGCCCTCCGCGGCGGGCACCAACAGCGCGCGGATGACCGCCGACATCTACCAGGTGGACGCCAACACGCTCCGGGCCGCACTGGCCGGCGAGCGGGTCGGCGACGGCGGCTTCGAGGACGCCGGGCTGGGGCCGTGGGCCTGCGCCGGGACCTGCGGCGTCGACCAGGGCCTGGGCAACGCGCGCACCGGCGCCAACAACGGCTGGGTGCGCAAGACCAGCGGGTGGAACGACCTCCACCAGACGGTCGCGCTCAAGAAGAACACCGACTACACCCTGACCGGGTGGATCCGGACGTCGGCCAACAACGCCAACGGCTACTTCGGGGTGCGCAGACCCGGGGGCGGTGCGGTCGTCGCGGAGAAGAAGTACGGCAAGCTGACCGGCTACACGCAGGTCACCGTGAACTTCAACTCCGGCCCGAACGCCTCGCTCGAGGTCTTCGGTGGGCTCTGGGCCTCGGGTGACACCTGGGCCCAGCTCGACGACATCTCGCTGGCCGCGAGCTGATCGAGCGACCGGCCGGGGACGCCGACCCGCGTCCCCGGCCGGTCGCGACCACGACGGACAACAGGAACAGCGAGGACGCCATGAACCGACCCGCGAAGCCCTGGCGCTGGGCACCGCTGCTGGCCGTGGGCGCGGTGGTGCTGACGGTGCTGCCCGGTGCGGCCGCGCCGCCGGGGCCCTCGGCGCCGCAGGCGCCGGTCGTACCGACGGTGGCGGCAGCGGTGCCGCTGCCGGCGGCGTGCAAGCCGAACCCGAACCCGCCGCCGACGGAGTACGGCTTCGTCGCCCGGGTCACCGGTGGCACGGTCGCCGGGGACGGGCCGCTGGAGATCTCCGACATCGACGTCTCCGTGTGCGGCGTGGTCCGGGTCGTCGCGGCCCAGGCCGGCAGCGGGTGCGAGGGCATCCAGGCGCGGCTGGTGATCCCGGCGGACGGGGTGGTCACGCACGGGCTCGAGGCGAGCCTGGTGATCCCCGGGATGCCGCGGATGGAGGACGTGCCGACGCGGGTGGTCGCCTCGCCGATGGCCAGCGACGTCGCCTGCAACGACGAGGACGGGCTGGCGATGGACCTCGACCTCCGGATCAGTGGCTCGGCGGGCATCTTCGGGCTGCAGTGCGAGGTGCCGTTCACCGGTGCGGTCCGGGCGACTGTCACTGGCCCGCTGCTCACGCCGCCGTACGAGGGGCAGACCCGGATCAAGGGCGCCGTGCGGGTCGGGGCGGTGAGCAACAACGACAAGTTCTGCCCCGGCCGGCTGCCGCGGCGGCTCAACCGGATCGCGGAGCTGCCGGCGACGGGTTACCAGGTCGACTGGCCCGCGAAGGTGTCGATCTACCACCCCAGCGCGGGCTGACCGATGGTGCGCACCCTCCCCGGACGACCGAGTGCCCGCGCTCCCAGAAGCGCGGGCACTCGATCCGTGGGGGGGTGTCCCAGGTCAGGCCTTCTTCAGGCGGGCGATGACGCCGTCGATGTCGCGCTGGAGCATGTCGCGGCGGACGAAGTGCCCGCCCGGCAGCTCGTGCCACTCGTGCGGGATACCGCGCGAGGCGAGCAGGCCGCGGAACTCCCGCTGGCCGGCGCGGACGGGCGTCTCGTTGATGTCCTCGTCGAGACCGCAGACGAGGAAGATGCGCTTGTTGAGGTAGCTGTTGAGCCGCTCGACCGGGTTGTCGGCGCTGACCCGGCCCTCGTTCCAGAACGGGGCGCCGTAGACGGTGCCTCCGGCGAGCTCGACGGCCGCCGAGCTGGTGTTGGCCCAGTGGACGACGAGGCCGGCGTCGCGGCGCAGGCTCGCGGGGCCCGAGTGGGCGCTGACCGAGGCGAAGTGCCCGTAGTACTTCGCGGTGTACTTCAGCGCGCCGAAGCCGCCCATCGAGAAGCCCGACACGGCGCGGCCGTCGTACTCGGCGTAGGTGCGGAAGTTCGCGTCCACCCAGGGGATGACCTGGTTCATGTGGAAGCTCTCCCAGTTGCGCGGTCCGCTGAACGACGAGACCGGGTTGCTGTACCAGCCGGCACCGCCGCCGTCCGGCATCACCACGATCAGGCGACGTCCCGCGGTCAGGCCGCGGATGTCGTCCTCCATGTCGAACTTGCGGAAGTCCTGGAGGCCGCCGTGGAGCAGGTAGAGCACGGGATAGCGACGCCAGCTGGTCGTGTAGTAGTCGTCGGGCAGGAGCACGTTGACACCCGGCTGCCAGCCGATCTCGCTGGTCGCGAACCGGAAGTAGTTCATCCGGCCGAACACGGCCTGGTCGGTGATGGTGAGGCCGAAGCCGTTGCCGGCAGCACTCGCCGGTGCGGGCGAGCCGAGGGGGCCCAGCGGGTTGAGCGGGCTCAGTGCGGTCACGGCCGCCGCGCCTCCGGCGAGCTTGAGCAGGCGACGACGGTCAACGGTCCGGTCGGCGTTCATCGATCCTCCGAGGGGGTGGGGGGAGTGGGGTGCGGATGCGACCACTATCGGCGCGCTCTCCGGCGCCGAGCCATGGCCGAGCAGGCCAAGGTCGTTGGCAATTCGGGCCAGTCATGACCGAGTGGTTCGACCAACCCGTGGTGCCGGTCGGGTACGGGCTGCTCATCGAGGAGGTCGCCGCGTCGTTCGGGGTCGGCCCCGAGCTGCGCGCGGCGGCCGGGCTGCCCGCGACCGCCTTCGCCGACCCGCAGGGCCGGCTCACCCCGCTCCAGGCCGGGCACCTGCTGCGGCTCGGGATGGACCTGACCGGTGAGCCCGGGCTGGGCTACGAGATCGGGCTCCGCAGCACCGTCACCTCGCACGGCGTCATGGGCTTCGGCCTGCTCACCTCCGCGACCCTGCGCGAGGCCATCGAGCTGGGCGTGGAGTACAGCGCGGTGCGGCTGCCGATGCTGACCCTCGGCCTGGTGCTGGACGGCGACCAGGCCGCGGTCGACGTCCGCGAGACGCGGCCGGTGGGCGACGTCCGTCAGTGCTTGTTCGAGCTCTTCCTGACCGGCCTCGCGCGGATGACGCCGGTGCTGACCGGTCACGGCCAGCACGACGTCGAGCTGTGGTTCGACGGCCCCGAGCCGGAGCACTTCGCCCGCTACCGGGCCCGGCTCCCACCGGTCCGGTTCGGCACCGGCGTCAACCAGGTGCGCTTCCCGGTCGGGCGGCTCGAGGAGCCCATCGACACCGCCAACGCGCTGGCCGCGCGAGTCGCCCAGGCCGAGCTCGCCGAGGAGCGGTGCCGGATCGGGCTCACCGACGACGTCGTCGCCCGGGTGCAGGCGCTGCTGGGCTCCCGCGCCGCCGGTTTCGGCCTGGACGCCGTCGCCGCGGCCATGCACATGTCGACCCGCACGCTCAAGCGGCGGCTGCACGCCGCGGGCACCACCTTCCACGACCTGTCGACCGACGCTCGTCGTACCGAGGCGCTGCACCTGCTGCGCGGATCGGCCCTCGCGGTGGACGAGATCGCCCGCCTCCTCGGGTACGCCGACGCCAGCAGCTTCGTGCGCGCGTTCAAGCGCTGGACCGGCCGGACCCCGGGTGGCTACCGCCGGGCGATTGGGTCCGCGGAGCGGTACCGGTGACAATGGACGGACGCCCGCGTGCTTGTCTCGGACCGTACGGTGGGCGTGGCGCCACCGGGGCGCCGATCGGCGGCTGGCTCGGCAGCGCAGTCGAGCACCCAGATCCGCCGCCCGGCGGGCCCCTACGACCAGGTGATCCATGACGCAGGACGTTGAGACGAGCCGCGCCGCCGGCGAGCCGAGCGTGCCCGGCAGCCGGGCCCGCCGCGTGCCGACCTCCCGGGCGAGCCGCGCCAGCCGTGACGTACGACGTCCGCGCGGACGTCGCGGCCGCGGCCGGCGCAAGGCCCCCCAGCCGGGCAAGACCGTCTTCAAGGTGATCGCCGCGAGCCTGCTCTCGCTCGCCATGGCGACCGGCGTGGGCGTCGTCCTCGTCTACAACAACTGGAACAACAACCTCAAGCGCGAGGACGTCTCGACGCTGCTCTCGAACCGGCCCGCCAAGGAGCAGGTCGCCGGCCCGAGCGAGCCGCTCAACATCCTGGTGATGGGCTCCGACACCCGCGCGGGCAAGGGCAACGGCATCGACGGCGAGGCCGGCGGTGGCCTGTCCGACACCACGATCCTGTTCCACCTCTCGGCCAACCGCGAGTTCGCCTACGGCATCTCGATCCCGCGCGACACCGCGGTGATGCGCCCCGAGTGCAAGCGCAAGGGCGGCGGCGTCGTCCCGGCGGCCGGCGGCTACGAGAAGTGGAACGCCGCCTACGCGGTCGGCGGTCCCTCCTGCACGATCCAGCAGTTCGAGCAGCTCTCCAAGATCCGCGTCGACAAGTACGTCGTCGTCGACTTCAACCAATTCAAGGACATGGTCAACGCGCTCGGCGGCGTCGAGGTCTGCATCCCCGAGGACATCGACGACAACGACCACGACATCCACCTCAAGGCCGGCACCCGCGAGATCAAGGGCAACGAGGCGCTCGCCTACGTCCGCGTGCGCTACCGCGTCGGCGACGGCACGGACACCCAGCGGACCCGGCGCCAGCAGGCGTTCATCGGCTCGATGATCAGCAAGGCCCTCTCGGCCGACATGCTGGCCCGCCCCGACCACCTGATCGGGTTCATGAACGCCGCGACCTCGTCGCTGCAGACCGACTTCAAGAGCATCGCCCAGATGGCCGACCTCGCGGTCACCGCCCGCGGCACCGGTGCCGACAACATCAAGTTCGTCACCACCCCGTGGGCCTACTCCGACAAGGTCAGCGGCGGCATCGAGTGGACGCCCGAGGTGCTCAAGCTCTGGCAGCTCGTCCGCAAGGACAAGCCGCTGACCCCCGAGTTCCTCAAGGACGCCCTGAGCGCCGGCGACAAGCCGGACGGCACCGCCTCGGCGGGCACCCCCGGCGGCCCGAGCGGCACGACCAGCGGCTCGGCGAGCGGCTCGGCGTCCAACAGCCCGAGCGGCACGGCCTCCAACGGCGCGACCAACGGCAAGCCGGGCCAGACGCCGACCCAGGACAACGGCCTCTCGACCAGCGGCCGCGAGCAGGCCGGTCTCTGCACGTGAGCGAGCGGTCCGGTCGCCCGGAGTCGGACTGGGAGCGCAAGCGGCGCCTCGCCGAGGTGTTCGGCGACGCCCTGCCCGAGACCACGTCCGACGAGCGGGACGACCGCGACCAGGCCGCCGACCGCGGCGCCGGTCACGACCAGTGGCTGAAATCGCAAGTGCCGCCCCACCACGGCCGGACCGGGTGAGACGGCACTGCTGATCGGCGCCGAGCGCCGCAGGAATCAGGCTCCGCGCGTGGTGAGCGCGTCGCGGATCTCGGTGAGCAGCTGGAGCTGCTCGTCCGGGCCCTCGGGCGCGTCGGGGAAGAAGCGCTCCTTGGCCTTGGTGTAGGGCACCACGACGAAGAAGTAGACGACGGCGGCCATCACGACGAAGGCGATCACGGCGTTGATGAACGGCGCGACGTCGACCTTGGCGATGAGGATCTTGCCGACCTCCTTCGCACCGCCGGCCTTGGCGACGAAGGCGACCAGCATGTCGGTGAAGGTCTTGACGACCGCGGCGAACGCCGTACCGATGATGAACGCGACCGCGAGGTCGACCAGGTTGCCCTGGAGCAGGAACTTCTTGAAGCCGGACATTTTCTCTCCTCTTCCCGAGGTTTTCTTGTGGAGGCGGTGGGGGGCCAGAAGAAACTAACTGCGACTCCATGTATAAGTCACGTAACTCGCCACGGACGCGGCCGTGACGTGGTACACGTCGCTCGAGCGTAGGGCCACCACGACGAGGCGTCCGGGAAGCGCGCCGTCCTCGGCCGCCGACGCCGCCGGTACGGCGAGCACCACCGCCGCCCGCGCCAGCACCCGGCTCGGGGCCGCCCCGCGCGGGTCGGTCGCGAGCAGGTCGAGCACGTCGCCGGCCGCGAGCAGCGCGACCTGACCGGCGTCCGCGAGCCGGATCGGTACGGCGACCGCGCCGGACGGCTGCCCGGTGGCGAGCCCCGGCCCGACCAGTCGTACGTCGGTCAGCGGCTCCCCACGGCGCAGCGGGGCCGCGAGCGCCCGCCCGAGCGGCGGGGAGCCGGGCGGCACGGCGCCCGCCGGGAGCACGCCGGGCGGGAGCGGGGCGCTGGTCAGGTCACCCGGCGCGAGGACTCGGCCGGCCGGCAGGTCGCGCGCGGCGACCAGGACCGCGGCGGTCTGGCGGATCCGGCGGCGCGAGCACGGGGAGGCTGCTCGCGGCGGCGCCGGCGAGCAGCAGGGCGGCGAGGAGCCGGCGGTGGCGCAGCAGGTGGCGGCGCAGGGTCGCGCGGGTGCGGGCGAGGGTCCCGAGAAGGTCCATGCCCGCGACGGTAGGCGCGGACGGCGCCGGGTGCCGGCGTCCTCCACAGGACCCCTGCGGGGATCAGGCGGGGGAGGCCGCCGCGCTGGTGCTCGAGCCGCCGGAGCTGCTCGACGACGAGGACGACGACGAGGAGGTCGAGGACGAGGTCGACGAGCTCGAGGACGAGTCCGCGGACCCGGAGGTCGACGTCGACGCCGCCGGCGAGGTCGCGGTGGTGCTCGAGCGGCTGTCGGTCTTGTAGAACCCCGAGCCCTTGAAGACCACGCCGACCGAGCTGAACAGCTTGCGCAGGCGACCCGTGCACTCGGGGCACGTGGTGAGCGCGTCGTCGCTGAAGGACTGGACCTGCTCGAAGGCGTGACCGCACTCGGTGCACTGGTACTGGTACGTGGGCATCGGCGATCTCCGGTTGGCACTCTCGACTTTCGAGTGCCAATGCTACGTCACGACCCCAGGTCCGGGCACAATGGCGGCACCATGGTGGAGGCAGACAACGGCGTGGACGCCGCGACGACGACCGCGCCGACGACCCGGCCCCGACCGTGGCCCCGGGTGCTGCGCTGGGCGAGCGTGGTGGGGGTGCTGCTCGTGCTCGCGCTCGTGGCGGGCCTGACCACCTCGGTCGTCCTGGTGCGCAAGTCGTGGCCGCAGACCTCCGGCGAGCTCACCCTCAACGGCCTCGAGGGCGAGGTCCGGGTGGTGCGCGACGACGCCGGGATCCCGCAGATCTACGCCGACTCCACCCACGACCTGATGCTGGCCCAGGGCTTCGTGGCCGCCCAGGACCGCTTCTTCGAGATGGACGTGCGCCGCCACGCGACCGCGGGCCGGCTCTCCGAGCTGTTCGGCGACGCCGGTCTCGAGAGCGACCTCGTGGTCCGCACCCTCGGCTGGCGCGAGGTCGCCGAGGATGAGCTGCCGTTGCTCAAGCCGGCGACCCGCAGCGCGCTCGACGCCTACGCCCAGGGCGTCAACGCCTACATGGAGAGCCGCTCGCTCTCGGAGATGTCGCTGGAGTACACCCTCCTCGACCTCACCGGCCTCGACTACAAGCCGGAGAAGTGGACGGCGGTCGACTCGATCGCGTGGCTCAAGGCGATGGCCTGGGACCTGCGCGGCAACCTCGACGAGGAGATCGGCCGGGCCCTGGCCAGCGCCGCGGTGGGGCCGGAGCGGGCCGCCGACCTCTACCCGTCGTACCCCTACGACCAGCACCAGCCGATCGTCCAGCAGGGCGGAGTGGTCGGGAAGCGCTTCGACCAGGACGCCGAGGCGGGCGGCCGGCGGCTGCTCCCGCGCCCGCCGCTCGACCCCGACGTCACCCGGGCGCTGGCGTCGGTACGCCGCGTCCTCGACGGGGTCCCGGCGCTGCTCGGCAAGGGCGACGGCATCGGCAGCAACGCCTGGGTCGTCGACGGCGACCGCACCGATACCGGCGCGCCGATCCTGGCCAACGACCCCCACCTCGGCATCTCGCTGCCCGGGGTGTGGACCCAGGTCGGCCTGCACTGCCGCTCGGTCTCCCCGGCCTGCCCGTACGACGTGGCGGGCTTCAGCTTCTCGGGCGTGCCCGGCGTGGTGATCGGCCACAACCGCGACATCGCCTGGGGCTTCACCAACCTCGGGCCGGACGTCACCGACCTCTACGTCGAGCGGGTCCGCGGCGACACCTGGCAGTACGACGGCCAGCAGCTCCCGCTCACGCTGCGCAAGGAGAAGATCGAGGTCAAGGGCGGCGACGACGTCGAGATCACCGTGCGCTCCACCAGCCACGGCCCCCTGCTCTCCGACCTCGCCTCCGCCGCGGCGGACGCCGGCGTCGACCTCACCGAGGACGGTCTCGTCGACCAGGTCACCGACGTCGGAACCGCCGGCCTCGACGACGACGGCCAGGAGCACGCCGTGTCCCTGGCCTGGACCGCCCTGACCCCGCGGCCCACCGCCGACGCCCTGCTCGCGCTCGACCGGGCGAGCGACTGGAACGAGTTCCGCGCGGCGCTGTCGGACTTCGCCGCGCCCGGCCAGAACGTCGTCTACGCCGACACCCAGGGACACATCGGCTACCAGGCGACGGGCCTGGTCCCGATCCGGCGCGCGGGCAACGACGGCCGGCTGCCGGCCGCGGGCTGGCGCCGCGATACCGACTGGACCGGCCGGCACATCCCGTACGACGCGCTGCCCCACGTGCTCGACCCGGCCTCGGGGATCATCGCCACCGCCAACCAGGCGGTCATCGACCCGGGCCGCTACGCGCCGTACCTGACCTCCGACTGGGACCTGGGCTACCGCTCGAACCGGATCGACCAGCTGCTCGCCGCCGACGACGAGCTGAGCGTCGACGCGATGAGCGCGATCCAGCTCGACGACTGGAGCGCGATCGGCGAGGTGCTCACGCCGTACCTGCTCGAGGTGGACCTGCCGCGCGGCTACTACTCCGACGGCCAGCGGCTGCTGCGCTCGTGGAACTACCGCGAGGGCGCCGACAGCGCCGCGGCGGCGTACTTCAACGCGGTCTGGCGCCAGGTGCTGCACCGGACGTTCGCCGACGAGCTGCCCGAGGGGCTGCGTCCCGACGGTGGCGACCGGTGGTTCGCGGTGGTGAGCGCGCTGCTGCCGCGCGCCCGGGCGACCTGGTGGGACGACATCAGCACCGACGACAAGGTCGAGCGGCGCAACGACATCCTGCGCGCCTCGATGATCGCCGCCCGCGACGAGCTCACCGCGCTGGAGTCCCCGGACACCGACGAGTGGTCCTGGGGCCGGCTGCACCGGCTCGAGCTCCGCTCGGCCACGCTGGGGGAGTCCGGCATCGGGATCATCGAGCGGCTGTTCAACCGCGGCGGCTGGAAGGTCGGCGGCGGCAGCTCGCTGGTCAACGCGACCTCGTGGGACGCCCGCGAGGGCTACGAGGTCACCACCGCACCGTCGATGCGGATGGTGGTGCCGCTCGACGACCTCGACGCGGCGCGCTGGGTCAACCTGACCGGCGTCTCGGGCCACGCCTTCCACCCGAACTACACCGACCAGACCGACCTCTGGGCGCGCGGCGAGACCCTGCCGTGGGCGTTCTCCGAGGACGACGTCGACAAGGCCGGCGAGGACGTGCTCGTCCTCAAGCCGTGAACCGGACGACCCCTCCGGGCGTCGCGGCCGCGCTGACCGGCCGGTCGTGCGGCTCGGCTGGGACGGCGGGGAGCAGCTCGTCGTCGTACAGCAGGACGCAGGTGAAGGTGCCGACCGGCACCCGGGCGAGCGCCCGGTCGTAGGACCCGCCCCCGCGGCCCAGGCGCAGCCCCGCGGGCGAGGCCGCGAGCCCGGGCACCAGGACGACGTCCGCGGTGGCGACCGCGTCGACGCCGAGGGTGGGCCCGGCCGGCTCGAGCAGCCCGCGGCGGGCGGGCGCGAGCGAGGTGGGCCCGTGGTAGCGCGCCCAGTCGAGGTCGTTGTCGGGCAGCAGCACCGGCAGCAGCACGTGCTTGCCGGCCTCGGTCAGCCGGTCCAGGAGGGCGGTGGTGCCGGGCTCCGTGCCGACCGAGACGTACGCCGCCACGGTGGCCGCGCGGCGTACCTCGGGGGTGGCGAGCAGGTGCTCGGCGAGCGCGCGGGCGGCCTCGCCGACCTCGGTCAGGGGCCGTCGCCGGCGGGCGGTGAGGAGCTGGTCGCGGACCGCGGTCTTGGCCGCCCCTTGGCACGGATGTGGAGCCGTCACCAGTCCAGCCTACGATCGGCAGTATGGGTATGACTGGTCGTAGTGGCGGCCTGGAGAAGGCGCGGGCGAAGATGCTCGACGCGGGCGTGGACGCGGTCGCCGTCGACACCTTCGCGCACTACTACCGCCTGCTGGAGCACGGTGAGACCGGGATGATCCCCGAGTCGAGCATCGAGCCGGTCGACATCGAGAGCCTCGCCGACGTCGAGGTCTCCGACGAGGTCGCGGCCGCGGCCGTCGCCCAGACCGTGGCGATCAAGCTCAACGGCGGTCTCGGCACGTCGATGGGCATGGACCGGGCCAAGTCGCTGCTGTGCGTGCGCCGCGGGCTGTCGTTCCTCGACATCATCGCCCGCCAGGCGCTGCACCTGCGCGGGCTCTACGGCGCGCGGCTGCCGCTGATCTTCATGAACTCCTTCCGCACCTCCTCCGACACCCTCCACGCGCTCGGCCGCTACGAGGACCTGGCGACCGAGGGACTGCCGCTGGAGTTCCTGCAGAACAAGGAGCCCAAGCTCCTCACCGCCGACCTCACCCCGGCCTCCTGGCCCAAGGAGCCCGACCTCGAGTGGTGTCCGCCCGGGCACGGCGACATCTACACCGCGCTGCGCGGCAGCGGGCTCCTCGACCGGCTGATCGAGCAGGGCTACCGCTACGCCTTCGTCTCCAACTCCGACAACCTCGGCGCCGTCCCCGACGCGCGGGTGGCCGGCTGGTTCGCCGGCACGGGCGCCCCCTACGCGATCGAGGCCGTACGCCGGACGGTCTCCGACCGCAAGGGCGGCCAGTTCGCCCGGCGCAAGGCCGACGGCCGGATCGTGCTGCGCGAGACCGCCCAGACCCTCGACGAGGACAAGGCCGCCGCGGCCGACCTCGAGAAGCACCGCTTCACCTCGACCAACAACCTGTGGTTCGACCTGCACGCGATGAAGGCCAAGCTCGACGAGCGCGAGGGCATCCTCGGCCTGCCGCTGATCCGCAACGTCAAGCACCTCGACCCGGCCGACCCCACCTCGCCCGAGGTGGTCCAGATCGAGACCGCGATGGGGGCCGCGATCGAGGTGTTCGAGGGCGCCCGGCTGATCGAGGTCGGCCGCGACCGCTTCATCCCGGTCAAGACCACCAACGACCTGCTCGTGCTGCGCTCCGACGTCTACGAGATCGGCGCCGACTTCGCGCTCACCCAGGTCGCCGCCGACGTGCCCTACGTCGACCTCGACGGCGAGCACTACAAGCTGGTCGGCGAGTTCGACAAGCGCTTCCCCGAGGGCGCGCCCTCGCTGGCCAAGGCCTCCTCCTTCAAGGTCGACGGCGACTGGACGTTCGGTCACGGGGTCCAGGTCGTCGGCGCGGTCGAGCTCGAGGGCCGCGGCGCCCAGCGCATCCCGGCCGGCGAGGTGCTGTCCGGGGCGGATGACTGACCCCGGAGCGGCGCCGGCGCCGGCGCCGTCCGTCGCCGAGCACCGCGCCCGGGTCCTCGCGGGGGCCGGTGCGCTCGCCCGCACCGAGCGCGTGCGGCTGACCGCCGCGCTCGGCCGCCGGCTCGCCGCCGACGTCGTCGCGACGCTCGCGGTGCCGCCCTTCGACCACTCCGCGATGGACGGCTTCGCCGTGCGCATCGCGGACCTGGGGGCGCTGCCGGCCGAGCTGCCGGTGACCGGCGTCGTCGCGGCGGGCGATGACGTCGTACCGCTGGGGGAGGGGGCGGCGGTCCGGATCATGACCGGAGCCCCGGTGCCCCCAGGGGCCGACGTGGTCATCCCGTTCGAGTGGACCACCGGTGCGGACCCCGTCCGGATCGAGCGCGCCGCCGCGCCCGGCCGGCACATCCGCCGCGAGGGCGAGGATGTCGGCGCGGGCGAGATCGCCCTCCGCGCCGGGACCCGCCTCGGTCCGGCCCAGCTCGGGCTGCTCACCTCGGTCGGCGCGACCGAGGTCGAGGTCCGGGTCCGGCCGCGGCTGGCCGTGGTCTCGACCGGTGCCGAGCTGGTCGGCGGCCAGGTCCCCGACAGCAACACCCCGACCCTCCTGGCCGCGGGCCGGGCGGCGGGGGCGGACGCGAGCGCCTTCGGGCCCGCGCCCGACGACCCGCAGCGCTTCCTCGCCCTGCTCCAGGCGGCCGCCGACGCCGCGGACGTCGTCGTCACCACCGGCGGCATCTCGGCCGGCGACCACGACGTGGTCAAGGCCGCACTGCGCGAGCGCGACGGCTTCTGGTTCGGACCGGTCGCGATGAAGCCGGGGCGTCCCCAGGGCTGCGGCGTCCTGGTCGCGAGCGACGGCCGCCGGGTCCCGGTGGTCACCCTGCCGGGGACGCCGATCGCGGCGTACGCCTCGTTCCTGCTCTACGTCGTCCCGCTGCTGCGCACCCTCGCCGGCACTCCCTGGGAGCCGGTCACCGCGCCCCTCGCCGAGGCGGTCACCGCGACCGACCGGACCGTCCTGCTGCCCGCGCGCCACGTCGAGAACGGCCGGATCGCCGCCCTGCCCGGGCACGCCGGGCACTCCCAGCGCCTGCTCGCGGCGGCCGACGCGTTGCTCGTCGTACCGCCAAGCGCGAGGCTGGTCCCCGAGGGCACGCCGGTCGAGGTGTTGGCCCTGCATCCCGAGGAGGAGCCCCATGGCTGACGAGCAGCCCGCCCGGCTGACCCATGTCGACGCCTCCGGCGCGGCCCGGATGGTCGACGTCTCGGCCAAGGACGTGACCCGCCGGGTGGCGACCGCGTCCGGCCGGGTCCTGGTCTCGCCCGAGGTCGTCGCGCTGCTGCGCGGCGACGGCGTGCCCAAGGGCGACGCGCTCGCCGTGGCCCGGATCGCCGGCATCATGGGCGCCAAGCAGACCCCCGCGCTCATCCCGCTGTGCCACCCGCTCGCCGTCTCCGGCGTCACCGTCGACCTCACCGTCGCCGACGACGCCGTCGAGATCACCGCCAGCGTCAAGACCACCGACCGCACCGGCGTCGAGATGGAGGCGCTGACCGCCGTCTCGGTCGCCGCGCTGACCGTCGTCGACATGGTCAAGGCCGTCGACAAGGGCGCGGTCATCACCGACATCCGGGTCGAGACCAAGACCGGCGGCAAGTCGGGGGACTGGTCGCGATGAGCGCGCTGCCCGCGGTGGTGGTCGTGGCCTCCAACCGCGCCGCCGCCGGTGTCTACGACGACACGACCGGTCCGCTCCTCGTCGACGCGCTGCGGGCCTGGGGCTTCGCCGTGGACGCGCCCGTCGTCCGGCCCGACGGGGAGCCGGTCGGCGAGGCGATCGCCGCCGCGGTCGCCGCGGGTGCCCGCGTCGTGCTGACCACCGGCGGCACCGGACTCACCCCGACCGACCGCACCCCCGAGGTGACCCGCCCCCTGCTCGACCGCGAGGTGCCCGGCCTGGCCGAGGCGATCCGCGCGGCCGGCGTCGCCAAGGGCGTCCCGACCGCCGTGCTCTCCCGCGGTCTGGCCGGCGTCGCCGGCCAGACCCTGGTGGTCAACCTGCCCGGCTCGCGCGGCGGGGTGAAGGACGCGCTCGCCGTCCTCGAGCCGGTCCTCGTCCACGCCGTCGAGCAGATCGTCGGGAGCGACCATTGAGCGAGGCTCCCCGTGAGCGGATGGTCGTCGGTGTCCCGGGCCGCGCCTGGCCCAACGAGCTGATCTCCGGCACCGACCCCGTCGTCCGGCTGCGCCCGATCGCGCGCAGCGACGCGCGTGCCTGGCGCGCGGCCCGGCGCCGCAACGCCCTCTGGCTGGCCCGCTGGGACGCCACCGCGCCGCCCGGCGCCGACGCCCGGCCGACCTCGTTCCGGGTGCTGGTACGGCGGCTGCGCAGGGCCGCGCACCGCGGGACGACGTACCCGTTCGTGGTGGAGGTGGACGGCGTCTTCGCCGGCCAGGTCAGCGTCAACAACATCGTGCGCGGCTCGGCGCAGTTCGCGTCGGTCGGGTACTGGATCGACCAGCAGTTCGCCGGGCGCGGTGTCATCCCGCGCGCGGTCGCGATGGTGATCGACCACTGCTTCTTCGTCGCCGGGCTGCACCGGATCGAGATCTGCATCCGCCCGGAGAACTCCAACTCGCTGCGCGTGGTGGAGAAGCTCGGCGTCCGCGAGGTCGGCTACGCGCCGCGGTTCCTGCACATCGACGGCGACTGGCGCGACCACCGGATCTTCGCGATCACCAAGGAAGAGGCGCCCCGCGGCGTCCTCGCTCGCCTCGATCGGCCTGCCCCGGACTGACGGCGTCGGGCCGGCAAATCACATGCGTCACATCAATCAATTCGTGACACACCGATGGACATGCGCCCCACATTGAGGTAGCGCTCCTAACCTCTCGGTGTGGACCTGAGCGCACTCATCTTCGTCGCACTGGCGGTGGCCTGGGTCGTCTACCTCGTGCCGAAGGCACTGCGCCACCACGAGGAGGACGCCGTCAGCCGCTCGGTCGACCGCTTCTCCGACCGCCTGCGCGTGCTCGCCCGGCGCGATGCGGTCTCCGCTCGCGAGGCCGAGCTCGTCACCTCCGACGCTCCCGTCGCCGACGCCCCGGCCGAGGCAGAGGCTGCTGCCGAGCCGGTTGCCGAGCCCGTTGCCGAGCCCGCGGCGCCCACCCCTGCGCCGCGTGCCGTCCGCTCCCCGGTCGCCCGCCGGGCCGCCGCTCGTCGCGCGGCCCAGCGCCGCCGCCGGGTCCTCGGCACCCTCGTGCTGCTCACCCTCGTCGTCGCCGGCCTCGCCGTCGGCGGCGTCATCGCGACTCCCTGGATCGCCGCGCCCCTGACCCTCCTCGCCGCCTGGCTCGTCGCCTGCCGCCTGATGGTCCGCAACGAGCGCGCCGCCCGCGCCGCGGCCACCGCGCCGGCCCGCCGGCGCCGTCGTACGCTCGCGGACGAGGAGCTCGCCGCCGAGGACGCCGCCGCCTCCGACACCGCCCCCGAGCCCGACCTCCCGGCCGAGCCCGGCGGCGTGGTCGCCGAGCTCGCCGACGACGACACCGGCGAGATCCCCGCGATCACCGCCGAGGTCGCCGACGGCTGGACCCCGGTCGCCGTCCCCCTCCCGACGTACGTCGCCAAGGCGCCGGCCGGCCGCACCGTCCGCACCATCGACCTCGACGCCACCGGCGTGTGGAGCTCGGGCCGCAACGAGGCCGACTCCCAGCTCGCCCGCGAGGCCGACGCCCAGCGCGCCGACGCCGCCGCAGCCGCCGCCACGGACGCCGACGAGCGCCGCGCCACCGGCAGCTGACCCACCTCCAGCGGTTGTCCCCGCCCGGTCCGGGTAACGCCGGACCATGACCTCCTCGACCCCTCCGCACCGCGCCAACCGTCCCAGCGACGAGACCGCCGCCGACCGCCAGGCCGCGCAGCAGACCCGCGAGCAGGAGAAGAAGTGGGGCGACGCCGTCCCCGGTGACCGCGCTGACGACCCGGGCGACGACACCGCCGACGACCCGGCCAGCGACACCCGGTCGGCCGGCCGAGGTCGTGGTTGAGGGCCCGATTCGGACGTCCCCGACCACGGGTGCTACCGTTTCTCCTCGCTTGGGGGTGTGGCGCAGTTGGTAGCGCGTCTCGTTCGCAATGAGAAGGTCAGGGGTTCGAATCCCCTCACCTCCACCAGGTAGCAAAGAACCGGCAGGTCGCCTACGACCTGCCGGTTCTCTCGTTTCGTGGGCTGCCGCGCTCAGGCGGGCGCCCTCAGCGGCGGACCGAGCTCGCCACCTTCTTCAGGGCGCTCACGCCCGCGCCGGCCCCGCGTGCGGCCACGCGGTGCGGCTTGCGGTTCGCCAGGTCGAGGACGGAATCGGCGATGCCCCAGGTGAGCTTGCCCTCGGACAGCTCGACGAGGGTCTCCAGGGGGAGGCCGACGGTCATGTCCTCCAGCTCCTGGCGCTCCTTCTCGGTGGCCACCGGCGGAAGCTGGCGCACGATCAGCGCCTTGAACGCGCGTCCGGGCAGTGTCGAGGCCAGCTCGAGCACGGTGGACTGCCGGGTGAAGGGCCGGACGATCTGCGGCTGGCTCGGGTCGGGGGGCATGGCGTCTCCTGTCGGGGCGGTGGGCCGCGGAGCGGCCCGCACAACGTAGTGCGCATCCTGCCGGACGCGGGGGTGTCGCTGTGCCCGTTTCGTGGGTCCGGCCGGACCCCGACGGCTCCGGCTAGGGAGCCGGCTGCACCTGGAGCACCAGCTGGCCCGGCTCGGCCGGGTCGTCGCCCCAGGCGGTCACCGCGACGTGACCGGGCTCGACGCCGATGTTGGCGTACTCGCGGCTGTAGACGTCGCGCAGCGAGAGCATGCCCTCGGTCTCGATCACGTGGCTGCCGAGCTCGACCAGGCCCCGCGCCGGACGGTCCGCGACCAGGGTGACGGTGGTCGGGCCGGCGGCGCGGGGACGGATGCCGGTGGCGACGCAGTCGGCGGTGGCCACGCAGGTGGCGTCGCCGAACGAGCGCGGCGGATCGAAGTCCTCGCGGCCCACCAGGAGCAGGACGGGGCTGGGCAGCTCGACGACGATCGGGGTCACGGACTCATCGTGCCGGACTCGTCCGACACAACCTCGGCCGCGACCCCGGTGCCGCTCAGGTGGGCAGCGCCGACTCGCGGCTGAGCCGGCCGTGGGCGTCGATCGCGACGACGAGGTCGAGTCCGAGCCGGTCCAGGAAGGCGTGGTCGTGGCTGACCACCAGGAGCGCGCCGCGATAGCCCGACAGTGCCTCGACGAGCTGGTCGACGCTGGTGACGTCGAGGTTGTTGGTCGGCTCGTCGAGCACGAGCAGGTCGGCCGGCGGGTCGGCGAGGAGCAGGGTGGCCAGCGAGACCCGGAAGCGCTCGCCGCCCGACAGCGAGCGGACCGGGCGGTCGACGCTCGAGCCGCGCAGCAGCAGCCGGGCGAGCTGGTTGCGGATCGTCCCGTCCGGTACGCCGGGCGCCACCGCGCGCACGTTCGCCATCGCGTCGGCGTCCTCGTCGAGACCGTCGAGGCGCTGGGGCAGGTAGCCGAAGCGGTCCGTCAGCAGCCGCCCGTACGGCGCCCCGGCCCGCGGCGCCGGACCACGCCCGACGAGCTGCTGGAGGAGCGTCGACTTGCCGGCGCCGTTGGGCCCGACGAGCGCGACCCGCTCCGGTCCCTGGACGACGATCGTGCGGTCGTCCTGGACCAGCTCGACGAGCTGCCGGCCACGGGGCACGGCGGGATCGGGGAGCGTCAGGTGGATGTGCTCCTCGCGGCGGACCCGGGCGTCGGCCGAGTCGACCGCGGCCTGGGCGGCCTGCACCTTGTCGTCCAGCGTCGAGCGGAGCGAGCCGGCGGCGTTCTGGGCCTTGCTGGCCCGGTTGCCCGCGAGGATCTTGGGGATCCCGCCGTCCTTCTGGGTCTTGCGTGCGGTCCGCTCCCGCCGGGCCAGCTTGGTCTCGGCCTCGACGCGCTGGCGCTTCTCGACCTTGAGCGCCTGCTGGGCCGAGCGCGCGGCCTGCGTGGCGGCGGCCTGCTCCTGCTGCTGGTGCTCGCGCCAGGCGCTGTAGGGGCCGCCGAACGTGGTGAGCCGGCCGTCGTACAGCTCGGCGGTCTGGTCGACATGCTCCAGCAGCTCGAGGTCGTGGCTGACCACGACCAGCGCGCCGGGCCACTGGTCGACGATGTCCGCGAGCCGGGCGCGGGTGGGCCGGTCGAGGTTGTTGGTCGGCTCGTCGAGCAGCGTGATCGGCGTACGCCGGATCCGCAGGCCGGTCAGGGCGATGAGCATCGCCTCCCCGCCCGAGACCTCCGCGACCCGGCGGTGCAGGTCGCCGGCGCCGAAGCCGATCTGGTCGAGCAGCTCGTCGGCGCGCGCCTCGACGCCCCAGTCGTCGCCGATGGTGTCGAAGTGGCGCTGGTCGACGTCCCCGCGCTCGACGTGGTCGATGGCGTCGATGATCGCCTGGATGCCGAGCAGCCCGGCGATGGTGGTGTCGGCCTGGAGCGTCAGGGTCTGCGGCAGGTAGCCCACCGCGCCGACCGTGTCGACGCGGCCGCTCGTCGGTGTGAGCAGGCCGGCGACCAGGCGCAGCAGGGTGGACTTCCCGGCGCCGTTGCGGCCGACCAGGCCGGTCCGGCCGGAGCTGAACGCGCCGTTGAGGCGGTCGAGGGCGACGGTGCCGTCGGGCCACTCGAGGGTGAGGTCGTGCAGGGTGATGACAGGGTTCGTGGACATCGTGAGTTCTCTCGTGCGTCGTGCGAGGGAGGGGACGGTCGTCTCGAACCGTCGGGCACACGCCCGCGCGCAGGACCCGCCGCGCGCCGAGGGCGCGGGCGAGGAAGTCGTCGCGAAGGCGGCCGCCGGTCCGGCGGCTAGCCTCTGTCGACCTCGATGAGCACGGGTCGAGCCTATGTCATGCTCGCGGCGTGACGGAGCCGGACCTCGCGGCGCACCGCATCGGCGACCTGCGCCGTACCGCACGGCGAGCGCTCGCCTCGCGCGCGGACGTCGTACCGGAGACGCCGGGCTCGAGGGTGGGGTGGTGCCGCGGGCATCCTGTTCGCGGGGGACCAACGTCGACGTCCGCGGCGCCGAGCACAACGGGATGGCGGGAATGACCGAGGCGCTGTCGCTCGAGACCGCCTCGGCGGCGACCTGCGTCAGGTGCTGCGCCGCAAGGACCTGCTCCAGCGGGTCGATGCCGCGTTGGGGGAGTGAGCGGTGGCCGCCGCCGGGCGGCGTACGCCGACGGTGCGCGGCCCGAGCCACCACGCGGCGGCCGCGATGGCCAGGCCGGCGGGGACGTCGACGGCGAAGTGCCAGCCGAGGTAGACCGTCGCGACCATGGTGCCGGCGAGGAAGACCGTGAGGGCGATGGTCGTGCGGCGCATCCGGTGCCACCAGGCCAGGCCGAGGATGGTCGCGGTGACGCCCACGTGGAGGCTGGCGAAGGCGGAGATCTGGGCGAAGACGTCCGGGCCGTGCGGGTGCGCGAGAAGGGCGTCGCGCTGGGCCAGGTAGTGGGCCTGGGTGTCCTGGATCATCGTGTGCGGCAGCCCGGCGAACTCCTCGGGTGCGGCGTGGAAGGGGCCCAGCGACGGGATGGCGTAGTAGGTCGCGGTGCCCAGGATCCACACCCAGACGAGGGCGGCGATGCCCGCATAGGCGTCCCGGGTACGACGGGCCAGGGCCACCGCGGCGGGGAAGGCGACCACGACGAGCGCGGGGAACGCCTCGTACCAGACCATGAGCACCCACGCGGCGACGTGCGTGCCGAGCAGGTCGTGCAGGAGCACGGCGGGGCTGTGGCCGGCGAACAGGGCGCGGTCCCAGCGCAGCAGCATCGCGTCGCGCGGGGCGTTGAGGACGTCCCAGCTCTTGAGGTTGTGGTAGACGAAGTAGGTCACCAGGTAGGCCAGCAGGGCGCTCGCCGCGAGCGCGAGGCGGCGCGGGGGCCAGCGGTCCCGGACGGTCGCGGTGAGGGCCGCACGGGTCCAGGGGCGCGGGGTGCGGAGCAGGCCGTCGAGCAGCACCAGGGCGGCGAACACCCCGGTGGTGATGACGATCCGGCGGGCGAGGAAGTCGCCGCCGGGGTCGCGGAAGGGGATGCCGACCTGGACCGAGCGCGCGACGCCGACACCGGCGAACACCAGCACGACCGCCCACAGCCGGGCGGCACGCCTCCCGTCCGGGCTCACCCGCGCACCAGTGCGCGCACGGGGGTGCGGGCCACCGCCTCGACCAGGCGGACCGCGACCGGCCGCACCAGCCGGTACGACGCCAGGGCGATCGCCGCGCCGACCAGGAGGCCGGCGACCACGTCGAGCGGGAAGTGCGCGCCGACGTACACCCGGGTGGCGGCCATGAGCACGGCCAGCCCGGCGCCGGTCCAGGTGAGGGCGTGCCGTCCGTGCGCGAGGGCCAGACCCATCGCGACCGCGCCGGCCATCACCGCGTGGTCGCTGGGGAAGGAGGCGTCGGTGCTGCGGCTGACGAGGACGAGGGCGTCGGGTACCACGGTGAAGGGGCGGGGCTCGGCGAAGGCGGCGACGAGGAGCTGGTTGGCCCCGAGGGCCACGAGTGCTCCGGCCGGTGCCCACAGCGCGGCGGCGACCCGGCGGGGGTCACCCGAGCGCCGCGCCCACCACCACGACAGGAGGAGCAGCGCGGCGAAGAGGACGATCCCGTCCTGGGCGAACAGCCGGGCCGGCGTGTGCAGCCACGGTGTCGCGCGGGCGAGGTGGTTGACGGCGCGGAACCACGCTTCCTGGGACGCTCCTCCGATCGGCACGGCGCGAACCTAGGGCGGCGCGCATGAAGCGCCGATGAAGGAGAGCGGTCCTAGCCGCCGAGCACGCTGCGCCGCAGCACGGCGAGCGGGTCGTGCTCGTCGCGGGTGCCGCGCGGTCCGTCGCCCTCGGGGGCGAGGAGGCGGCCGGCGTCGCTGCGGGTCCACTCGCGCACGGCCCAGCGCTCGCGGATGCGCCAGCCGGACGGCGTACGGACGAAGTGGTCGACGTAGCGGAAGCCGGAGGTGAAGTTGCGGCGGGCGTCGTCGCGCGGGGTGCCCCAGTGGACGGCGGTGCCGTAGGTCTCGGCGACGGCCTGGTCGCCCTGGACCTCGGCGAGGTGGTTGCCGACGAGGTGCATGGTGCCGTCGAGGTGGGGGAGCAGTCCGCGCAGCCAGGCGACGTAGTCGTCGGCGGGGCCGCTGAAGCCGGTGTGGTGGTCGACGCCGTCGTCGGCGTAGACCGCACGGATGCCGTCGAAGTCGAGGCGGTCGACCGCGCGGCAGTAGCGCAGGACGGCGTCGTGGATCTCGCGGCGGTCGGCGGCGGTGTCGGTCACGCTCCGAGCGTAGGGGCGGGCTGGTCCAAGCCGGCCACGCGGCGGCGCATCGCGAAGCCCATCACCAGGAAGATGACGCCCCAGACGAACGCCACGAGGCCCAGCACGAACGCGATGCCGAGCGCGCCGCGTCCGGGGTTGGCGACGAACAGGATGCCGAGCAGGACGTCGACCGCGGCGCTGGCGAGCAGGAGGCCGCGGGGTGCGGCACCGGAGGCGACGAGGGCGCCGACGCCCTCGAAGACGCCGCGCACGATGAGCCAGATCCCGAGGATCCAGGTCAGGGTCACCGCGGTCATCGCCGGGCTGAAGATGGCGAGGAAGGCGGCGACGAGGGCGACCAGTCCCATCACCACGAGGAGCAGGCGGGCCGCGCCCGGCGTACCGCGCTCGAAGGCCTGGACGAACGACCCGGCACTGTCGAAGAGCGCCCAGAAGCCCCAGAGCAGGACGAGCGCGAGCGCGGTGTCGAGGGGCCAGACCATGGCGGCGATGCCGAACAGGACGGCGATCACGCCGCGGGCGAGCAGGAGCTTCCAGGACAGGTTCAGCCAGTCGCGGGGCATGGGCCGAGGCTACCGCGCCTTCGTGTGACGTGGGCCACACGAATCGGCTGCTGCCAAGTGCTTGCGGGCAGCTAGCACCTTTCGTACTCTCGGTATCTGCAACTCACCGTTGCACCTAGATCGCACCAACGTCGGTGCGGGGAATCGAGGTCCTCATGCTCGCCTACGAACGCATCGGCTCGGGAGAGCCGCTGGTCCTGGTCCATGGGATCGGGCACCGCAGGCAGGCGTGGTACCCGGTGGTCGACCGGTTGGCCGAGAAGCGCGAGGTCGTGCTGGTGGACCTGCCGGGGCACGGTGAGTCGCCGGCGCTGGTGCCGGACGGCCGGCCCGTGCGCGACATCCTGCGCGACATCCTCGAGGACTGCTTCGTCGAGCTCGGCCTGGAGCGCCCGCACATCGCCGGCAACTCGCTCGGCGGGCGGATCGCCCTGGAGGCGGCGGCCGACGACCTGGTGAGCAGCGCGACGACGCTGGCCCCGGCGGGCTTCTGGCGCAACAAGGTCGACTTCGCCTACATCCGCGCGGTGTTCACGCTGCTGACGGGTGCGGCGACGATCGCGCAGCCGGTCGCGCCGGCCATCCTCAAGACCGGCCCGGGGCGCGCGGCGGCGTTCGGGCTGCTGATGACCAAAGGCAACCGGCTCTCGCCCGAGGCGGCGCTGGGCGACCTGCGCGGCCTGGTCCACGCGCGCCCGGCGCTCGAGACGATCATCGACGGCGGCTTCCCGTTCGACCGCCCGATCGACCCGTCGATCCCGATCACCGTCGCGTGGGGCACCCGCGACCTCGTCCTGCTGCCCTACCAGGCCACGCGCGCCAAGAAGGCGCTGCCCGACGCCGACCACATCTCGCTGCCTGGCTGCGGGCACGTGCCGATGATCGACGACGTCGAGCGCGTGGTCGACGTGCTGCTGACCGGCTCGGACCACCCGCGCCTCGGCCAGCGCCGCTACGACGTGGCCTGAGCCGCCGCAGGCTCCGGCTTCAGTAGGTTGAGGCCGTGACCGAACTCCAGGCGACCACCGCCGACATCCGCCGGATCATCCCCGTCCTCGACGCCATGCAGGTCGAGGTCGTCGAGCTGGAGCGGACGTCGGTGGCCGCGCGCATCCCGTCCGGCCCGAACGTCAACCACTTCGGCACGGCGTACGCCGGCTCGCTCTTCACCGTCGCCGAGGTCCTGGGCGGCCTGCTGCCGCGCACCTCGCTCGCGGTCGAGGGCGGCGTCCCGCTGGTCAAGAGCGTGACCATCGACTTCCTGCGCCCGGCGACGACCGCGGTCGTGGCCCGCGCCTCGATCACCGAGGACGAGATCGCCCGCGTGCTCGCCGAGTACGACGAGCGCGGCAAGTCCGACTTCGAGCTCGTCGCCGAGCTCACCGACGAGGCCGGGGCGGTCGTCGGGCGCACCCGCGGCCTCTACCAGCTGCGGCGGTTCTGAGACGTTCGTCCCGGGACCGCTCAGGCCCAAGGTCCCGGTGCCGATGGGTGGCACGTGCGCGTGGAGCGAGCCGGCGCGAAGGCGATAGCCTGAGCTCTGTCAGCGATCTTGAGGGAGGGATCGAGTAGCTGATGGACATGGAGCTGCCCCCAGAGGCTCGGGCCCTGTTGGACGCGGTCGTTGCGATCGGGTCCGACCTGGACCTGCGCGGCGTCCTGACGCGCATCGTCGAGGCGTCCTGCCAGCTCACCGACGCCGAGTACGGCGTCCTCGGGATCGTCGACGACGACGGCGCCTTCGTCGACCTCGTCCCCAACCGGGTGGTCGCCGACCGCTTCCAGGAGATCGGCCGGATGCCGCTCGGCGAGGGGCTGATCGGCCTCGTTCCCCAGCAGCGGTGCACGATCCGGGTCGGTCAGGTCGACGAGCACCCCGTCTCCACGGGCTCCTTCCCCGACGGGCATCCGGCGATCGAGAGCTTCCTCGGCGCGCCGGTGCTGGTGCGCAACCAGGCGTTCGGCCACCTCTACCTGGGCAACAAGCGCGGTGGCGTGGAGTTCACGGCGACCGACGAGGCGCTGGTCGAGGCGCTGGCCGGCGCGGCCGGCGCGATGATCGACAACGCCCGCACGTTCGAGGCCGTCGAGTGGCGCCGCCGCTGGCTGGCCGGCACCGCCGAGGTCGGCGGCGACCTGTCCGGCACCGTGCGCGTGCAGGAGGCGCTCGACGAGCTGGTGGTGTCGCTGCGCGAGCTGTGCGGCGCCCGGCTGGTCGCCTACGTCCGCGTCGACGAGGACCTGCTCGAGATCCGCCAGCTCGCGGGCGAGGCCGAGGTCGCGCCGCGGGTGGTGGAGCGCCACGGCGACACCATCCGGCACGTCACCTCCTCGCGGGTGCCCGAGCGGCTTCCCGAGAAGCACGGCCGGGCGACGCTCGTCGTACCGGTGCACACGCGGCTGGCCGGCTCCGGCGTGATCGTGGTCGACCGGGCGCACGAGACGCCGTCCCTCCAGGGGGTCATGCTCGACCTGGTCACCGTGACGGCGACCCAGCTGGGCCTGATCCTCGACCGCGACCAGGCGCTGCGCGACCGGGCCCAGCTGCTCGTCGCCAAGGACCGCGACCGGATCGCGCGCGACCTGCACGACCTCGTCATCCAGCGGCTCTTCGCGACCGGCATGCAGCTCCAGGGCGCCCGCAGCCTCGACGTCGACGAGCTGCGCGCCCGCGTCGACAGCACGATCAGCGACCTGGACCTGGCGATCAAGGAGCTCCGGGCGGCGATCTTCGAGCTCGGCACCGGCACCGGCCGCCCGCTGCTCGAGGACGTCCGCTCGCTGCTGGGGGAGTACGTCGGCGTGCTCGGCTTCCAGCCCGTCCTGCGGGTCCAGGGTCCGGTCGACCGCGCGCTCGTGCCCGAGGCGGGAGCGCACGTGCTGACCACCCTGCGCGAGGCGCTGTCCAACGTCGCGCGGCACGCGGGCGCCGCGTCGGTCGTGGTCGAGCTGACCGCGTCGTCGGCGTGGTTCCGGCTGCGGGTCAGCGACGACGGGGTGGGCTTCGATCCCGAGACGGTCTGCCACGGCAGCGGCACCGGCAACCTGCGCACGCGCGCCGAGGACCTGGGTGGGCACCTCGAGCTCGGCTCGGCTCCGGGTCAGGGAACCCAGCTGGAGTGGATCATTCCGGCCGTGGGCTGAACAGGCTGAGCCCGTCGTCGTCACGCTCGTCGAGCTCGCTCGTCAGCATGAAGTCGTCCTCGACGGGCGTCGGCGTCGTGTCGGGGAGGCGCTCCGGCTCGGACGTCGGCCCGGCCAGGAGCGGCCAGAGCGTGCGCACGAGCAGGCTGACCGCCGTCGCGCCGAGCATCACGAGGAGCACGCGGGTCAGCGCGTCCTCCATGGGGAGCGTGCCGTCCGCCGCCCGGACGACGGCCGGCGAGGCGAGCACGGCGGCCACGAGGAACACACGAAGGTCGAGCATCACGCCCCCACCCCGATCGTGCCGAGCGCCGGCCGGGCGCCGTGGCCGCTGATCACGGCCACCGAGGTGACCTCACGGGCGGCGCCGAGCTCGGCGTAGGAGAACACGGGGAGCCGTTCGACCGCGGGCGCCACCAGGCGTCGTACGGCGGCGCGGAGGGCGGGTGCGCAGACCAGGACCGGCCGTACGTCGGCATTCTCGGCCGCGTGCGCCGCCTGGGTGAGCCCGAGCAGCACCTGCTGGGCGATGTCCGGGTCGAGCACGATGACGGCGCCCTGGTCGGTGGGACGCAGGCCTTCGAGCATCTGCTGCTCCAGCAGGGGCTCGAAGCTGATCGCGTGCAGCACCCCGTCCGTGACGTACGGCGCCGCGAGCGCCGGCTCGAGCGCGGCCCGGGCCGCCTCGACCAGCGCGTCGTGCTCCTTGGACGAGGTCGCGCGGATCGACAGCGCCTCGAAGATCCGCACCAGGTCGCGGATCGGGATGCGCTCCTCCAGCAGCGAGCGCAGCACGCGCTGCACCTCGCCGAGCGGCAGGAGGGTCGGGGTGAGCTCCTCGATGACGACCGGGTGGGTGCGCTTGACGACGTCGGTGAGCAGGCGGACGTCCTCGCGGCCGAGCAGCCGGCTGGCGTGCTGGTGGACGACCTCGGCGAGGTGTGTGGTCACCACGGACGCGCGGTCGACGACGGTGGCGCCGCCGATCTCGGCCTGGTGGCGCAGCTCGGCCGGGATCCACTTGGCCTCCAGGCCGAAGACGGGCTCCTGCGTGGGCGTGCCGGGGAGCGAGCCGAGGAAGTCGCCGATGGCCAGCACCGTGCCGCGGGGGGCCTCGCCGCGGGCCACCTCGGCGCCGTACAGGGTGATGGCGTAGGTGTGCGGCGGCAGCTCGAGGTTGTCGCGCGTGCGCACCGGGGGGATGACGATGCCGAGCTCGCCGGCGACCTTGCGGCGCAGTGCCTTGACCCGGTCGAGCAGGTCGCCGCCGGAGCGGGTGTCGACGAGGTCGATGAGGTCGGCGGAGAGCTCCAGCCCGAGCGGATCGACCCGGATCTCGGTGACGAGCGCCTCGGGGGAGTCGGGGACCTGGACGAGCTCGCCGGGGCCGCCGGCACCGGCGGCGTCGGCCGCCGTACCGGTGGCGGACTTCTCGTCGATCCGGCTGGCGCCGAGCAGCATGAGCCCGCCCGCCACGAGGAACGGCAGCTTCGGCAGGCCCGGGATGACGCACAGCGCGAGAGCGCCGAACCCGGCCACCCGCAGCGGCATCTTGCGCTGGAAGATCTGGCCGACGATGTCGGAGCCCATGTCGGAGTCGGCGACCGAGCGGGTGACGATGAGGCCGGTCGCGACCGACAGCAGCAGCGCGGGGATCTGCGAGACGAGGCCGTCGCCGATCGACAGCAGCGAGTAGGTGTTGATCGCCTCGCCGAACGGCATGCCGTACTGCGCCACGCCGATCGCGAAGCCGCCGAGCAGGTTGACCAGCGTGATCACGATCGCCGCGATCGCGTCGCCCTTGACGAACTTGGAGGCACCGTCCATCGCGCCGTGGAAGTCCGCCTCGGCGTGCACCTCGGCCCGCCGTCGCCGCGCCTCCTCCTCGTCGATGAGCCCGGAGTTGAGGTCGGCGTCGATCGCCATCTGCTTGCCGGGCATGGCGTCGAGCGTGAACCGCGCACCCACCTCGGCGACGCGGCCGGCGCCGTTGGTGATGACGACGAACTGGATCACCAGCAGGATCGCGAACACGATCAGGCCGACGATCAGCGAGCCGCCGACGACGAAGTGGCCGAACGTGTCGATCACCTTGCCGGCGTACCCGTCGAGGAGGACCAGGCGGGTCGCGCTGACGTTGAGCGCGAGCCGGAACAGCGTCATCACCAGGATCACCGAGGGGAAGGCGGCGAACTCCAGCGGCTTGTGGATGAACATGGCGACCATCAGGACGAGCAGGGCACCGGTGATGTTGAGCGCGATCATCAGGTCGAGCAGCACCGCCGGCAGCGGCACCACGAGCATGACCACGATGAGCACGATGCCCAGGGGCACACCGAGCTTGGTCAGCGACTTCACGGGCATGCGGCGGTACAGCCTCTCGACGAGTGAGCGCCGTCCCTGGCCCTACGCGACGCCGTCCTGGCGTCGGGGGGCCCATCGGCACGCGCGCGGGCGGGTTGAGGGGTTCAGGTGGACTGCGCCCGGCGCCGCCGGGCCCCGGCGAGCACCTCCGGCAGCTCGTCCGTACGACGAGGGGTGCGGTGCTCGCCGCCGTGCTGCCCCGCGTGCCGCCGGCTGAGCACGAACGCGAGGACCTGCGCGACGGCGGCCCAGAGCTCGCGGGGGATCTCCTGGCCGACCTGGCAGTGGCGGTAGAGCGCGCGGGCGAGGGGGACGTCCTGGACCAGCGGGACGCGCTCCTCGGCGGCGCGCTCGCGGATCTTGGCCGCGATGGCGCCGGCACCGCGTGCGACGACGCGGGGCGCGCCGCGGTCAGGGTCGTAGCGGAGCGCGACGGCGACGTGGGTGGGGTTGACCAGGAGGACGTCGGCGGTGCCGACGTCGGAGATCATCCGGTTGCGCGCGGCGGCGAGCTGGCGGCTGCGGATGGCGCTCTTGACGAGGGGATCGCCCTCGGCCTGCTTGTGCTCCTGCTTGATCTCGCTGTGGCTCATCCGGATCTGCTTGCCGATCCGGCGCTTCATCATCGCGTAGTCGGCGGCGGCCATGACGAGCCCGGCGATGGCGACGGTGAGGACGAGGCGGGAGACCTCGGCGGTGAGCTCGTGGAGGACGAGCTCGATGGGCAGCAGGCCGCCGACGAGGGGCATCATCGACTTCACCGCGCCCCAGGCGAGGAAGGCGACGACGGAGCTCTTCACGAGGACCTTCACGCCCTCCCAGGCGGCGTGCGGGCCGAGGAGGCGCTTGGCGCCCTGGAGGGGGTTGAGCTTCTTGGCGTCGGGCTTGGCGAGCTTGGGGGCGAGGTAGAAGCCGCCCTGGGCCAGGGCGGAGACCACGCCGATCACCATCACCATCGCGCCGAGCACGACGAGGCTGACCAGGATGTGCTGGCCGGCCTGGCCGAGCAGGTGCAGGGCGAGCGGGATCGAGGGACGTTCGGCGGCGCGCAGGTTGGTGGCCATCAGGGTGCGGACGGCGTTGAGCTCGTGGTCCATCAGGGGACCGAGCGCGAGGGCGACGACGAGGAGGCCGAGCCAGCCGCCGAGCTCGGGCGTGCGCGGGACCTGGCCTTCCTTGCGGGCCTCCTTCTTCTTCTTGGGAGTGGGTTTCTCGGTCTTCTCCTCGCTCGACGCGGCCATCGGTTCACCCCGCTCCGGACATCGTGGCCATGGCGTCGTTCGCGAACCCGACGAGCCGCTCGACGGCGTCGGGCAGCATCGGGAACGACAGCCCGAGCAGCAGGAGCGTGAGCCCGACCTTGGCCGGGAACATCACGTTGAGCGCGTTGAGCTGGGGCGCGACCTTGGTCAGCAGCGCGAGCGCGAGGTCGGCGACGAAGAGCACCGCGATCATCGGCAGTGCCATCTGCACGGCCACGGTGAAGAACATCGAGAACGCCGTGACGAGGACGCCGTCCCAGCTGGAGATGTCGGGCATCCCGGTCAGCGGCAGGTAGCGGAACGTGCTGAGCAGGCCGCCGATCACCAGCAGGTGCCCGCCGGTCACGACGAGCAGCGCGGTCGCGAGGATCTGGTGGAACCGGCCGAAGACGGTGTTCATGTTCATGCCCAGGGGGTCCCAGGCGGCGGCGATCGCGAAGCCGCCGAAGAGGTCGATCAGCGCGCCGGCGGCGCCGATCGCGGCGAAGAGCAGCATCGTCACGTAGCCCATGGCGACGCCGATCAGCGCCTGCGCGACGGTCGCCATGAGCAGCGCGGGCGTGGTGCTGGGCAGGTCCTGGGTGGCCAGCGTCGGCGCCATCGTCAGCGACAGGCCCAGCGCCAGCACGACCTTGGCCATCGCAGGGATGCCCCGGGTCGCGAACGGCGGTACGACGGCCAGCCACGCCACCACCCGCACGGAGGCGAGCAGCAGCGCGCTGAGCGCGGCACCGTCGACGGAGAGGACCACGGGTGTGCTTCCTGGCGCCTAGACGAGGAGGCCGGGGAGGATGGCGAACAGCTCCCGGGTGAAGGCCATGAGGGTGTGCAGCATCCAGTTGCCGCAGAAGAGCAGGGCCATCGCGACGCCGACGAGCTTGGGCACGAAGGCGAGCGTGAACTCCTGGATCTGGGTCATCGCCTGGAACAGCGAGATGGCGAAGCCGATCACCAGCGAGGTCGCGAGGATCGGCGCCGACAGCTTGAGGGCGACGAGCATGGTCTTGAGGGCGATCTCGATGATCGCGGTGTCGGTCACGTGTCGGTCATGGCGCTAACCGCCTCCGGTGTACGACGCGACGAGCGACCTGATCACGAGCGCCCAGCCGTCGACCATCACGAACAGCAGCAGCTTGAACGGCAACGACACCATCACCGGCGGCATCATCATCATGCCGAGACTCATCAACGCTCCGCTCACGACGATGTCGATGACCAGGAACGGGATGAAGATGATGAACCCGATGATGAAGGCGTCCTTGAGCTCCGAGAGCACGAACGCGGGGATCAGCGTCGCGGTCGGGACGTCCTCGCGGTTCTCGGGGAGCTTGCGGTCGGCGACGCTGGTGAGCAGGGTCAGCTCGTCGTCGCCGGTGTTGTCGAGCATGAAGGCGCGCAGCGGCTCCATGCCGTCCTGGAAGGCGGCGGAGTTGGACTTGTCGCCCTTGAGGTAGGGCTGGACGCCGGCGTCGTTCATGTCCGACAGCACCGGGGCCATGATGAACAGGCTCAGGAAGAGCGCGAGCCCCGCCAGCACCTGGTTGTTCGGGGTCTGCTGGAGGCCGAGCGCGTTGCGGGTCAGGCCCAGCACGACGAGCACCTTGGTGAAGCTGGTGCAGGTCAGCACGATCGCCGGGAGCAGGCTGAGCAGCGTCAGCGCGAGGAAGACCAGCAGGCCGTGGCTCGGCTTGTCGGTCAGTCCGGACAGGTCGATCTCGACGCTGCCCCCGTTGCCGGGGCCCTTCGGCCCGTTGGGCCCGTTGGGGTCGAGCGCGAGGACCAGGTGGCTCAGTGCGTTCACGAGGCTCGCCGTCGCGGGGGTGTGCTGTCGGAGGACTGGCCGGTGACGGCCGCGAGCGTCTGCTTCCAGGTCTGCGGCGAGAGCACCGAGCCGGCCAGCGGGCCGGTCGTCAGGGGCTGCTTGTGCCGCGGGGTCTCGGCCGGGTCGGCCTCGAGCGCGGCCGGGTCGAGGTCGAGGCCGATCTCGTCGGGCTCGACCTCGGTGAGCAGCGTGACCTGCTGCTCCGTCGTACCGAGGACGAGGACGCGGGTGCCGACCGAGACGATCGCGACGGCCTGGCCGCGGCCGAGCGCCTGGCGGTGCACGACCTGGATCGCCGCACCGGTGGGCGCCTTGAAGCGCCGGTTGACGCCCCGCGCGATGAGCAGCAGCAGCCCGACGACCACCACGAGCGAGCCGACCAGGCGGAACGCCAGCTCTCCGAGGTTCGGGTCAGCGCCGGACATCGCGATCAGACCGCGGCGTTCGCGTCGAGGATCTCGGTGACCCGCAGGCCGAAGTCCTCGTCGACCACGACGACCTCACCGCGCGCGACGAGTCGCCCGTTGACCAGCAGGTCGGCGGGGCTGCCGGCGGCGCGGTCGAGCTCGAGGACGGCGCCCGGGGTGAGCGCGAGCAGGTCGCGCACGGTCATCCGGGTCCGGCCGAGCTCGACGGTGACCTCCATGTCGACGCCCTGGAGCAGCTCCAGGCCGCGCGGCGGGGCCACCGGTGCGCCGAAGGCGGGCACGAACGGCTCCGGGCCGTCGCCGGCCGACAGCGCGGCGGCCGCGACCGCCTCCGCCGCGGTCGGTACGGCGTCCTCGGGGCTGATCGGCTCGCGGGCGCCGGCGAGCGTCGTCTCCGGGACGAGGACCGCGGCGGCGATGCCGGTGCCGATCAGGGGGACGGTGCTGAACGCACCGCCCAGCAGCTTGCTGATGTCGAAGTCCTCGGCGTCGAGGTCGAGGGTGCGCGCCCCGCGGGCGCGGGCGCCGAGACGCAGCGCGGCGGCGTCGAGGGCCGGCTGGACGGCGGCCGCGACGTCCAGGCCGCCGAGCGGGCTGCTGGCGAGCGCCTCGACCAGCTCGGTGCCGACGAGGACGACGACCCGTCCGGGCACCCCGCCGTCCAGCTCCACGACCGCACCGCCGGCGAACGCGGCGGTGACGTGGGGGGAGCCGGGCTGGGCCGGCGCCGGGGTCAGCGGCGTGACGGCCGGAAGGGCGGCGGCGGCCGCCTCGGCGACGGCCTCGGCCAGCGCGGTGGGGTCGAGCACGTCGGACATCAGGACTCCTCGGGAGTGGTGACGATGAGCGCGGCCAGACGCTGGCCGCGGGTGCCGGGGGTGGCGTGGGCGAAGGTGTTGCCGGCGACGGTGACGTCGAGGGGTGCCGACGCCGGGTGGGTCAGCCGGACGACGGAGCCCGGCTCGAGCGCCGAGAGCGTGCCGGGGTCGAGCGCGATGGGGCGGAAGCGCACGGACACCGCGACCGGCACCCGCTGGAACTGCTCCTGCAGCAGGAGCGCGGACTGCGCGCGCTGGGCGCGCTCGCGGTCGGAGACGGCGCCGCTGCCGGTGGCGTTGGTCAGGTGGGGGAGCAGGCCGGTGAACGGCAGGCAGATCGACACCCGGTGCGCGCGCTCGCCGATGCGCAGCTCGAGCTCGACGACGACCATCACGTCGGCGGCGCTCGCGACCTGCGCGAACTGGGGGCTGTACTCGATGCCGGTGACGGTCGGCTCCAGCGCGACGATCCCGTCGAGGGAGTAGCGCATCTCGCCGAGCAGCCGCTCGACCAGCCCGCGGATGACGCCGTCCTCGATCTCGGTGAGCGGCCGGTCCGGCTGCTCGTCGGAGCCCGGCCCGCCGAGCATGTGGTCCAGGCAGGACATCGTCGCGAACAGCGGGATCTCCAGCACGCCGGTGCCGGGCATCGGGTCGGCCGAGAACAGCGTCATGTACGTCGACGGGCCGAGGCTGTCGACGTACTCGGCGTAGGTGCGCTGCTCGATCCCGACCAGCGTCACCGTGCACACCGTGCGCAGCGAGCTCGTGAACACCGTCGTGGCCTGGCGGGCGAAGCCGTCGAAGCCGAGCTGGAGGGTGCGCTGGTGCTCGCGCGAGAGCTGGATCGGACGCCGGAAGTCGTACGGCGTGGGTTCGGCCGTGCGGGGTCGGCGGCGCGGCCGCTGGAGGGTCACGAGGGGTCCATCGTCGCGGCGGGGGCGGACCTGAGGGGTCGCCCGGTCGCCGGGCGGTCACGGCTGGGTGGCCCGATCGGACTACGCAGGGTCCCGGGTGGGGTCCCGGGTCGGCGGCTCGGGTGGGGCCTACTGCGTGACGAACTCGGTGAAGTACACCTCCATCACCTCACCGTGGTAGCGCTCCTCGAGTCGCTTCTCCAGCTGCTTGCGCAGGGTCTCGCGCACGGCCGGCTTGTTCACCTCGCCGACCGGCAGGCCGCTGAAGACGGCGATCGCGGCGTCGAGCGCCTTGCTGCCGTCCGCCTCCTTGGTGCTCGCGGTCAGCTGCAGGGCCATGCCCAGGCGCAGGTAGTGGCCGCCGGCCAGGTTGACCTGGATCGAGTCCAGGGCGACGACCTCGCCGGGCTTCGGCGCGCTGTCGGTCGGCTTGAGGACGAAGAACCAGCCGGCGCCGGCGAGCACGGCGACCAGCAGCACCACGATCCCGATCGTCCGGGTCCGCCCGCCCTTGGCGGGTTCCTGCTCGGTGGCGGCCGCGGGGGCGGCGAGGGTGGTGCTCACGGTCGTTCCTCCTGACGGGTGACGGGATAGCCCAGTGCTTCGGGACCGCCGGCCGGGCCGGCGCTGCCGACGGGGGCGCCGGGGTCGTCCAGGCCGGCCTGGCGGCGCAGCTCCTCGTACGCCTCGCCCATGAAGGCGCGGGTCTCGGCGGGCGCCTGGCTCAGGACGAGGATGTCGACGCGCTTGTTGACCTTCTGCGAGCCCGAGCGGGCCGGGTCGACGAGCGGCTTGGTGTGGCCGAAGCCGGTGGCCCGCAGCCGCGCGGCGGGGACGTGGTGCACCTCCTCGAGCCGGCGCAGCACGTGGGCCGCGCGGGCGAGGGAGAGCTCCCAGTCGGTGGGGTAGTACTTCGGCTTCACCGGCTCCTGGTTGGTGTGGCCGTCGAGCTCCAGCGGCTCGGACAGGGCGACCAGGACGGGCGCGAGCGTGTCGACGACGCGCCGGCCGCGGTCGGTGAGGACCGCGACGTCCGGCTCGAAGACGACGTGCTGGGAGACCAGGCTGACCACGAGGCCGCGCTCGTCGATGGTGGCGCGGACGTCGTCGCGCAGGCCCTTGGCGCGCAGCGCCTTGTCGATCTTGCGCCAGACCTTGAGGAGGCGCTCGACCTCGACCCGCGCCTCGCCGTACGCCCGATCGCGGCGGAGCCGGTCGGCCTCCTGCAGGAGCTTGGACACGGTGCCGCGCTGCGGCTCGGGGACCTGCGCCAGCAGCATCTGGTACGACGACTCGCCCGGGTCGTTGGCGCCCTTGCTGTTGCTGATCGGGCTCGCGCCGTTGAGGATCGACTGCTCGCGGCCGAAGCCGTCGGCGAGGCCGTCCTTGAGCTGGGCGTACTTCTTCTCGTCGACGGTCGACATCGCGAACATGACGATGAAGAGGACCATCAGCAGGGTCACCATGTCGGCGTAGGTGACGAGCCAGCGCTCCTTGCCCTCCTCCGCCTCCTCGTGCTCCTCCTCGCGGTGCCGCCGGCGAGGCGGACCGCTGCCGGGCCGGGTGGACATCAGGCGGCCTCGCGCTCGGCCATGCCGGCGGGCAGCAGGGAGCGCAGCTTCTCCGCGACCAGGCGCGGGTTGGCGCCGGCCTGGATGGCGGCGACGCCCTCGATGGCGACCTCCATCCGCGCGCACTCGAGCTCGCCGAGGCGCTTGAGCCGGCTGGAGATCGGCAGCCAGATGACGTTGGCCGACATGACGCCCCACAGAGTGGCGACGAAGGCGCCGGCGATGAGGTGGCCGAGCTCGTCGGGGGTGGCGAGGTTCTCCAGCACGTGGACCAGGCCCATCACGGTGCCGACGATGCCGATGGTCGGCGCGTAGGCGCCGGCGTCGCCGAAGAACTTCGCGGACTGCTTGTCGTCGCGGCGCTTGGCGCGCAGCTCGGCCTCGAGGATGTCGCGGACGTCCTCGGGGTCGGTGCCGTCGATCGCCATCGTCACGCCCTTGACCAGGAACGGGTCGTCGATCTCGCGCAGGCTGTCCTCCAGCGCGAGCAGGCCCTCGCGGCGGGCGCGCTCGGCGAGCGTCACGACCTGGGGGACGAGCTCGTCGGCCGGCTCGACCTTGCCGCTGAACGCGCGCTTGAGGTCCTTGACCGCGGACTTCGCGTCGCTCATCGTGCCGCCCGCGACGGTGACCATGATCGTCGTACCGAGGACGAGGAGCATGGGCGGCAGGAGCAGCAGGCTCATCGGGTTGCCGCCCTCGAGCATGTTGGCGGCGACGATGATCACCAGGCCGAGCGCGATGCCGACCGGGGTGGCGATGTCCTTCATGGGGTCACTCCTCGCGGGGGCACGGCGGTGAGCCGGGCGGTCGGGCGCGGGCTGACGGACGGCAGCGTCGCCGCGTCCGGGAGGCCGGCGCGCGCGACGATCGCCGCGCGGTAGTCCACGACGGCGGCCAGGACGTCGTCCAGGGGCTCCGAGACGAGGTACTTGGTGCCGTCGACGAGGGTCACCACCGTGTCGGGCGTGCAGTCCACGCGCTCGATCAGGTCCGCGTTCAGCAGGAACGTGGTCCCCGAGAGTCGGGTCAACGAGATCACCGCGGCACCTCCGTGTGCGTGGACTGATCGGAGAGCCGTCCGTGGCTCTCCGACGTCCTCATCGGCCCCCGGGGGAGGTCCCTTAGCGCTTGATGTTGACGAGCTCCTCGAGGACCTGGTCGCTCGTGGTGATCACGCGCGAGCTGGCCTGGAAGCCGCGCTGGGCCAGGATCAGGTTGGTGAACTCGGCCGACAGGTCGACATTCGACATCTCCAGGGCGCCGGCCATGATCTGGCCGCGCTGGCCCTGTCCGGCGACGCCGAGCTGGACCGGACCGGAGTTGGCGGAGGCGCGGTACGCCGTGTCGCCGATCTTCTCCAGGCCCATCGGGTTGTTGAAGTCGGCCACCGCGAGCTGGCAGATGTCGCGCTGCACGCCGTCGGAGAACACGCCGCGGACCTTGCCGTCCGCCGCGATGGAGTACGACGTCAGCTCGACGCCGGCCGGCAGCGCGAGGCTGTTGAGGTCGACGTCCACGAGACCGCCGGTCGGCAGACCGGCGCCGTCGAGCGCGTAGCCCTGCACCCGCATGCCGTTGGGCGCGACGAGCACCCCGGTCTGGTCGAACGTGAACGCGCCGGCCCGGGTGTAGACGTCCTCCGCGCCGTCGCGCAGCACGAAGAAGCCGTCGCCCTGGAGCATCACGTCGGTCGGCCGCCCGGTCAGCTGCGCCGAGCCCTGGCCGAAGTTGGTCGAGGTCGCGGCGAGCTGGACGCCGAGGCCGATCTGGATCGGGTTGGTGCCGCCGCGCTCGGCGTTGCCGCCCGAGGCCGCGGTGAGCATCTGGCTCAGGGTGTCGGAGAAGACCGTGGTGCTGGCCTTGAAGCCCGTCGTGTTGGCGTTGGCGATGTTGTTGCCGGTGACGTCGAGCATGGTCTGGTTGACGCGGAGGCCGGAGATGCCGGCGAAGAGCGAGCGAAGCATGGGTGTGTCTCCTTCTTCTTCTTCGGGTGGGTGCTGGTCAGGCGGTCTTGGTCGGGGGCTTGCCGCTGGGCGGGGTGTAGGTCCCGTTGCCGGTACCGCCGGTCGGCGGCTTCTCGATCGTCGGCGCCGAGCCGACGCTGATCACGTCGGTGATCGGCACGTGGTGGCCGTCGACGCTGAGCACGGGGCCCGAGGAGAGGTACGTGGTGCCCTGGACGGTCCCGCTCTGCTCGACCCCCTTGGCGTCGTACCAGCGCACGGTCTGGCCGATCATCGAGCTCGCGCCGAACGCGAGCTGGGTGCTCAGCAGCATCGCGGTCTGGTCGGCGACGTTCTGCATCTTCTCCAGCGCGGTGAACTGCGCGGTCTGCGCCATGAACTGCGAGGAGTCGGTGGGGTTGAGCGGGTCCTGGTAGCGCATCTGGGCGACCATCAGCTCCAGGAAGACCTGCTGGTCGCCGAAGCCCTTGGTGCTGCTCGTGGAGCCGGCGTTGGACGTGACGCCGTAGCTCGTGGTGGCCGCGGCTGCGGCGGAGGTGGGATCGATCGGCATGGTGGCTCCTCAGAGGGTCCGGTCGAGGTGGCCCGCGGCGGCGGGCGTCGTGGGCGGCGTCGGTGTCGTGGACGGCGTCGACGTCGGGGTGGCCGGTACGGTCGCGGCCGGGTGGTCCGCGCGCTCGGAGCCCTGGTCGCCCCGCTGGTCCCGGCCGGCGTGCGCGCCGCCGGGGTCGGCGCCGAGGGCGGTGCCGTCCGGGGTGGCCGCGGTTGTGGTCGCGGCCGGGGTGGTCGGCGTGGCCGGGTTGGCCGGCGTGGAGGGGGTGGCCGGGCTGACCGAGGTGGCAGCGGTGGCCGGGAGCCCGAACGGCTCGCGGACCAGGACCCGCGCCTCGCCGCCTCCGGTCCGCTCCAGCAGCCGCTGCAGCTCCGGAGCCCCGGTCGCGAGCGCCCGGTGGACGGCGGGATTGTCGGACTCGCCCGCCAGCCGGACGTGGACCGTGCCGTCGCGGACCACCAGCGTGACCCGTACCTCGCCGAGCTGCTCGGGCTGGAGGGTCAGGGTGATCCGCTGGGTACCGGGGCGGTCCGTCGGCGTGGACGTCACGATCCGGGTCACCTCGGGGAACACCTGCCGGACGACGCTCAGCGCGACGTCCGGCTGCCCGGGGGCGAGCGCGGGCGCGGCCACGGGCACGGCTGCGGTGGCCGCGGCGCTCGCCGTCGTGGTCGCGGTCGTCGGGGGCGGCGGCGGTGGGGGCGGTGCGGCGGGCTCCGGCGTGGACTCGCTCGCCGGCGGCGCTGCTGCTGGGACCGGGGTCGTGGCCGGGGTCGCCTCGGGCTGCGGTGTCGCCACTGAGGTCGGGCTCGAGCCGAGGCCCAAGCCCAGGCTCGGCGCCGCGGCCAGACCCGGCGTCGGCGGCGTGGTCGAGGTCGGCGTAGGCGCCGCGGTCATGCCGAGCGCCGCGGCCAGGGCACCGAGGAAGTCGTCGGCCGGCTCCGGCTCAGCGGTCTCGGCAGCGGGATCGGCCGGTGCAGCCGGCGCGTCCAGGTCGACCGGCGCGGCGAGCGCCGCCAGCAGGTCGGCGAGGGCCGACTGCCCCCATCCCTGACCCAGTTGCCCCTGCGCCTGCCCGAGTCCCGCGCCCGCCGGGGGCGTCGGCAGCCCCGCGATCGGCAGCGCGGGCGACGGAGTGATGCTCATCCGTTGCTCCCCATCATGGCCATGACGTTGCGGACGTACCGCTGCGTCTCCGGGTACGGCGGGATCCCGCCATAGCGACTGACCGCCCCCGGCCCCGCGTTGTACGCCGCGAGCGCGAGGTCGGTGCGTCCGAACCGGTCCAGCAGCGAGCGCAGCAGCCGGGCGCCGCCGTCGATCGCCTGGGCCGGGTCGAACGGGTCGTCCACGCCGAGACCGCGGGCGGTGCCGGGCATGAGCTGCATGAGGCCCTGGGCGCCGGCCGGGCTGACCGCGCGCGGGTCGAATCCCGACTCCTGCTTCGCGACGGCGGCGATGAGCGCGGCCGGTACGCCGGTGCGGGCCGCGGCGGCGTCGATCAGCCCCGCGTACGGCGTCCCGGTGGCCGCGCGCCCGACGGGCCCGGAGACCCCGGAGGCGGCGGCCGGCTGGTCGATGATGCGGCGGATGACGTCCGGGGTGGAGGGGACGTCGACGATCCGGATGTTCAGCCCGGTCCGCGGCGCCTCGATCATCTTGCCGTTGCCGATGTAGATCGCGATGTGGTCGACACCGTTGTTGCGGCTGGAGTTGTCCCACGCGAGCAGGTCGCCGGGCTGGGCCTCGGCCATGCTGGCGACGGGCCGGCCGGCGGCGGCCTGCTGGTAGGAGACCCGCGGCAGGTCGTAGCCGAGGTTCTTGTAGACGACCTGCACCAGGCCCGAGCAGTCCATGCCCTTGGTCGGATCGGTGCCGCCCCAGACATAGGGGAGCCCGAGGTACTTGCGGGCCTCGACGACGACGTCCTCGCCGGTGACGGTCCCGCCGGTGGACGGCGTACCGGCCGCATCGCCCGTGGCGGCGGCCAATTCGGTCGAGAAGGCGCCGGATGCCGACGCGGTGCCGCGGACCGGCGCGAGCTGGGCGAGGCGGGCCTGGATCTCGCTGATCCGGGCGGTGACCAGGTCGATGCTCATCGCGGACCCCGCATCCAGCGCTGGGCGGCGAGGTCGTCGGCCTCGCGGGCCGCCTCCCGCTCCGCCTCGGTACGACGCCGGGCGGCGCGGCGCTCCAACAGGTGCTCGACGGCGGCGAGCCGGGCCTTGTCGGCGCCCCAGCGGGCGCGGGCCTCGTCGCTGACGACGTGCGCGGTCGCGGCCGCGGCGCGGGTCTCGCCGATGAGGACGCCGGTGCCGGCGAGCATCGTGCGCATCGCGAGGAGCGCCCCCGGCGTCGTGGTGGCCGGGACGGCGGCCGCACCGAGGCCGGTCTCGAGCGCGGTCAACCGTGCGGTGACGGCGGCCTCCTCGGCCAGCACGTGCTGCAGGCCGATCCGGCTGTCGGTCTCGCGCACGCCGCGCACGCGGGCCACGGCGGCGAGTCCCCGGTCGTCCCGGTGTCCGCGGGAGCTCACGACGCCACCAGACCGGCGAGCCGGTCCCAGGTCTCGGCGGGGGCGGTGAGGTCCTCCAGCGACTGGCGCAGGAAGTCCTCGATGCGGGGCAGGCGGGCGAGGGCCGCGTCGGCGTCGGCGTCGGCCCCGGCGACGTACGCGCCGATCTCGACGAGCTCGCGCACCGAGCGGTGGGCGGCGAGCATCCGGCGCAGGCGGGTGGCGTTCGCGCGTTGCTCGGGGGTGGTGACGGCGCCGTGGACGCGGGAGATCGACTCCAGCACGTCGACGGCCGGGAAGTGGCCGGCGGTGGCGAGGTCGCGGGAGAGGACGACGTGGCCGTCGAGGATCGACCGGGCGGTGTCGCCGATCGGGTCCTGGAGGTCGTCGCCCTCGACCAGGACGGTGTAGATGCCGGTGATCGAGCCGGCGGCCGAGGTGCCCGCGCGCTCCAGGAGGCGGGGCAGCAGGCCGAAGACGCTGGGGGGATAGCCGCGGGTGGCGGGCGGTTCGCCGGCCGACAGGCCGATCTCGCGCTGGGCCATGGCGACGCGGGTGAGCGAGTCCATCATCAGCACGACGTCGCGGCCGGAGTCGCGGAACCACTCGGCGATCCGGGTGGCGGTGAAGGCGGCGCGGAGCCGCTCGACGGCGGGGGCGTCCGAGGTCGCGACGACGACGACCGAGCGGGCGAGACCCTCGGGGCCGAGGTCGCCGTCGAGGAACTCGCGGACCTCGCGGCCGCGCTCGCCGACCAGGGCGATGACGTTGATCGCGGCGTCGGTGCCGCGGGCGATCATCGAGAGCAGGGAGGACTTGCCGACGCCGGAGCCGGCCATGATGCCGATCCGCTGGCCGCGGCCGACAGGGACGAGCGCGTCGAGGGCGCGCACGCCGAGGCCGAGCGGCTCGGTGATCCGCGGCCGGCTGAGGGCGTCGGGTGCGGCGTTCTCGGTGGGGACCGAGGCCAGGCCCGGGAGGCCGTCGAGCGCGGGGCCGCCGTCGACCGGGCGGCCGAGGCCGTCGAGGACCCGGCCGAGCAGGGCCTCGCCGACCTGGACGCGGAGCGGGCCGCCGGTCGTGCGGACGTGGTCGCCGACGCGGACGCCGGTCGTCGTACCGAGGGGGAGGCAGGTGGCGAGGCCGGGCCGGAGCGCGGCGACCTCGGCGAGGAGCGGACCCTGCGCGGTGCGGACCTCCAGCAGGTCGCCGACGGCGGCCTGGGGGAGTCCGCGCACGTCGAGGTGCAGGCCGACCAGCTCGCTGACGGTGCCCAGGTGCAGGGGCGCGGCCGCGGCCAGGAGCCGTCCGCGGACGGCGGCGTCGATGCTCATGCGAGGACCTCCCGGACGCGGGCCATCGCCTCGCGCACGCGCAGGTCGACGACACTGCCGTCGACCGCCTCGACCAGGGCATCGGCCGAGCCCAGGGCGGGGTCGGCGATCACGTCGAGGCCGCGCGAGAGCAGGTCCTGCGCGGCGGACGAGCCGGCGACCGACGGGTGCAGCCGGACCGCCCCGACGGGGGCCGGGGGCAGCACCTGCAGCACGCGGGCGACCACGTCCTGCGGTCCCATCTTGGCTACCTGGAGGCCGAGCACCGTGGTCGTCAGCGACCAGGCCAGGTCGGTAGCCTGCGCCTCGATCGCGTGGGCCAGGTCGTCGAGCAGCCCCCTGACCTGCTCGGCTGCCTCGCCCAGCGCGTCGAGCGCGGCCCGGTGCTCGGCCTCGCGCCGCGCCTCGGCCTCCGTGTGGAGGGCGACGCGGCGGGCTTCCTCGACGGCCGCCTCCGCGGCCGCCGTACGACGGCCCTGGGCCCACCCGACGGCGTACCCCTGGGCCCGGGCGGCGTCGCGCGCCTCGGCGGCGATCCCGCCCAGCAGCGACTCGGTGACCGGGTCGCCGAGCACGCTGCTGCTGCCGAGCCGGGTCCAGGCACCGACCCGCAGCTCGGGGAGCGGCAGGGCCGACTCAGACGATGAACTCATCGTCGTTCCCTCGCCGGACCATGATCTGGCCCTGCTCCTCGAGCTGGCGGATGGTGCGAATGACGCCCTGCTGGGCCTCCTCGACCTGGGCCAGGCGGACGGCGCCCAGCAGCTCGACCTCCTCGAGCAGGTTCTCCGCGGCGCGCTCGGAGAGGTTCGCGGTGATCTTGCTGCGGACCGCGTCGCTGACACCCTTGAGGGCCAGAGCGAGCTCGGCCGTGTCGACCTGGCGCAGCACCTGCTGCACCGACCGGTCGTCGAGACCGACGATGTCCTCGAACATGAACATCCGGCTCTTGACCTCGTCGGCCAGCGCGGCGTCGAGACCTTCGAGGCCCTCGACGATCTGCCGCTCCGTAGGGCGGTCTGAGCGGTTGATGATGTTGACGAGAGGGTCCACGCCACCGACCCGGGAGACCTCGGCCGGCTGGAGCATGGAGGAGAGCTTGCGCTCCAGGACGCTCTCGACCGTGCGCACGATCTCGGGGGAGGTGCGGTCCATCACGGCGATCCGGTGGGCGACGACCGCCTGCTGGTGCGCGGGCAGCCCGCTGAGCAGCAGCGAGGCCTTGTCGGCGGCCATGTGGGCGAGCACGAGCGCGATCACCTGGGGGTGCTCGTCGGCGATGAATCCCCGCAGCTGCGCGGGATCCGCGCGGTGCAGGAACTGGAACGGCATCTGGACGGCGGCCGCGTGCAGCCGCTCCATGATCTCCTTGGCCCGCTCCGGCCCGAGCGACTGCTCCAGCAGCTGCTGGGCGAAGTTGAACCCGCCCTGGGTGACGTGGGCGTGCGCGGTGGCGAGGTCGTGGAACTCGCTCAGCACCTGCTCGGTCTCGGCCGCGGAGACCGCGTCCAGCCGGGCGATCTCGGCGGAGATGCTCTCCACCTCGGCGTCGCTGAGGTGCGCCATCACCTGGGCGGCGCGCTCCTTGCCGAGCTGGATCAGCAGGATGGCGGCCTTGCGGACACCGAGCTGGACGATGGCGGACGAGGGGGCGGCGATGATCGTCACGGGCGCGGCTCCACGAGCCAGCCGCGCAGCAGCGCGGCGACGTCCTCGGGCTGCTTCTCGACCAGGGCGATGAGCTCGTCGCGCAGCGACTCGTCCTCGTCCTGCTCGGCGGCCTCGAGGGCGGCCAGGGCCGGGGACTCGAGGGCGGCCGCCCGGTTCGCGGCGTCGGAGCGGAGCTGCTCGACCAGGTAGGACCGGGCCTCGTCGCGGGCCGCCGCGCGGCGCCGGGCCTGCAGCCAGGCCAGAACGAGCATCAGGATGATGCCGCCGCCGATGCCCAGGTTGCGCAGCAGCGCGTTGCGGCGGTGCGCCGCGTCGGCGTCCTTGGCGGCGGCGAGGTCGGCCGCGGCGGCCTTCTCGACGCTGCGGTCGAACGGCATCGTCGAGACGTCGATCGTGTCGCCCCGGGCGGCCTTGATGCCGACCGCGTTGCTGATCAGGTCCTTGACGACCTGCGGCTGGATCGCCGCGGCGGCCGTGGAGTCGAGGACCACGCCGACGTGCAGGCTGTTGACCGCGCCGGGCGCCGTCTCGCGGTGCTCGACGGTCTCGCCGACGGCGTTGTCCTTGGTCTGCTTGCGGTTGCGGTACGACGAGTCGGCGTTGCCGGTCGTGTTCGGGTCCATCTGGCCGTCGGGGCCGACCACGCCGCCGACGTTCGGGTTGGGACTGCCCGCGCCGTTGTAGGTCTCGTTGCTGCTCGACTCCGAGAGCGGCGGGACGCCGGTCTGCGCGTCGTACTTGCGGCTGTCGGTGACCGACTTGTCGAAGTCGAGGTCCGCGGTGACCGTGGTCGTCGAGTTGCCCGGGCCGACGACGCGGTCGAGCACGGCCTGGATCTCGGCCTGCATCGAGCCCTGGAACTCCTTGACCTGCTTGCTGCGGGTCGAGGCGGCGCCGGAGCCGGCGTCGGCGGCGTCGGTGGTGAGCACCTTGCCGGACGAGTCGGCGACGGTGACCTTCTTGGGGTCGAGGCCGTCGATGCTCGACGCGACCAGGTTGACCACGGCCTGGACCTGCTCCTCGTCGAGCGACTTGCCCGCGTCGGTGTCGACCAGGACCGAGGCCGTGGCCGGGTCCTGCTCGTCGCTGAACACGCGCTTCTGCGGGATCGCGAGGTGCACGACCGCGGTGTTGACGCCGTCGATCGCCTCGATCGTCTTGCTGAGCTCGCCCTCCATGGCGCGCTTGAAGTTCGTCTGCTCCTGCGACTCCGAGGTGGACAGACCCTGGTTGTCGAGCAGGCTGTAGCCGCCGCTGTCGGAGCTCGACGGCAGGCCCTTGCCGGACAGGGCGATCCGGGTGCTGTAGACGTCGGCGCGCGGCACCATGATCGTGCCGCCGCCGCCGGTGATCTCGTACTTCACGCCCTGGGCGTCGAGCTCCTCGATGACGGCGCTGGCGTCCTTGCCGCTGAGGTTCGAGTAGAGCGGGGCGTAGCTGGGCGCGGAGACCCAGCGGAAGACGAGGAAGACCGCGATGAGGAGGGCCGCCGTCCCCACGAGCGCGACGGCCTTCTGGCCGGCGGTGAAGCCGGCGAACGTGTCCCGGACGCGCGTGAGGTACCGGGTGAGTCGCTGTTGCATCGGTCGATCAGCCTCAGACCTGCATCCGCATGATCTCGTTGAACGCCTCGACCGCACGGTTGCGCAGCGCGACGGTCATCTGGCTGGCCACGGAGGCCTCGCTCGCCGCGATCGTGTAGTCGTGGATGTTCTCGAGCTTGCCGGTCGCGGCCTGCACGGCGAGGCCGTCAGCCTTGTCGGTCAGGCCCTCCAGCCGGTCGAGGCCGTCGAGGACGAGCGAGCCGAACTCGGTGTCGGGGCCGGTCGGCCCGGACACGGCGGTCGACGGCGCGACCGAGGAGATGTCCGTGGCGGCGCCGGTTCCGGACAGGCTGGGGAAGGTCAGCGGCGAGATCTCCATCAGCGCGAGCCGATCTGCAGCGCGGCGGTGTAGGTGTCCTGGGCGCTCTTGGTGACCTGCACCGACGCCTGGTAGCCGCGCTGGGCCATCACGAGCTGGCTCATCTGGGAGGACATGTCGAGGTCGGGCATCCGCACGTAGCCGTCGGCGTCCGCGAGCGGGTGGTCCGGCGAGCTCACCATCCGGCCCTCGGCGTTCGACTGGGCGAACCCGGCGACGTCCACACCGCCGTCGGCGCGCGGGTCGAAGACGACGTACGTCGCGCGGAAGGCCTCCTGGTCGGTGCTGCGCACCGTGTTGGCGTTGGCGATATTGCCGGCCAGCGCGTCGAGCCACACCTGGTGCGCGCCCAGCGCGGTGTTGGCGATGCGCAGCGTCTCGAAGGCGCTCATGCGCCACCCCCGGCCATCGTGCCCAGGCGGGCGTTCCGGTCGCTGATCGCGCGACCCATGATCTGGTACTGGTACTGCGTCTGGATCGCCGCGATCGACTCCTTGCGCAGGTCGACGTTGTTGTCGTTGGCACCGACGGGCGTCTGGGTGGGCGAGACCACGGCCCCAAGGTCCTCCGCGGACGCGCTGCCGCTCTCGATCGCCCGCGAGAGCGCGGACTCGAACTCCACGCTGCGAGCGCGGAAACCAGGGGTGTCGACGTTCGCGATGTTGTCGGCGATCACCTGCTGCCGGACGGACAGCCCGTTGATCGCGGAGTGCAGCACGAAGCCGACGGCGTCGGACGCGGCGAAGGACACGATCGGATCTCCTGGGGAGTCACCGGCCCGGGGGTCGGCGAAGAGGCGGTGCCGGTCCGTCGGCGGTGGTGAGCAATCCGTCGCTCAACCGGCCTGATCGGTCCGGGCCGGGGCGACCTGAGCGGCGCCGGGCGGGACTTGGTCCCGAAAAGTTCGGCCGAACGGCGGGCCCGGGGGGTTGTGTCGGATCCTTGTGTTGTCATCTCCGTATGGCACTCGGGACCGTCTCCACCTCGCTCCAGCGGCTGCGCGCCGGCGTCGTCCACCGCGAAGGACTGCTGGTCGCGGAGTGGACCGAGATCGTGGCGTGGGCCGCGGACCACACGGTGTCCTCGCGCGAGCGGGCCGCGACGATCGGCGACGGCCGGCTCGACACCGGGCTGCCCATCGCGGGCGCCGGAGCGCCGTGGGTCTCCGAGCTCGCCCTCGTCGACCTGCTCGCGGTGCTCGACCGTCCGGCCGACCGCGGGCGCCTCTACGTCGGACGGGTGCTGGAGTGCGCCTGGCGGCTGCCCGGGGTCCACGCCGCCGTGGTGGGGGGCCGGCTGGCGCCGTGGCGGGCCGAGCAGGTCGCCGCGCGCACCCGGCCGCTGAGCGTGGCGGCGGCCGGGTTCGTGGACGCTGCGCTGCGCGAGCTCACGAGCGCGGGGTGGGACCGGGTCGAGGACCTCGTGGCCGAGGCGGTGCTCCGCTGCGAGCCCGAGCGGGCGGAGCGCGAGCGGGTCGCGGTCGCCGACGCCCGCGACGTCCAGGTCGGGGCGCCCGACGGGCACGACCGGGTGGTCGTCGACGCCGTCCTGGCCGCGGCGGACGCCCGGGCCCTCGACGTGGCTCTCGACCGGCGGGCCTACCTGCTGCGCCGGGCTGGCAGCACCGCGAGCCTCGACGTGCGCCGCTCGATGGCGCTCGGCGCGCTGGCGCGCCGGGACCTGCTCCGCTGCGACCTAGACGAGGACGACCGAGAGCAGCCCGTCGCCGTACCCGGCGATCGACACCTTCAGGTCCTCGCGCCGCCCCAGGGTCAGCGTGCTGATCCGCAGCTGCGGGTCGAGCGGGGGACCGGCGGGGTGCAGGGCGTGCAGGCGCAGGTGCTCTGCGCCGGCGACGTTGAAGGTCGAGGCGGCGATGTTGAGGACCTCGTAGAGGTTCTCGCTGAGGGTGTCGGTGAGCTTGCCGTCCTCGAGCGCGGCGACGGCGCCGCCGACGGGGACGAGCCCGATCGCGGCGCCGGCGTGGGCCGAGAAGGCCAGGTCGCCGACGATGAGCGCGCGGATCCGGAGGCTGTCGTCGACGTACACGGCGACCGAGGCAGGCGTGTCCGGCCCCGGGGCATAGGGCGCGGTGGGCTCCAGGGTGACCTCGCGACCGAGCAGCTCGGTGAGCAGGTCCCGGACCTGCTTGGTCAGGGGGAGGTGGATGGCCATGGTGGTGCTCCGGCGCTCAGAGGACGCTGCGGAGCGCGTCGTCGAACGCCTCCGGGGTGAACGGCTTGGCGATGAGGAAGGCCGCACCGGCGGCGTCGGCGCGCTGGCGCATCTCGTCGGAGCCCTCCGAGGTGACGAAGCCGAAGGCGACGGTGGACCCGGCGGCCCGCAGCGCGGCGAGGCAGTCGATGCCGTTCATCTCCGGCATGTTCCAGTCCGAGAGGACGAGGTCGGGCGCCTCGGTGTGGACCAGCTCCAGCGCCTGCCGGCCGTTCTCGGCCTCGACGATCTCGTGGCCGCCGTGGCCGGCCTGACGCAGCGTGCGGATCACGATCTGCCGCATCACCCGGCTGTCGTCGGCGATCAGGATCTTCATGGGGTGCTCATTCCTCGGGAGGTTCAGGCGGGGACGTGGACGGAGATGCGGACGGGGGCGCCCTGCCAGAGCAGGTCGAGGCGGCAGGCCTCGCTGACGTCGTGGGCGAAGGCGGCGCGGCCGGCCGCGACCGCGGGCAGCGACAGCACCGACGGGCCGGGCATCAGGCTCTTGACGTTGCCGCCGACCATGTTGACCAGCTCGCCGACGGCATCGGCGACGTCGGCGTCGGCGGCGGTCTCCGTGGCGGGCAGGTCGAGCATGCGCGCGGTGAGGACCCGGGCGACGGACTCGTCGAGCTCGACGGTGACGACGCCGTGCCAGCCGCCGCTCACCGTGGTCGCGGCCGACCACGCACCGGCGGCGTCGAACGGCGTCCCGGCCGGTACGGCGCGCGGCGCCAGCGGCTCCTCGTCGCCGAGCAGCGCCATCCAGACGTCCTCGGTGACGGCCAGGACGTCGTCGGTCGCGGGCGTCTCGGCCGACGCGAGCGTGCTCATGCGCTCACCTGCCGGTCCTCCGAGAGCAGCCCGAGCAGGGCCAGCTTGTCGACGATGGCGTCGGGCGTGAACGGCTTGATGACGTACTCGTGCGCCCCGGCCGCGAGGGCCCGGACGATCTGGCGCTGCTCGCTCTCGGTGGTCACCATCATCAGCGTGATGTCGCGCCAGGCCGGGTTGGCGCGGACCTGGGTGATGAACGTGTAGCCGTCCATCACCGGCATGTTCCAGTCGACCAGGCACAGGTCGGGCACCTCGCCCGCCTCCAGCTGGTCGAGCGCGGCCTGGCCGTGCTCGGCCTCGGTCGTCTCGAAGTCGAGGTCGGTGACGATGCGGCGCAGGATGCTGCGCATCGCCCGGGAGTCGTCGATGATCATCGCGCGCACGGTCAGGCTCCTGTGCTGGTGAGGGACAAGGCAGGCGCGCGGCGGTACGCCGGCACCCGGCCGATCTGCTCGCGCTGCCAGGCGGCGGCGAGGTCGGGAGGCAGGTCGAGGGTGGTCTCGGACGAGCCGAGGAGGAGGTAGCCGTCCGGCGCGAGCATCGGCAGCATCCGGCGCAGGATGTCGGCCTTGGTGGCGGCGTCGAAGTAGATGAGGACGTTGCGCAGCCAGATCACGTCGAACGTGCCCAGCCCGACGTACGGCGCGGCGAGGTTGAGGTGGCGCACGGTGATCCGCTCGCGCAGCCGCTCGGCGATCTCCCACTCGCGCCCGACCCGGGTGAAGTAGCGCACCAGGCTGGTCGCGGGCAGCCCGCGGTTGACCTCGACCTGGCTGTAGCGCCCGGCGCGGACCCGCTCCAGCATCTGGGTGGAGATGTCGGTCGCGACGATCTCGTACTGCCAGCCCGCGGGGAGGTGCTGGTCGAGCAGCATCGCGATCGAGTACGCCTCCTGCCCGCTGGAGCAGGCGGCGCTCCAGATCCGCAGCCGACGGGTCACGGAGCGTGCCTCCAGCAGCGGCGGCAGCATCGCGTCGGTGAAGGCCTGGTACGGCGAGTGGTCGCGGAACCAGCTGGTCTCGTTGATGGTGAGCGCGTCGATCACCTTGCGCCGCTCGTCGGCGTCGAAGGCCAACCGGGCGACGTACTGCTCGAGGCCGAGGCCGCACGCGTTGGCGAGGGGGGTCAGGCGTGCCTCGACGAGGTACTCCTTGCCCTCGTCGTACACCATCGACGTCTCCTTGCGCACCAGCGCCGAGACGGAGGCGAAGGCGGAGGTCGCGGTCATGCCGGTCTGATCGGCGCTCCGGTGGACTTCCTGAGGGCTCAGGCCGCGCCGGGTCGGGCCGATGGGACGGGGGTGACACAGATCAGGGTGCTCGTGGTCGACGACTCGGCGCTGGTGCGGCGGCTGGTGACGGCCGCGCTCCAGCAGGCTGCCGACATCGAGGTCGCCGGCGTCGCCCGGGACGGCCTGGAGGCGGTCCGGATGGTCGACGAGCTGCGCCCCGACGTGGTCACCCTCGACATCGAGATGCCGAACCTCGACGGTCTCGGCGCGCTCACCCGGATCCGCGAGAAGCACGCCCGGTTGCCGGTCATCATGTTCTCGACGCTCACCGAGCGCGGGGCGACCGCCACCCTCGACGCGCTCTCCCGCGGGGCCTCGGACTACGTCACCAAGCCGTCCAACACCGGCCAGATCGCCGACGGCATCGCGGCGATCCGCGACCAGCTCGTGCCCCGGATCCGCGCCCTGGCGGGCATCCGCAAGCTGACGCCCGGCGTCGGCGGCGGCCGGCCCGTCGTACGGCGGGCGCGGGCGCTGCCGCCGACGGCCCCGGTCTCGGCGCTGCTCATCGGCTGCTCCACCGGCGGCCCGGACGCGCTGGCCCGGCTGCTGCCCCAGCTGCCCGGCGACCTCGGCGTACCGGTGCTCGTGGTGCAGCACATGCCCCCGGTGTTCACGGCGATGCTCGCCCAGCGGCTCGACAAGGTCTCCGCGCTGACGGTCCGCGAGGCCGCGGACGGCGACGAGGTGCGGGCCGGCGAGGTGCTCATCGCTCCGGGCGACTTCCACCTCCGGGTCCGGCGTACCGCCCTGGGGGGACGGGCCGTGCTCGACCAGGGCCCGCAGGAGAACTTCTGCCGCCCGGCGGTCGACGTCCTCTTCCGCTCCGCCGTCGAGGTGTACGGCGGCGGTGCGCTCGCCACGGTGCTCACCGGGATGGGCCAGGACGGCCTCGCCGGCGCCCGCGACCTCGCCGCGGCCGGCGCCCGGATCATCGTCCAGGACGAGGATTCCTCGGTCGTGTGGGGGATGCCGGGAGCAGTGGCCGGCGCGGGTCTCGCCGACGACGTGCTGCCGCTGGAGCGGCTCGCCGAGCGGATCACCTCGACCGTGCGGCGCTCCCGGACCGCGGCGGTCTGATCGTCAGCGGGTCGTGAACCAGCGCGGGCTGGTCACCAGGGCCCGTGCCTGCGTCCGGTCGAGCCGTGGCTCGGGGGCGACCACACCGACGAGGAAGCCGTCGTCGGTGTAGTAACTGACCCAGAGCTCCTGCTGGTCGTCGCCGCGGCCGGGCTCGATGAGGAGCCAGCCGCCGTCGACCTGCGTGCACCGAGGCGCCGGAGAGATGCGGTAGGCGCCCTGGCAGGCCTCGCGGGCAGTGGTGGTGACGCGTTGCTTGCGCGCGGGTCCGGCGACGGCGGCGTAGCCGTCCCAGCGCTGCAGCGTGACGCTCGCGCTCGCGCCGTCGAGCAGGAACGACACCCGCCGGCCGTCGCGCGACGCGTCGTTCATGAGCGTGATCACCCGGCTCGCCGCATGCTCGACCTCGAGCTCGGTGAGCGCCACGTCCGGGGGCACGAGGCCAGCGGTGACGTCGGCGAGCGCAGCGTCGGGCACGAGCCGCCGCTCGGTCGCGATCACCGGCCCGGTGCCGGGGGCATAGGTGGTGGCGGCCGTCGGCGACGGGGCGGGCGACGCGGTGTGCGTGGTCGGCTCGACGGCGACGTCGCGATCGCCCTCGCCCGGCCCGGAGCCGTCGAGGACGCCCACGAGACCGGCGGCACCGGTGACGGCGACCACCAGGGCGGCGCTCGTCCACGCGGTCGCCACGCGCCGGCGGTGCCGGCTCCGGCGGCGGCGTCCGTCGCTGAGCGCATCGCCGAGGATGCGGGCCTGGACGTCGGCGCCGGGCGGGTCGATCCCCGCGCAGGTGCGGGTGATCAGGTCGGTCAGCTCGGTGTCGGTCACGATTCCGTCCTTTCGGGGACGAGGTCGGCGAAGGAGAGCCCGAGACGCTCCCGGAGGACGCGGCGGGCCCGCATCAGCCGCTTGCGCACCGCGCCCTCGCTGCTGCCGACCTGGCGGGCCACGTCGGCGATGGTTGCGTCGTCCAGGTAGTGCAGGACGACGACCGCACGGTCCTTGGCGGCGTGCCCGTCGAGCGCGGCGAGGAGCGTGAGCCGCAGCGCGTCGTCGGCCGTGTGCTGTGCCTGCTCGGGCAGCTCGTCGGTCGGCCGCTCGTGGGTGCTCGCCCGGCGCTGCTGACTGATCCAGGTACGGGTCAGCGTCGTCTGCGCGTACGCCGCGGGGTTGGCGATCTTGGGACCCCAGTGGGCGTAGACCTTGCCGAGCGTCTCCTGGACGAGGTCCTCCGCCCGGTGCCGGTCGCCGCACAGCAGCCACGCGGCGCGGTAGAGGTGGGGCATCCGGGCGCGGGCGAACGCCGTGAACTCCGCCTCGTGCCGTTGGTCCGTGCTCACCGTGCGTTCCTCCTCAGGGGTCTTCTACACCCCTCGACGCACGAGGAACCACGGCTGTTCCACCGGAACCCGGATCAGCTCAGGCGGTGACGTCCAGGTAGATCGGCGGCACGGTCGCGGCGGTGGCGTCGCCGACCCGGTCCGCGATCCGCTGCTGCTGGCGCTTGTCGGAGAGCACGGCCGGGATCGCGGCCATCAGCCGCTGCTGGCGGGCCAGGAGCTGCCGGGCTCGGGGGACCAGCTCGTTGGGGAGCGGGCCGAGCTCGGCCGACGGCTGCCACGGGGTGGGCGTCGGCTCGGCACTCTCGCCGTGCAGGAGGCGCTCGGCGCGGTCGGCGTGGGCCTCCAGGCGATCGAGCGCCTCGGTCCACGAGGAGGGGCGGTCGGGGGTGTGTGGAGCGGTCATCGCAGCGCCGCCGTCATCGCGGCCTCGCGCCAGGTCTCGCACAGCTGCCGGGCCAGGCCGAGGGCCTCCTCGGTGGTGGCGGTGCGCCGCCGGACGTTGGCGATCACGAGCCGGGTCCGGAGGTACTCGTAGAGCGCGGCCAGCTCGCGGCCGCCGGGCATCGCGGAGACGTCGAGGCTCGACTCCAGCTCGACCACGATGTCCTGCGCGTGCATGAGGTGGTGGTGCGCCTGGGTCCAGTCCTCCGTGCGCTGGGCGGCGAGGCCGCGCTCGACGTCGAGGACGAGGCGCTCGACCAGCATCACCAGCAGGCGAGCCGGGGACGCCGTCGCCACCGCGTTGTCACGGTAGGCGGACTGGGCGTTGCGCACGGTCGGGGTGGCGTACATCGGTCAGGTCCTCACTGGTTCGAGTTCGCGTTGAGGGCGTTGAGCTGGCTGGTCAGCCACGAGGACTGGCCCTGCAGCTGGGAGAGCGCCTTCTCCAGCGCGGTGTACTGGCGCTCCAGGGTGGCCCGGCGCAGCTCGAGCCGGCCGTCCCAGCGCTCGATGCTGTCGTTGAGCCGGGTCACGGTGACGTTGCGGCTGGTGATCGCCTGGGTGACGGTGCCGTCGTACTTGTCGCTGGCGGTCTCGGCGGCCTTCTGCAGCCGCGCCGCGAAGCCGTCGGTGCCGGTGAAGGCGGCCGCGGTGCCGGCCGGGTCGGCGGCGTAGGCGTCGGCGAACTTCTGGGTGTCGAAGGTGAGCTTGCCGTAGCGGTCGACCTGGATGCCGTACTTCGCCATCGAGGTGCCGTCGGCGGGGTAGATCGCGTCCGCGAGCGAGCTGGCGACGTCGCGCAGCGTGCTGTCGCCGGCCAGCACTCCCTTGGTGGTGAGGCTGTTGAGCGTCAGGTTGCCCATCTGCGTGATGAGCGCGTTGGCCTCGTCGACCAGCGACTTCACCGAGGCCGAGCGGCTCGCGGCGTCGCGGCTGACGGCGACCTCGGCGGTGCCGGTCGCCGTGGCGCCGAGCGTGATCGTGACGCCGGGGACGACGTCGGTGAAGGTGTTCGACGAGGACGTGGCGGTGATGCCGCCGATGTCGATGCTGGCGTCGCGGCCTGCCCGCGTGGTCGCGCCGCCGAGGAGGGGCGCGCCGGCGGAGTCGGTGAGCTCGAAGGTCCCCGCGGCGCCGGTGGTGGCGGACTCGACGAGGAGGCGGTACTGGTCGGTGCCGCCGGCGCTGCCGGTGCGGACCAGCGTGGCGCGCACGCCCGCGTCGGCGCCGTTGATCGCGGCGGCGAGCTCCTCGAGGGTGCCGTTCGCGGTGCTGATCGCGACGTCCGGCTGCCCGGCCCGCTTGAGGAGGACGCCGTTCGTGGCGCCCGTGACCTGGTCGGTCCTGGCGTGGGCGTCGGTGAACGCGAGCTGGTGGCTCAGCGCGGTCTGGCCGACGGTGACCGTGAAGGCCGCGGGGCTGGCGGTGCTGGTCGCGGTGACGGAGACCGCGGTGTTGCTGGACGTCGCGGCGAGGTTGGCCCACGCGCCGGTCGTCGTCGACTGCATGGTCTTCGCGGACGTCACCAGCGCCTGCAGCGCGGTGTTCACCTTCTGCAGGGCGGTGATCCGGCTCTGCTCGGTGGTGACCTGCGTCTTGAGCTTGGTCTGGGGGAGGGCCTCGAGCGCGATCAGCTGGTTGATGATGTCGGCCGTGTTCAGGCCACTGGCCAGTCCGCCGATGCTGCTGGTCGCTGCCATGGGGTTCGTCCTCCTGGGTGCGGGGGTGGGTCACACCCCCGGAAGTACCCGAGCGCCGGTGGGGCCGCCGGCCCCACCGGCGCTCGGTTGGTGCTGTGGTGCAGTACGAGGATCAGCCGCGGAGCAGCTGGAGCACGCCGTTCGGGGCCGAGTTGGCCTGGGCGAGCATCGCCGTACCGGCCTGGGAGAGGATCTGCGAGCGGGTGAGGCTCATCATCTCCTGGGCCATGTCGGTGTCGCGGATGCGTGACTCGGAGGCGGACAGGTTCTCGATCGCGACGTTGACGTTGTTGATCGTGTGCTCGAACCGGTTCTGGACCGCACCGAGCTCCGCACGCTGCGTGGAGACGGCGGTGATGGCGGTCTGGACGGCGTCGCTGCCACCGGCCGCGGTCAGGGTGCCGACCGCGGTGGTGAAGTCGGCCAGGGCGGTGGCGGAGACGGTGATGGTGTCCGCGTCCGCGTAGCCGACCTGGAAGTCCAGCGCGGTGCCGCCGAAGAGGGCGACGCCGTTGAACTTCGTGTTGTCCTTGATCCGGGTGATCTCGGCGTTCAGCTCGGTGACCTCGGCCTCGATGGCGGCCTGCGAGTCGGTGTTCTGGGTGCCGTTGTTGTACTGGACCGCGAGGTCGTTGATGCGCTGCAGCATCGAGTGGACCTCGGTGAGCGCACCTTCAGCGGTCTGCGCGACCGAGATGCCGTCCTGGGCGTTGCGGACCGCGACCTTGAGGCCACCGACCTGCGAGCGCAGGCCCTCGGAGATGGCCAGACCGGCGGCGTCGTCGGCGGCCCGGTTGATCCGGAAGCCGGACGACAGCTTCTCCATCGACTTCGAGAGCTGGTTCTGCGTCACCGACAGGTTGCGGTACGCGTTGGTCGCCTCGATGTTCTGGTTGATGCGAAGACCCATGATGTTTCCCTCCTGGAACTGAAAGGTCGTTTCTCGGGTGACCGTCCGTGGTCTCCCGTCGGGGTGGTGATCGGTCCCCGATCACCGCGCCTGAGAGGTTTTTCGGCAGTGGTTCTCAGGCGACGCTTCTCAGCCGACCGCGTCGAGCGGTACGACGACCCCGCCGTGCGCGCCCTGCGCGTGCCGTGCGGCCACGGCGGCGAAGTAGGACTCGCGCCGGCGCTGGGCGACGCCCCCGCTCTTGCCGTTCTGCTTGACCAGCGACGGCTCGAGCGCGTGGTTGAGCGCGTCGCGCAGCAGGGTGAGTGCCTCGGCCCGCATCTGCGAGATCCGCGAGTCGGTGACGCCGAGGTCGGCGGCGATGTCGGCCATCGGCCGCTCGGAGAAGAAGTAGTCCTGCACGACGACGCGCAGCCGCTCCGGCAGCTCCTCGATCGCCTCGCGCAGGTAGGTGAGCCGCTCGGCGTGCTCGATGAGCTCCTCGGGGGAGGGCGCGCGGGTGGCGACGAGCTCCTCGATGGGGGTGGCGCTCGATCCCTGCAGGGAGAGCACCTGGGCGCGCGAGACGTCGTCGTCGTTGGCGGCGACCTCGTCCTCGCTGAGGCCGGCCGCGCGGGCGACCTCGGCGACGGTCGGGGTGTGGCCGAGCACGCTGGCGAGCCGGCTGCGGGTCTCGGCGAGGTCGCGGGCCCGGCGGCGGACCGAGCGCGAGGCCCAGTCGACCGAGCGCAGCTCGTCGAGCAGCGCGCCGCGGATGCGGGTCGCGGCGTAGCGGTCGAACGGGACACCGCGGGACTCGTCGTACGCCTTGGCGGCGAGCACGAGCGCGGTCAGTCCGGCGGAGGTCAGGTCGTCCCGGCTGACGTGCGACGGCACCCGGCCCATCGTCTCCCGCACGATGTGGCCGACCAGAGGCATGTGGGTCGTGATCAGCTCGTCCGTCTCGTTCACGTGCACGACATTCCGGCCTCGCGTGGGCGTAGCGCAGCCCAATTGCGCCAAACGGGCCTATCGGTCCGGCAATACGGGACGGAGTCCCGGTACCCCCTGGTCACGACGAACCTCCGGGAGATGACCGTCCGGCTGAGGTAGATCGCCCGAGACCGCTCAGGTCGCCCTCACCCCGGGCGATGGGTAGGGCCGAGATCGCTCCACCGGGAGCGGACGGAAGGGCGTGGGATGGACAGGCTGTCGCAGATCCTGTGGCGCGAGCGGGAGCTCCTCGAGCTCCTGGCGTACAAGCTCGAGGTCGAACGCCTCGTGCTCGCCAGCGGCCGGACCCGATGGCTGGTCAACGCCACCCGCGAGATCGAGGTCCTGCTCGAGGACCTCCGCGCGACCGAGGTGCTGCGGGCGACCGCCGCCGACGAGGCTGCCGAGCAGCTCGGCCTCACCCCGAACCCGTCCCTGGCCGCCCTCGCCGAGGCCGCCGAGGAGCCGTGGCGCGGCATCCTGCTCGATCACCGCGACGCCCTCGTCGGGGTGGCACGCGAGATCGCGGAGACCTCCGAGGACGCCAAGGGCCTGATCACCGCGGGCTACCGCTCGGCCCGCGAGACGCTCCTGGCCATCGGCGGTACGTCGACCGCGAGCTACTCCGCGGCCGGTGCCGCGGTCGCCGACGCGCCCCGCTCGCACCTGCTGGACCGGAGCCTCTGATGGCCGGCTCGTTCGGCTCCATCGGCACCGCGCTGTCGGGCCTGCGCTACAACCAGGTCCTTCTCGACGTCGCGGGCAACAACATCTCCAACGCCGACACCGAGGGCTACGTCCGGCGTCGGGTGGTCGGCTCGTCCGTCAGCAGCGCGGTCCCCGCCCTGTGGTCGCGGTACGACGGCCACGGCGAGGGCGTCACCGTCGGCGAGGTCCGCCGCATGGTCGACCCGCTCCTCGACGCCCGGGTCCGGCGCGAGCACGGCATGCTGTCCTACCTGCAGACCACCAGCACGGTGCTGTCGCGGGTCGAGGAGGGCATCGGCGAGCCCGGTGCCAACGGCGTGCACGCCGCGATGCTCGACTTCCGCAATGCCTGGCAGGACCTGGCCACCAACCCCGGTGGCGCCGCCGCGCGCCAGCAGGTGCTCGGCCGGGCCGAGACGCTCGCCCAGGCGCTGCGGGTCCAGGTCTCCAACATCGCCGGCGAGGAGGCCGACCAGCAGGTCCACCTGACCAGCCTGGTTAGCGAGGTCAACACCGCCGCGACCGACCTCGCCGCGCTCAACCGCAGCATCCTCGTCACCGAGGCCAACGGGACCGACGCGGGCACCCTGCGCGACCGGCGCGACGTGCTCGCGCTGCGCCTGTCCGAGCTGACCGGCGCGACCACGACCGTGCGCCCCGACGGGCAGTTCGACGTCTCGGTGGCCGGCTCGCCCCTCGTCAGCGGTGACACGGCCAGCACGTTCACGATCGACCCCGCCGCGACGTACGGCGGCGCGGTCGGCGCCGTGCGCAACCTGCTCACGACCACCCTCCCGGCGTACCGGGCCGGGCTGGACGCGGTCGCCGCCGACCTCGCCAACGCCGTGAACGCCCAGCACGCACTGGGTTTCGACGCCAACGGCAACCCGGGCGGGGCGTTCTTCACGTTCGACCCGGCCGTCGGTGCCTCCAGCCTCCAGGTCGCGATCACCGACCCCAACCTGGTCGCCGCGTCCTCGCTCGGCGGCACCGCCCGCAACGGCGACAACGCCGACGCGCTCAGCCGCGTGGGCACCTACGCCGACGCGTACCAGAAGCTCGTCAACGGCTTCGGCACCCAGGTCGCCGCCGTCGGCCGGCAGACCGCCAACCAGGCCGCCCTGACCGGCTCCCTCGACGACGCGTGGGAGCAGCAGGCCGGCGTCAACCTCGACGAGGAGACGGTCACCATGCTGACCGCGCAGCGTGCCTACGAGGCCGCCGCACGGCTGCTGACCACGCTCGACGAGGTCCTGGACACGCTGATCAACCGCACCGGCATCGTCGGTCGCTAGGACAGGGAGAACGATGAGCATCGGGCGCGTCACCCAGCGGATGCTGACCGAGGGATCGCTGAGCCACCTCCAGCAGGGCCTCGGCCGGCTGGCCCGGCTGCAGGAGCAGCTGTCCACCGGCAAGGTCATCAACCGGCCCTCCGACAACCCCACCGGGACCACCGCCGCGATGCGGATGCGCGGCTCGATGGCGGACCAGACGCAGTACTCCCGCAACGCGCAGGACGGCCTCGGCTGGCTGACCCAGATCGACAGCGCGCTCGACTCGGTGACCTCCACGGTGCGCCGGGCCCGCGACCTCGCCCTCCAGGGCGCCAACGCCTCGGCGTCCGGCCAGGTCGCGCGCGACGCGCTCGCCACCGAGGTCGAGGGACTCCGCAAGGAGCTGCTCTCGCGCGCCAACACGACGTACCTGGACAGCCCGGTGTTCGGCGGCGTCACCGCCGGGCGCACGGCGTACGACGCGAGCGGCAACTACGTCGGGACCGTCGGCGACGTCAACCGCCGGGTCGCCGAGGGAGTCGTCGTCAAGGTCGACCTCGACGGCCCCGCGGTCTTCGGCGACGGCGCCACCTCGGTCTTCGCCGAGCTCGACGCCCTCGCCACGGCACTGCGCACCGGGGACAAGACGGGCATCAGCAACGCCATCACGACGCTCAACACGCGGATCGAGACCATCACCGCCGGCCGGACCGCGGCCGGCACCCGCTACCAGCGGCTCGAGCAGGCCGACCAGGCCGCGGGCGACGCCAAGATCTCGCTCGACAAGCAGCTCAGCATGGTCGAGAACGCCGACCTGGCCGAGACCACCGTCGCGCTCAAGCTCCAGGAGGTCGCCTACCAGGCCGCCCTCGGGGCGACCTCGCGCGTGCTGCAGCCCAGCCTCATCGACTTCCTGCGATGATCGCGACCATGGACATCCCCGTCATCGAGCTCGCTCACCCGATGCCCGGCTTCCCTGCCGACGAGCGCTTCGCGCTGGTCCGGCTCGACGACACCGGTGTCCTCCACGGGTTCCGCTCGCTCGACAGCGACGACCTGCAGTTCGTCGTCGTCCCGCCGGCGCCGTTCTTCCCGGACTACGCGCCGGAGATCGCCGACGAGGTCGCCGACGAGCTCGGTATCTCGTCCGACTCGGCCGACGAGGTCCTCGTGCTCCTCGTCGTCCGCGCGGGCGCCACGCTCGCGGACACGACGGTCAACCTCCGGGCTCCGCTCGTGGTCAACCCGGCCACCCGGCGCGCCAGCCAGGTGATCCTGGACGACGCCGAGCTGCCCCTGGCGGCACCGCTCGTCGCCTGACGGATCGTCGTCTTGCGCAGGGCAGCGGGGTCGTCGCTGTCCGGTGCACGGCGTTCGTGGTGCGGTGGTCCTCCCATCGCGCTTCGTGCGCCGACGCAGGAGGATCTCGGATGTCCGACCAGAGCACCACGCCCCCTCACTCCAGGTTCGCCGAGCGCCGGGTGATCGTCACCGGGGCGGCCGGATGTCCCCGGCCGTGCCGGGGTTGATGGCTCCCGACGACATCGCGGCAGCGGTGCTCTACCTGGCCTCGGACGCGGCCGCGTCCGTCACCGGCGCGAACCTCGTCGTCGACCGCGGCACCCTGTGGTGACCGCCGACGGCCGAACGGGCGCCTCGCGGGACGGCGCCGTGCCTGTCGTTGGGACAAGGGGGTTCTCAGCCCGCTAGCCTCGTTCCGTGCTGGTTCTCTCGCGCCGTGTCGGCGAAAGCGTCGTCATCGGCGACGGATCGCCCGAGGCCGTGACGATCACCGTCCTCGAGGTGCGCGGCGACGTCGTACGGATCGGCATCGACGCCCCCCGCTCGGTCGCCGTCCACCGCGCCGAGCTGTTGGCCCAGCTCGCGGACGCCAACGCCGACGCGGCCTCGCCCTCCGAGAGCGCCGTGGCGTCGCTGAGCGAGGCCCTGCGGGGCACCGAACCCGCACGCGACTGAATCCCCCCTCGTACAGGCCGAAAGTCCCGACTCCCTTTACGCGTCTCATCCGTCCACTCGCCGCGCCGAAAGGACGGTCGTGGACGACGACGCCGAGATCATCGCCGAGTTCCTCGTGGAGTCCCACGAGAACCTCGACCAGCTGGACCGTGATCTCGTCGAGCTCGAGCGCCAGCCCGACTCGCGCGAGCGGCTCTCGAGCATCTTCCGCACGATCCACACGATCAAGGGGACGAGCGGCTTCCTGGCGTTCAACCGCCTGGAGGCGCTGACCCACGTCGGCGAGACCCTGCTCTCGCGGCTGCGCGACGGCGAGACGGTGATGACCCCGCCGATCGCCGAGGCGCTCCTGAGCATGGTGGACACGGTCCGCGCGCTGCTCGGCGCCATCGAGCAGAGCGGTACGGACGTCGACCCCACCGTCGCCGTCGACCCGGTCGTCGCGGTGCTGGAGGGGCTGCTCGCCGAGCCCGAGCCCGAGGTCCAGCCCGCGCCCGAGGCCCAGCCCGCGCCCGAGCCCGCGCCGGTCGCCGTCGAGCCGGAGCCCGAGCCCGTCGTCGCCGCCCCCGAGCCGACCGAGCCCGCCGAGCCCGCCGAGCCCGCCGAGCCGACCGAGCCCGAGCCGGAGCGCCGCACCGTCGTCGACGCCTCCGTCCGCGTGGACGTCGACCTCCTCGACGACCTCGTCGACCTGGTCGGCGAGCTCGTCCTGACCCGCAACCAGCTCCTCCAGCGCAGCCTCGGCTCCGCCGACGTCGAGCTCGTGCGCGCCAGCCAGCGCCTCGACCTCGTCGCGAGCGAATTGCAGGAGTCGGTGATGAAGACCCGGATGCAGCCCATCGGCCAGGTCTGGTCCAAGCTCCCGCGCGTCGTGCGGGACCTGTCCCACCAGCTCGGCCGCGAGGTCGAGCTGGTCATGGACGGCCACGAGACCGAGCTCGACCGCAGCCTCCTGGAGGCGGTCAAGGACCCGCTCACCCACCTGGTGCGCAACTCGCTCGACCACGGCATCGAGCCCCCCGACGTACGACGGGCCGCCGGCAAGCCGGCCAAGGGCACGCTGAGCCTGCGCGCCTACCACGAGTCCGGCCAGGTCGTCGTCGAGATCGCGGACGACGGCAAGGGCATCGATCCCGCCAAGATCGGCGCGATCGCCGTCGAGCGCGGGATCATCACGCGCGACCAGCTCGCCCGGATGGACCAGCGCGACGTGCTGGGCCTGATCTTCCGCCCCGGCTTCTCGACGGCCGCCGCGGTCTCCAACATCTCCGGTCGCGGCGTCGGCATGGACGTCGTGCGCACCAACATCGAGCGCATCGGCGGCAGTGTCGACGTGTCCTCCGAGCCCGGCACCGGTACGACGACGCGCGTCCGGATCCCGCTCACGCTGGCGATCATCCCGGCCCTGGTGGTGGGGGAGGGCGGCGAGCGCTACGCGATCCCGCAGGCCAACCTGGTCGAGCTGGTCCGCATCGAGGGCGACGACGTACGCCGCCAGGTGGAGCGGATCGCCGGAGCCGCCGTGCTGCGGCTGCGCGGCAAGCTGCTCCCGCTGGTGTCGTTGGCCGAGACGCTGGGCGGTGCGCAGCCCGCGCCCGACGAGGCGCTGACCGTGGTGGTCCTGCAGTCCGACGACCTGCGCTTCGGCCTGTGCGTCTCGGAGGTGCACGACACCCAGGAGATCGTGGTCAAGCCGATCGGCCGCCAGCTCAAGGGGCTGTCGACGTACGCAGGAGCGACGATCATGGGCGACGGCCGGGTGGCGCTGATCCTCGACGTCGCCGGGATCGCCGGTGCGGCGGGCGTGACCGCCGTCCAGGACGAGGCCGCCGACACCCGGGCCGGCGTGGCCGACGACCGGCAGGCGCTGCTGGTGCTGGAGGTCGCCGACGGCCGGCGTGCCGCGCTGCCGCTGGCGGCCGTGGCCCGGCTCGAGGAGTTCGCCCGCGACCGCGTGGAGCGGAGCGGGACGGCCGAGGTGGTGCAGTACCGCGACGGCATCCTGCCGTTGGTCCGGCTCGCCGCGGCGATCGGCCTGCCCGACACCAGCGACCGCGGCGAGCAGATCAGCGTGGTGGTCCACGAGACGGCCGATGCGGCCGCCGGTGCGGTCGGCATCGTCATCGACCGGGTCCTCGACGTCGTCGAGGTGGCGGTCACCGCCAGCCAGGTCGGCCGGCGCAGCGGCGTCAGCGGCAGCGCCGTCGTCCAGGACCGGGTCACCGACCTGGTCGACCTCGCTGCCGTCGTCGCCCGTTCGGGGGTGTCGGCATGAGCACCGAGCAGCTCTGCACGTTCTGGGTCTCCGACCTGCTCTTCGGGGTGGCGGTCGAAGAGGTGCAGGAGGTCATCCGGCACCAGCCGATGACGCCTGTGCCGCGCGCGGACGAGGCCGTCCGCGGGCTGATCAACCTGCGCGGCCAGATCGTCACGGCGGTCGACCTGCGCGTCCGGCTCGGTCTCCCCCCACGGGATGCCGAGCGCCTACCGATGAACGTGATCGTCCGCAGTCGCGGCGAGGTGGTCAGCCTCCTCGTCGACGACATCGGCGACGTCATCGACACCGCCGGCGTGGATCCCCAGCCGGCGCCCTCGAACCTGCCGCGAGAGGTGCAGGACGTCGTGCGCGGGGTGCGCCCCCTGCCCGACTCCATCCTGCTCGTCCTCGACGCAGACCGCGCGGTCGACGTGAACGCCGCGCCCGACAACCCCGGAGGAAACCCGTGACCGAGATCCTGGACGCGCCGGTGAACGGCACCGGTCCCGCCAAGAGGACGACCAAGGCCGCGGCTCCGGCCGCGGCGTCCGCTGACTACACGCTGTACGACGCCATGGAGGCCGGCGCGTTCGTCGTCGACCCCGACTACCGGATCCGGTTCGTCAACAGCACCGCGCGGCGCGAGCTCGCCGCGGGCGGCCCGGACATCCCGCAGGTCGACCCGGACACCCTGGTCGGCATGTCGTTCGAGGCGATCTACACCCACGAGGAGCTGGGCGCCGCGGTGACCGCGACCGCGGCCCGGCTGCCGTTGAGCGACCGGGTCACGGGCGAGAACTCGATCCACGACGTGCTGCTCAGCGCGATCCACGACGCGTCTGGCACGTACCTCGGCGCGCTCGTCACGTTCGAGAACGTGACCGAGAAGGTCCAGGCCGAGCGCGAGATGGCGGTCGCCACCTCGATGATGGAGAACTCGCCGACGAACATGATGTTCGCCGACCGCGACTTCATCATCCGCTACATGAACCCGGCCTCCCTGGAGACCCTGCGCGGGCTCGAGGAGCACCTGCCGGTCCGTGCGGACGAGATCGTCGGCTCCAGCCTCGACGTCTTCCACAAGAACCCCGCCTACCAGCGCGGTCTGCTCGCGACCGCCGACCACCTGCCGCGGCGCGCGGACATCAAGGTCGGCCCCGAGACCCTGGACCTGCTGGTCTCCGCGATCCGCGACACCTCCGGCGAGTACGTCGGCGCGATGGCCACCTGGGACGTGATCACCGACCGGCTGCGCACCGAGCGCGAGCGTGCGGAGTCGGCGGCCGACACCTCGGCGGTCAACAAGATCCTCGCCACGCTGGGCTCCGCGCAGGACGTCGAGGCCGCCGTGCAGAGCACCCTCGACACGGTCCGCGGCGAGTTCGGCTGGGCCTACGGCTCGTACTGGAAGGTCGACCCGGCCGACCGGCTGCTCAAGTTCGACCGCGAGTCGGGCGACGCGGGCCCGGAGTTCCGCAGGGTCACGCTGCAGGCCTCGTTCGCCGAGGGCACGGGCCTCTCCGGCCGGGCCTGGGCCCAGCGCGACCTCTACTTCACCCGCGACATCGGCGAGATGACCGACTGCGTGCGGGCTCCCGTCGCCCAGCAGGTCGGCGTGAAGTCGGGCGTCTGCTTCCCGATCATGGTCGCCGGCGAGGTCGTCGGCACGATGGACTTCTTCGCCACCGAGACCCTCGACCCCAGCCCGCAGCGCCTCGAGTCGCTGCGCAACGTCGGGCGCCTCGTGTCCCAGGCGGTCAGCCGGATCGAGCGCGAGACCCGGGAGCGGGCCGAGGCGGCCGAGCTGGCGGGCAAGGTCGAGCAGATGCTCGACGTCGTCTCGGCCGCGGCCGGCGGCGACCTGACCCGCACCCTCGACATCGAGGGCGACGACGCGGTCGGCCGGGTCGCCGAGGGCCTGCGCACGCTGCTCGGCACGCTGCGCACCAGCATGGGCAATATCGGCGGTACGGCGGAGTCCCTGGCCGCCGCGGCCGACCAGCTCACCTCGCTCTCCGAGGGCATGGGCGAGGGCGCGACCACGACCTCCGACCGGGCGGCGTCCGCGTCGAGCGCGTCGGTCCAGGTCTCGGCGTCCATCCAGACCGTGGCCACCGCGGCCGAGGAGATGACCGCCTCGATCCGCGAGATCGCCAAGAACGCCACGGAGGCGGCCACCGTCGCCACCGACGCGGTGACCGTCGCCTCCGAGGCGCAGGGCACCGTCGCCTCGCTGGGGGAGTCGAGCGCCGAGATCGGCCAGGTCATCAAGGTGATCACCTCGATCGCCCAGCAGACCAACCTCCTCGCCCTCAACGCGACCATCGAGGCCGCCCGGGCCGGCGACGCCGGCAAGGGCTTCGCGGTCGTCGCGAACGAGGTCAAGGAGCTGGCCAAGGAGACGGCCCGCGCCACCGAGGAGATCGGCCAGAAGATCGAGGCCATCCAGAGCGACACCCAGGGCGCCGTCTCGGCGATCAGCCGGATCGCCGACGTGATCGCGCGGATCAACGAGATCCAGTCGACGATCGCCTCCGCGGTGGAGGAGCAGACCGCCACCACCAACGAGATCGCGCGCTCGGTGACCGAGGCCGCGGCCGGCGCCAACGGCATCGCCGAGGACGTCACCCAGGTCGCCACCGCCGCCGCCCACACCCGCGAGGGTGCGGAGCAGACGCTGACCTCCGCCACCGAGCTGACCGGCATGGCCGGCGAGCTGCGCGAGATGGTCGGCCGCTTCACCCTCTGAGGGGCCGAGCTGACGTACAAAACTCACGCCTGGCCGACGAACCTTCGTCGGCCAGGCGTGAGTTTCGCCGGTCGACCGGCGAAACTTGCGAGGCGCTCAGCCCACGCGGCGCTCGGCGGTGTAGCCGCCCGGCACGACCGGCGCCGGGGCGGCGGCCGGGGTGCTGACCGGGCTCGACGTGGTCGCACTCTCCGCGCCCCGCAGCCGGACCGCGAGGAGCGCGGCCTGGGTGCGGTGCTGGAGCCCGAGCCGGCTGAGCAGCCCGGTGACGTGGTTCTTGACCGTCTTCTCGGCGAGGTAGAGCTGCTCGGCGATCTGGCGGTTGGTCATGCCCTCGGCGATGAGGAAGAAGATCTTGCGCTGCTGCGGGGTCAGCTCGCACACGACGTCGAGCGAGCGGCGCTGCATCTCCATCTGCTCCACCACCCGGCTCGCGACCGCGGGGTCGATGAGCGAGTGGCCGCCGGCGACGAGCTTGATGCCGTTGAGCAGCGAGTTGCCCTCGATCTTCTTGAGCACGTAGCCCGAGGCGCCGGCGAGGATGGCCGCCGAGATGGCGTCCGGGTCGTCGTACGTCGTGAGGATGAGGCCCTTGATCTCGGGGTCGACGGCGCGCATCTCGCGGCACACGTCGACGCCGGTGCCGTCGGCGAGGTTGGCGTCCAGCACGGCGACGTCCGGCCGCAGCTCGAGGATCTCGCGCAGCGCGACGCTGGCGCTGCCGGTCTGCCCGACCACCTCCAGCTCCGGGTCCGTGGACAGGAGGCTGGCGACGCCCCGGCGGACGACCTCGTGGTCGTCGACGATGTACACGCGAATCGGATTCTGAGCTGCCACGGAACGATTCTGGGGCACCGCGCCGAGAACATCGAGACCTGTCACCAAGGTCCGGCCGGTGGGCCCAGGCGGATGGTCAGTTGGAACTAGTCACCGGGGATCGATCGGCCGGGGCGCGCGTGCGCTCAGCGGACGCGGAGATCGGCGAGGGCCGCGGAGACGTCGCGCTCGCTGCGGCGCAGCGCCTCGAGCAGCGCCACGATGTCCTGGGTCGTGAGCCGGTCGTCGCCCTGCGGGGGAGCCAGCCACTCCTCGGCCTCGGCGGCCGTGATCCGGGTCCCGATCTCGAGCCGGTACGACGTGTCGGCCGGCTCGAACGCGATGTCGGCCACGACGGCGGTGAAGTGCTCGTCGGCCTCGGGGTCGTGGACGACGACGTGCTCGCCCGGCTCGAGGCCGCGGATGAGTCCCTGTTCGACGTGGCTGACCGCAAATGAGCGGCTGCGACGCGTGAACGGGCTCAAAGCCACGACGATCTGCTCCACCACGACCTCCGCCGGAGAGACTCCGGATGATGCGGGCGCCGGTTGCGCCCTTCCTCTAGTAAAACCCTCGAACGACCCGTCCGTTATGGGAATCGTCGTCCTCTCCTTGGTGATTCTTCGGAACCATGGTGACTAGTCATTCCGGGTGGTGTCCCTCCCTGAAAGAGGCTATGTTCGAGAAGAACGCTGCACGCAGCACGTGGCCAAGCCCACCGCCACATCACTTCCGATTCCGGGAGTAGACCGTGTCCACCGTTACTGCCTTCAAACCTCTCGATGTCGGTCCGGCCGAGCGCAAGGCCCGCACCGCCCGACTTCTCGCCGCCGCCCGTGATCTCACGGGCGCCGAGCGCGATCGCCTCCTCGAGGAGGTCATCGTGCTCAACATCCCGGTCGCCCGTTCTCTCGCGTCGCGCTACCGCAACCGCGGTCAGGGCCTCGACGAGCTCGAGCAGGTGGCCTGCCTCGCCCTGACCCGCGCGGTCCAGGGCTTCGACCCCGAGCGCGGTGACGACCTCCTGGTCTTCGCCGTGCCGAGCATCCTGGGCGAGCTGAAGAGACACTTCCGCTCGGTCTCCTGGGCGGTCCGGCCCCCGCGCCGGATCCAGGAGATCCGGCCGCGCCTGGTCGCCGCCGAGGACGAGCTCACCCAGCAGCTCGGCCGGCCGCCCCACGCCGACGAGCTCGCCGACGAGCTCGCCTGCCCGGTCACCGAGGTCGAGGAGGCCTGGTCCTGCGGGGACCTGGCCCACGCCGCCTCGCTGGACGAGCCGATCGCCGCGACCGGAAGCCCGCTCGGCGACCTGCTGCCGGACGACGACCCCGGTTTCGAGCGCAGCGAGGCCGTGGTGATGCTCGGCCCGGCCTGCCGCCGGCTCAAGCCGCGCGACCGGTGGATCCTGCGGATGCGGTTCTACGAGCAGCTCACCCAGCAGGAGATCGCCGACGAGCTCGGTGTCACCCAGGTCCAGGTCTCGCGCCTCCTCCAGCGGATCTTCACCGACCTGCGGCGCTCGCTCGGCCACGAGGACCGCGCGCCCTCCGCCGCCTAGCCGCAGCGGCCGCCTAGGCCGCAGAGGCCGCAGAGTCCGCGCAGCCGGACGGGACGGCGGTTCGCCGCCGTCCCGCCCGTGCGCCGGTGTGCGATCACGACCCCGATTCGGGATAGTGGTGCTCGCAGACGGCGTTGTCGCCGTCCGCACCGACCGCGGAGGAACGATGACGACGCAACGGGCGGAAGCGCCCCGCCAGACCGGGCGATTCGTGTACCACGTCGCCACGGAGGCCTGGGAGTGGGACGACGACGTCTCGGCGATCCACGGCTACGCGCCGGGCGAGGCCGAGCCCACGACCGAGCTGATCATGCAGCACAAGCACGAGCAGGACCGCCCGCTCTTCCAGGCCACGCTGAGCCAGGCCATCGCCGACGGCGAGCCGTTCAACGTCTACTACCGGATCCTGGTCCACGACCAGGTCCGCTACGTCGTGCTCGCCGGCGAGGGTCAGTACGACGGCGACCGCTCCGGCGGCCGCGCCGACCGCCTGGTCGGCTACTACCTCGACCTCACCCCCGAGCTGGAGGCCGAGACCAGCGCCGCCGCCGACGCCGCGGTGGCGGCCTCGGCCAAGGCGCGCGACACGATCGAGCAGGCCAAGGGCATCCTGATGCTCGGCTACGGCCTCGACGCCGACGCGGCCTTCGCCATGCTCAAGTGGTGGTCGCGCAACCGCAACGTCAAGGTGCGGGAGGTCGCCGAGCGGCTGATCCAAGTGGCTCGGGAGGGGCATGTCAGCCACCCGGGTCTGCGCCGTCTGCTGGACGCGCTGCTCGACGACCTCACCGCCAGCCGAACGCACTGACGGCTCCGTCGGCCGTACCCGGGTCGGCGGACGGTATCCGGGTACCGGACGCGCATGGACCGCCGGGACCGGCCGCCGCAGCAGATCACCCGCAACCTCAACGAGCTGCTGCAGGAGCTGCGCGTCATGCAGACGGGCGTGCAGATCCTCACCGGCTTCCTGCTCACGGTGCCCTTCACCGAGCGGTTCACGTCGCTGACCGGCTTCCAGCAGCGGGTGTACCTCGGCATCCTCGTCGCGGCGGTGCTCACCACCCTCGTGATCGTCGCGCCCGTCTGCTACCACCGCCTCCTGTTCCGGCAGGGCGAGCGGGACTGGATCGTGCGGGCCGCGCACCTGTGCGGCCTGGCTGGGCTGGCCGGCCTGGCGCTCGTCTCCACCGCGGTGGTGCTGCTGGTCTTCGACGTCGTCCTCGGCCGGACCGAGGCCCTGACCGCCGCGGCGGCGGTCGCGCTGGCGTTCATCGTGATGTGGGCGGTGGTCCCGCTCTCCGGGCGGGACCGCCCACGGTGAGCGTGCTCGGCGTACGACCGCCGTCGCGGTGTCCCTCGGCCCCGTCTTCCTTCCGGGAGCGCGGGTAACGAGGGTTCATGCCCCGCAAGACCCCCGGACCCAGTGTCAAGAACCCCGACGCCTACGAGGCGCTGCGCGACGACGGCGCCAGCAAGGAGAAGGCCGCCCGGATCTCCAACGCCATGGCTGCCGAGGGTGCCTCGACGGTCGGCCGCCGCGGCGGCAAGGCCGAGCCCTACGAGGAGTGGACCGTCGCCGAGCTGCGCAAGCGCGCCAGCGAGCTCGGCATCGAGGGCCGCTCGTACATGAAGAAGGCGCGCCTGGTCAGGGCGCTGCGCGAGCACTAGCCCGCGCGGCTGCCCCGCGGGCTATATCCAGCGGGAGAACCAGATCCGGTCGAGCCACTCCCGGTGCGTCAGCATCTGGTTGGTCCAGATCGGGTAGAACCACGCGAAGTTCACCAGCGTCAGGATCACGAACGCCCCACCCACGATCACCCCCGCCGTACGACGTGCCGAGGGCGCGCGCGAGGGCCCGATCAGGGTCCCGATGCTGAGCGTGATCGCGATGACGGTGAAGGGCAGCACGGCGATCGCGTAGAACAGGAAGATCGGGCGTTCGTCGTACATGAGCCAGGGCAGCCAGGTCGACAACGCCCCGACCACCGCCAGTCCGTAGCGCCAGTCGCGCGCGCCGATCCACATCACGACCGAGAACAGCAGCGCGACGACGCCGCCCCACCACAGCACGGGCGTGGGGATGAGCAGGACCTGCTTGATGCAGTCGCTGCCGGCGGGGGCGTCGCAGCCCGGCGTGCTCGGCGGGATGTCGTTGGTGACGGCCACCCCGACGGGCCGGTTGATGAGCAGCCACCCCGACGGTTTCGACTCGTAGAAGTGCGTCGAGCAGTTCAGGAAGTGCGTGTGGAACGTGTAGACGTCCTGGTGGTAGTACCAGAGCGAGCGCAGCGACTGCCACACCTCGCCCAGGCCGCTCGCGTCCTTCTCGGTCGCGGTCGGCCACTTCTTGGAGGTGTCGAGGTTCGTGGCGACGTAGGAGTCGTCGTCCTTGGCGCAGTGGCCCTGCCCCGTGTACTGGCGGTACTGCGTCGAGCTGAGGTGCTCCTCGTACTGGTCGGCGTGCGCGAGCCAGCCGCCCCAGGTGGCGATGTAGACGAGGATCGCGACGATCACCAGCTGCAGGAACGCCGGGATGCCGTCGACGAGCGCGCCCTTGGCGACGGCCCAGCGGATGCCGAGCGAGCGGCGCGCGTTGGCGCTCCACAGCCAGCACATCACGCCCAGCGCGGCGAGGGGGTAGGCCGCCGTCCACTTGGTCCCGATCGCGAGGCCGAAGCAGACGCCGGCGGCGAGCAGCCACGGCCGGAACAGGATCCGCGGGCCCCACCCGCTCAGCGCCACCCCGTCGTCCGTACGACGGGCGAGCCTGGCCAGTCGTGCTCGGTGCCAGTCGCGGTCCGCGACGAGGCAGGACACCGCACAGAGCAGGAACAGCGCGAGGAAGATGTCGAGCAACGCCAGCCGCGACAGCACGAAGTGCAGGCCGTCGAGCATGAGCAGCGTGCCGGCGACGCAGCCGAGCATGGTGGACCCGGTCATCCGGCGGACCAGGCGGCAGATCACCAGCACCATCAGCGCGCCCGCGACGGCGGAGGCGATCCGCCAGCCGAACGGGTCCATGCCGAAGGCCTTCTCGCCGAGCGCGATCAGCCACTTGCCGACGTCCGGGTGCACCGCGAGCGACGGGTCGCCGGTCCAGATCCCCTGGGTGTGCCCGGAGAGGATGTCGGCGTTGATGTCGGTCTTGGTGTTGCCGTCGGCGTCGGCGACGTAGGTCTGGATGTAGCCGTTGTTGAGCAGCGACCACGCGTCCTTGGCGTAGTACGTCTCGTCGAAGGCGAACCGGTGCGGGTTGCCGAGCCCGACCACCCGCAGCGCGAACGCCAGCAGGGTGAGCGCGATCGGGGCGAGCCAGCCGACGAGCTTCTCGCGGCGCCCGAGCCGGCGCAGCGGGTTCACCGCGCGTTCGACGGCCAGCGGCACGCGCTGCCCGAGCGCGGTGCGGGAGAGGCCGGTCACGGTCACGATGCGGAAGCCTACGCAACCGGTCTGCAAGGATCGGGACGTGAGTGGAGTCCTGGTGCTGGCGGGCACGCCGATCGGTCAGGTGGGCGACGCCCCGCCCCGGCTCGCCGCCGAGCTCGCGGGCGCCGATGTGGTCGCTGCCGAGGACACCCGCCGCCTGCGCCGCCTGGTCACCGACCTCGGCATCGAGCTCAGCGGGCGCGTGGTGTCGTACTTCGAGGGCAACGAGGCCGCGCGGACGCCGTCGCTCGTCGAGGCGCTGGTCGCCGGCGAGCGCGTGGTGCTGGTGACCGACGCGGGGATGCCGAGTGTCTCCGACCCGGGCTACCGCCTGGTCGCGGCGGCGGTCGAGGCCGGCGTACGGGTGACCGCGGTGCCCGGGCCGTCCGCCGTCCTCACGGCGCTGGCCGTGTCGGGACTGCCGGTCGACCGGTTCTGCTTCGAGGGCTTCCTGCCGCGCAAGGCGGGGGAGCGGTCCCGGCGGCTCGCGGACCTCGCCGGCGAGCAGCGCACGATGGTGTTCTTCGAGGCGCCGCACCGCACCGAGGCCGCGCTGGCCGCGATGCGCGACGCCTTCGGCCCCGACCGGGCCGCCGTCGTGTGCCGGGAGCTGACCAAGACCCACGAGGAGGTACGCCGCGACGGGCTCGCCGCGCTCGTCGACTGGGCGGCCGAGGGGATCCGCGGCGAGGTGACCATCGTCGTCACCGGCGCGACCCCCGGCACCGCCGTCGCCTCCGACCCGGACAGCCTGCGTGCGGCCGTGGCCGCGCTCGAGGAGTCCGGCATGCGGCGCAAGGAGGCGATCGCCGCGGTCGCCGTGCAGGCTGGACTCCCCAAGCGCGACGTCTACCAGGTGGTGCACATCGATGGTTGAGCTCACGACCCCGGCCCGGATCACGACCGTCCAGCGCGACGGCCTCGTGCTCGACGTCCTCGACGAGGGCCCGATCGACGGTGAGGTCGTGGTGCTGCTCCACGGCTTCCCCGAGCGTGCCGACTGCTGGCGCCTGGTGGCGCCGATCCTCCGCGAGGCGGGCTACCGCACGCTCGCGATGGACCAGCGCGGCTACTCCCGAGGCGCCCGTCCGAAGCGGCGCCGCGACTACCGGATGACCGAGCTGCTCGGCGACGTCCGCGCGCTCGCCGAGCAGGCCGGCGGCCGGGTGCACGTCGTGGGCCACGACTGGGGAGCCATCCCCGCCTGGCTCATCGCGATGCACCACCCCGAGCTCGTCGCGAGCCTCACGGCCGTGTCGGTGCCGCACCCGCAGGCGTTCCTGACCTCGATGGTGCGCTCCACCCAGGGCCTGAAGTCCTGGTACATGCTGGCGTTCCAGGTGCCCTTCCTGCCCGAGCGGCTGGCCCGCACGCCCGGCGGCTTCCTCGACAAGCAGCTGCGGACCGCCGGCATGACCGCCGACGACATCGCCCGCTTCCGCGCGGAGATCGTCGACGACGGCGCGCTGACCACCGCGCTCCACTGGTACCGCGCGCTGCCGCTGGCCGACCCGCGGCTGACCCGGCGCAAGGTCACCGTGCCGACCACGATGGTGTGGAGCGACGACGACATCGCGCTGGGTCGCTGGGGCGTCGAGCGCACCGCGGGCCTGGTGGACGCGCCGTACCGGTTCGTCGAGCTCAACGGGATCTCGCACTGGATCCCCACCCAGGCGCCCGAGGCGCTGGCCTCGGCGATCCTCGACCGCGTCCGCTCCACGGCGTCGTGAGCACCGACGAGCGTCCGCCCGTCCCGGAGCCGCTGCCGCACCCCGTCGTCGACAACCACTGCCACCTCGACATCGGCCGGGGCGATGCGCCCTGGGACGCGCGCGAGGCGATCGACGCCGCGGCCGCGGTCGGCGTACGCCGGATCGTGCAGATCGGCTGCGACCTGCCCGGCGCCCGCTGGGCGGTCGCCGCGGCCGAGGAGCACCCCGAGCTCGTCGCCGGGGTCGCGCTGCACCCCAACGAGGCGCCGCGGATCCTCGAGCACGACGGCCGTGCCGCCCTGGAGGCCGCGTGGGACGAGATCGAGCGGCTCGCCGGCGCCCACCCCAAGGTGCGCGCGGTGGGGGAGACCGGTCTCGACTCGTTCCGCACTGGGGACGACGGCCGCGCGGTGCAGGTGGAGTCGTTCCGCCGCCACGTCGACCTGGCCAAGCGGCTCGACAAGACGCTCGTCATCCACGACCGCGAGACCCACGACGAGGTCCTCGAGGTGCTCGACAGCGAGAGTGTGCCGGACCGCTGGGTGATGCACTGCTTCTCCGGCGACGCGGCGTTCGCGCGGGCCTGCCTGGACCGCGGTGCCTATCTCTCGTTCGCGGGGACGGTGACCTTCAAGAACGCGGCGCCGCTGCGCGAGGCGCTGCGGATCGTGCCGCGCGACCGGCTTCTCGTCGAGACCGACGCGCCCTACCTGACGCCGATGCCCTACCGCGGGCGCACCAATGCGTCGTACCTGGTGCCGGTGACGGTGCGCGCGATGGCGGCCGAGCGGGGCGAGGACCTGGGCGAGCTGTGCGGCGCGATCGACGCTGCGACCGAGGCTGCGTTCGGTGGTTCCTGGTAGTTCCTGGGAATTCCGGGGGCTGTGACAGGTGTGACGGATGGGGCGTTCTCGGCGTGACTCCGCTCACCGCGACCCGCCGGAAGACCCCTCGCCAAGTTGCAATCCGCCCCTGACTCACGTTGTGGTGGACGACTGAAGGCCGGGATCGGAGGCAGTTTCGACCGTCCAGCTCACTCGGGAACGAGCTGGTCGGGCCGAGGCCCGGGGAGTACGACGTTCGGAGAATCGTGCGACTTGCACGTCACGACCTTGCCCAGTCCCTCAAGGGAACCGTTCTGAAGCTGGCCCACAGCAGGGTCGCCCTCACCGCCACCGTCGCCACCGTTCTCGTGGCCGTCTCGGCGGTCACCTGGGGCTACTCGGCGATGACCACGGAGGTCACCCTCTCGGTCGACGGCAAGCCGCGCGCCGTGTCCACGATGGGTGACACCGTCGGCGACGTGCTCCGGGACGAGGGCATCGAGGTGTCCGACCGCGACGTCGTCCAGCCGGGTCTGGACGAGGAGATCCGCTCCGGCGACAAGATCGCGGTGCTCTACAGCCGCCCGATCGAGCTCACCGTCGACGGCGAGACCAGCACCCACTGGGTCACCGCCACCGATGTCGACGGCGCGCTCGCCCAGATCGGCACGGTGTACGCCGACAGCCGGCTCTCCACCAGCCGCGGCATGACGATCGACCGCGGCGGCGCCGAGATCGACGTCGTCACCCCCAAGAAGCTCACCTTCGCGCTGGCCGGCAAGAAGCCGATCACCCGCGAGGTCCCCGCGCTCACCGTCGAGGAGGCGCTGACCGCGGTCGGCGTCGAGCTCGACGCCCAGGACCGCACCCGCCCGGCCCGCGACGCCGCGATCGCCGACGGCGACCGGATCGTCTTCACCGACATCGAGGTCCGCCAGCGCAAGGTCGCCGGCGAGGTCGTCGGTGCCCCGGTCAAGGAGATCGAGGACGACGCCATGTTCAAGGGCGAGACCAAGGTCGTCGAGGCCGGCGCCGACGGTCGTCGCGACGTCACCTACAAGGTCACCGTCCGCAACGGCGAGGTCGTCCGGCGCGTCGTACTGACCGCCGACGTGACCCGCAAGCCCACGACCAAGGTCGTCCGGGTCGGCACCAAGGAGCAGGTCACCGCCAACTACGCCGGCGGCAACACCGTCTGGGACCGCCTCGCCCAGTGCGAGTCCGGCGGCAACTGGGCCATCAACACCGGCAACGGCTACTACGGCGGCCTCCAGTTCAACGCCGGCACCTGGCGCGCCTACGGCGGCACCGGCCTCCCGCACCAGGCCTCCCGCGAGACCCAGATCGCCATCGCGACCAAGGTCCGCAACGCCTCCGGCGGCTACGGCGCCTGGCCCGGCTGCGCCGCCAAGCTCGGCCTCCCCCGCTGACGAAGGGGCGCGTTCCGGCGCGCGAAGTCGCGCGTTCCGGCGTACGAAGGAGCACGTTCCGGCGGTCGAAGGTGCACCCTCGACCGCCGGAACGTGTCACTTCGGCCGCCGGAACGTGCTCCTTCGGCGGGGATCACTAGGCTGGGCGCATGGCTGACACCTCCGCACCGCGGCTGCTGGGCCCGGCGGAGGTTCGGGAGCTGGCGGCACGCCTCGACCTGCGCCCGACCAAGCAGCGCGGGCAGAACTTCGTGATCGACGCCAACACCGTGCGCCGCATCGTCCGGGAGTCCGGGGTGGGTGAGGGCGAGGTGGTGCTCGAGGTCGGTCCGGGGCTCGGTTCGCTGACCCTCGCGCTGCTCGAGGTGGGGGCCGAGGTGACCGCGGTCGAGGTCGATCCGCTGCTCGCCGGGGAGCTGCCGACGACCATCCAGGCCTACGCGCCAGCCCAGGCCGAGCGGTTCCGGGTGGTCCTCGCGGACGCGCTGTCGGTCACCGACATCCCCGGCCCGCCGCCGCAGGCGCTCGTCGCGAACCTGCCCTACAACGTCTCGGTGCCGGTGCTGCTGCACCTGATGGCCCTGCTCCCGTCGCTGAAGCACGGCCTGGTCATGGTCCAGGCCGAGGTCGCGGACCGGCTGGCCGCGCCCCCCGGCTCCAAGACGTACGGCGTCCCGTCCGCCAAGGCCGCCTGGTACGCCGACGTACGCCGGGCCGGCTCGATCGGCCGCAACGTCTTCTGGCCCGCCCCCAACGTCGACTCCGGCCTGGTCGCGTGGACCCACCGCGAGCCGCCGACCGACCAGGTCTCCCGCGAGACCGTGTTCGCCGTCATCGACGCCGCCTTCGCCCACCGCCGCAAGGCGCTGCGCGGCGCGCTGCGCGACCTCGCCGGGAGTACCGACGCAGCCGAGGCCGCGCTGCGGGCCGCCGGCATCGACCCCCTCACCCGCGGCGAGGCTCTCGGGATCGACCAGTTCGTGGCGATCGCGGTCGCCCTGCAGCAGACCCCGGAGGCCGCTCGATGACCCAGGACGCCGTGACCGTGCGTGCTCCCGCCAAGATCAACCTGCACCTCGGTGTCGGCAGTCCTCGTCCCGACGGGCTGCACCCCCTGGCGACCGTCTACCAGGCCGTCGGCCTCTACGACGACGTCTCGGTCACCGACGCCGCGACGTGGTCGGTCGAGCTGGCCGAGCCGGTCGCCGGCGTACCCCTCGACGACGACAACATCGCCATCCGCGCGGGCCGGGCGCTCGCCGCGCACCACGGCATCGACCGCGCGGCCGCGATCACCATCGCCAAGGGGATCCCGGTCATGGGCGGCATGGCCGGCGGCTCGGCCGACGCCGCCGCGACGCTCCTCGCGCTCGACCGGCTCTGGGACCTGCAGACCTCCGACGACGACCTGCTCCGCATCGCGGGCACCCTCGGCTCCGACGTGCCGTTCGCGCTCGTCGGCGGTACGGCGCTCGGGACCGGCCACGGCCAGCTCGTCACGCCCGTCGAGGACACCAGCTCGGTGTGGTGGGTCGTCGTCCTCTCCGACGAGGGACTCTCCACGCCCGCGGTCTACCGCCACTTCGACGAGCTCTCGCCCGACGCCCCGGCCGACCCCCCGGTCCCCGAGGCGCTGATCGAGGCCCTCGCCGGCGGGTACGCCGACGAGATCGGCGATCTCCTCGCCAACGACCTCTGGCCCGCCGCGCGCGACCTGCGCCCCGACCTCGTGGACGTCGAGGTGGCCCTGCGCAGCCTCAGCCCGGACGGCGTCCTCCTCTCCGGTTCCGGCCCCACCCTCCTGATGCTCCACGAGGGCGTCGAGGAGGCGCGGGCCGCGGCCGCCGACCTCACTGAGCGCGGCTACCGGTGCACCCTCGCCCCGGGACCCGTCGCCGGTGCCCACGTGGTGACCTATGCCTGAGCCCCGCAGCCTGATCAACCTGGAGCGGATCTCGAAGTCCTTCGGCGTCCGCCCCCTGCTCACCGACGTCTCGCTCGGTATCGGCGAGGGCGAGCGGATCGGCATCGTCGGCCGCAACGGCGACGGCAAGACGACGCTGCTGCGCATCCTCACCGGCACCGAGGAGCCGGACGCCGGCCGGGTCTCGCGCCAGCGCGGCATCCTGATCGGCGTGCTGACCCAGCACGACGACTTCGAGGACTCCCACACGGTGCGTGAGGTCGTGCTCCAGGGCATGGCAGACCACGAGTGGGCCGCGGACTCCCGGCTGCGCGAGATCGTCGACGTCCTGCTGGCGGGGGTCGAGCTCGACCGTGCCGTGGCCGGCCTCTCCGGCGGCGAGCGCCGCCGCTGCGCGCTGGCCGGGCTGCTCCTCGGCGACCACGACCTCGTGATCCTCGACGAGCCCACCAACCACCTCGACGTCGAGGCCGTCGCGTGGCTCGCGGCCCACCTCGCCGCGCGGCCGTCCGCGCTCGTCGTCGTCACCCACGACCGCTGGTTCCTCGACGCGGTGTGCGATCAGACCTGGGAGGTGCACGACGGCGTCGTCGACACCTACGAGGGCGGCTACGCCGCCTTCGTCCTGGCCAAGGCCGAGCGCCAGCGCCAGGCCGCCGCCTCGGAGGTACGCCGGCAGAACCTCGTCCGCAAGGAGCTCGCCTGGCTGCGCCGCGGAGCCCCCGCGCGTACGTCCAAGCCGAAGTTCCGCATCGACGCCGCCAACGCCCTCATCGAGGACGTCCCGCCGCCGCGCGACCGTCTCGAGCTCCAGCGCTTCGCCACCCAGCGGCTCGGCAAGGACGTCATCGACCTCGAGGACGTCGACTTCTCCCGCGGGACCCGCCAGCTGCTGTCCCACGCGACCTGGCGCCTGGGCCCCGGCGACCGGATCGGCCTCGTCGGCGTCAACGGCGCCGGCAAGACCTCCGTCCTGTCGCTGCTGTCCGGCGCGGCCGCGCCCTCGGTCGGCAAGGTCCGCCACGGCCGTACAGTCGCGCTCCAGCACCTCTCCCAGGACGTCGACTTCGAGGACCCCGAGGCCCGCGTCCTCGACACCGTCGAGGGCATCCGCCGGGTCGCCAAGACCGCCGACGGCGAGATCAGCGCGACCTCGATGCTCGAGCGCTTCGGGTTCACCGGCGACAAGCTCACCGCCCGCCTCGGCGACCTCTCCGGAGGCGAGCGCCGCCGGTTCCAGCTGCTCCGGCTGCTGCTGACCGAGCCCAACGTCCTGCTCCTGGACGAGCCCACCAACGACCTCGACATCGAGACCCTGAACGTCCTCGAGGACTTCCTCGACGGCTGGCCGGGGACGCTCGTGGTGGTCTCGCACGACCGGTACTTCCTCGAGCGCGTCACCGACTCGGTCTGGGCGCTGCTCGGCGACGGGCAGGTCTCGATGCTGCCGCGCGGGGTCGAGGAGTACCTCGAGCGCCGCCGGCAGATGCTGCGGCACGACGCCGCCCCGGCTCCGGGCGCGGTCCGGGCGCCGGCTCCGGCCGCAGCGGCCGCAGCGGCCGTGGCGGCCGTGGCGACTCCGCCCAAGGCGCGGGCCGGATCGGCCGAGGAGCGCGCGGCGAAGAAGACCGTCGCCCGCCTCGACAAGGTCCTCGAGCGGCTCTCCGCCCAGGAGGCCGAGCTGACCGCCGCGCTCGTCGCGCACGCGACGGACCCGGAGCGGCTGACCACGCTCGGTACCGAGCTCGCCGCGCTCCAGGAGGAGAAGGAGGCGGCCGAGCTCGAGTGGCTCCAGGCCGCCGAACTGCTCGACTAGTCGTCGAACGTGGCGAGCACCGCGCGGTGGTCGCTGGACCCGGCCTTGGCGACCCGGGTCTCGAGGACGGTCAGGCCGCGCTCGAAGATGTGGTCGATCCGCACCAGCGGGAACCGGGCGGGCCAGGTGAACCCGAACGACAGCCCGGTCGAGCGCGGCTCGGACAGGTTCCGGCGGACGCCCTTGAGCGCCGGGTCCGTCGTCGCCGCGTTGAAGTCGCCCATCGCGACCAGGCGCGGGGAGTCGTCGGCGTCGATGAGGTCGGCCAGGTTGCTGAGCATGGAGTCGCGCCCGGCCTGCTGGCCCGGACGGACCGAGGCGGCGTGGACGACATAGACCCGGACCCTGCCGCCGGGGGCGGCGACGTCCGCGCGCAGGGCGCGCTTCCAGGACAGCCCGAGGGTGAGGCCCTCGGTGTTGCTGAGGGGGTAGACGCTCCAGAGGCCGACCGTGCCGGCGGTGTAGGTGTAGGGGTGCGACGTCGCCAGGGCCTCGGCCGCCTCGGCGCGGGCGGAGGCGTCCATCTCGGTGAGGGCGATGACGTCGCTGTCGAGTCCGGCGAGGGTGCGGGCCGACTCGGCGGAGGTGCCTGATCGAGCCTCGACGTTCTGGCTCGCGAAGGTGACCGGGGTGCCGTCGGCGTCCGGCGGCGAGGACAGGACGGCCGGCAGCACGGGCGCGAGCGCGACCGCCCAGAGGACGAGCGCGACCGGCGCGGCCAGCGACGACCAGGACCGGCGCAGGAGCGCGAGCAGGACCAGGGGGACCAGCAGGAAGCCGGCCCAGGGGAGCGTCGCCGCGCCGATCGTGCCGGCCACGCCGGGGATCTGGGCGAGCACGACGACCGCCGCGATCACGACGGACAGCAGCACGATCCCCAGGTCGCTGCGCAGGCGCGGCACGACGTCAGCCCGCGAAGGGCAGCAGCAGCCGCCGCAGCAGGCCCGCGAGCTCGGCCTGGTCGTCCGCGGACAGGCCGGTGAGGAGCTCGCGCTCCGCGTCGAGGAGGGCCGCGAACGCGCCGTCGACGGCGTCCTTGCCCTCGGGGGTGAGCCGGACGAGGACGCCGCGGCGGTCGGAGGGGTCCGGATGGCGCTCGACCAGGCCGCGGGTGGTCAGCCGGTCGACCCGGTTGGTCATCGTCCCGCTGGTCACCAGCGTCTCGCGCAGCAGCCGCCCCGGCGAGAGCTCGTACGGCGACCCGGCGCGGCGCAGGGCGGCGAGCACGTCGAACTCCCAGGGCTCGATGTCGTGGGTGGTGAACGCGTGCCGGCGCGCCTTGTCGACGTGGTGGGAGACCCGCGCGATCCGGCTGAAGACGGCGACCGGTGCCAGATCGAGGTCGCTGCGCTCGCGCGCCCACGCCTCGATCAGGGAGTCGACCTCGTCCCGCTCCGCCATGACCGCAGTGTAGCGGGTGGGTCGAGAATCTTGATGTCAAGATAAATCGGACGTACGCTCGCCCCATGACCGAGCACCGCACCGCCCTCGAACCGGTCACCCTGGCCAGCCTGACCTGGGGCGACCCCGATGACGTACGACGGCCGCTGGCCCTGCTCCTGCACGGCTTCCCGGACACCGCCCACACCTGGCGCCACCTCGCCCCCGCGCTCGCCGAGGCGGGCTACCGCGTGGTCGCGCCGTTCACCCGCGGCTATGCGCCCAGCGACCTCCCGGCCGACGGCAGCTACCACGTGCCGGCCCTCATGGACGACGCGCTCGGCCTGCACCGCGCGCTCGGCGGCGACGACCGCGCGGTGCTGGTCGGTCACGACTGGGGCGCGATCACCGCCAACGGCATCGCCGCGTCCGAGGCGAACCCGTTCGGCGCCGTCGTGGCGCTGTCGGTCCCGCCGATCGCCGCGATGAACCCGCGCCGCGACGACGCGATCCACTGGCTGCGGATCCTGCCGCGACAGGCCGCGCTGAGCTGGTACACGCTCTTCAACCAGCTCCCGCGCCTGCCCGAGCGCGCGTTCGACCGCCTCGTCGCGCACCTGTGGCGGCGGTGGTCGCCCGGCTACGACGCGACCACCGACCTGGCGCACCTCGCCGCCGCGCTGCCCGACGACGCCCGCAAGGCAGCGGCGCTCGGCTACTACCGCGCGCAGCCCCGCCTCCGGCGGCTGCCCGCGCGCTACCGACCGCTGGCCCGCGACTGGGTCGGCCCGCCGCGCGTACCGCTGCTCTACCTCCACGGCGCCGACGACGGCTGCCTCGACGCCCGCTGGGCGGCCCGCATCGGCGACCGGCTCCCCGCGAGCAGCCGGGTCGCAGTGGTCGACGACGCCGGGCACTTCCTCCAGCTCGAACGGCCCGCCGCGGTGAACGCCCTCGTGCTGGAGTTCGTCGCCGAGCGAGCGGAGGTCGCCCGATGAGCGCCGCCACCGGTCCCGTGTGGGATCCGCAGCGCTACCTCGCCTATGCCGGCGAACGGGGCCGGCCGTTCGTCGATCTCGTCGGTCGCGTGGACGCGCTCGACCCTCGGGTCGTGGTCGATCTCGGTTGTGGTCCTGGCAACCTCACCTCCCTCCTCGCTGATCGCTGGCCGGCCGCTGCGATCACCGGCATCGATTCCAGTGCCGCCATGGTGCGCGCAGCCTCCGACACAAAGGCCGCCGAGCGGATCACGTTCGTCCAGGGCGACGTGCGCGACTGGCTGGCGAGCGCGCCGGAGGGCGGCGTCGACGTCCTCGTGTCCAACGCGATGCTCCAGTGGGTGCCCGGCCACCTCGACCTGCTGCCGGGCCTGGTGCGCGCGGTCGCGCCGGGCGGCTGGCTGGCCTTCCAGGTGCCCGGCAACTTCGGCGAGCCGAGCCACACGCTGCGCGACGAGCTCGCCGGCGAGGAGCCGTACGCCGCCCACCTGCACGGCGTCGCGGTCCCGAGCTCGCACGACCCGGCGACGTACCTGCGGGCGCTGCAGGACCTCGGCTGCGAGGTCGACGCGTGGGAGACGACGTACCTCCACGTGCTGCACGGCCCGGACCCGGTCTTCACCTGGGTCTCCGGGACGGGCGCGCGCCCGACGCTCCAGGCGCTGCCCGACGACCTGCGCCCGGGCTTCGAGGACGAGCTCAAGCGGCGCCTGCGGGCGGCGTACGCCGACGACGGGCGCGGTGTGGTGCTGCCGTTCCGGCGGATCTTCGTCGTGGCGCGGAGGCCGCGATGAGGCTGCACCACGTCCAGGTCGCGTGCCCGCGCGGGGGAGAGGACGAGGCTCGCCGCTTCTACGGCACGGGTCTGGGCCTGGTCGAGGTGCCCAAGCCGGACGCGCTCGCCGGACGCGGCGGCTGCTGGTTCCGTGCGTACGACGACCGGGGCGCGGTCACGGCCGAGCTCCACATCGGCGTCGAGGAGCCCTTCGCGCCCGCCCGCAAGGCGCACCCGGCGCTGCTCCTCGACGCGGTCGCGGCGCTCGACGAGGCGGGCGCCCGGTTGGCCGGGCTCGGCTTCGCGGTCGACTGGACCGAGCGGCACACCTTCGCGGGCCACGAGCGCTGCCACGCCTTCGACGGAGCGGGCAACCGGGTCGAGCTGCTGGCCCCGGCTGCTGGTCCCGCCTAGCGGCGTAGCCGGGATCACCTTGCCGGGCATTGTTACCGACGAGTAGCCTCGGGTCCATGACCCAGGTCCACAGCCTCTGGAAGACCACCACGAGCCTGCCCGTCGTCGGCGGCACCCTCGGCAAGCGGGTGTTCTCGTTCGCGTTCAGCCAGAAGGCGCCGTACTTCGCCACGATCCACCCGCGGGTGACCGAGCTGCGGCCCAACTACGCCGAGGTCGTCATCCCCAAGCGCCGCCGGGTGCAGAACCACATCGGCACGGTGCACGCGATCGCGCTGTGCAACGGCCTCGAGATGGCGATGGGTGCGCTCGCGGAGGCGACGATCCCGCGCGACAAGCGGTGGATCCCCAAGGGGATGGAGGTCGCCTACACCGCCAAGGCGACGAGCGACATCACCTGCACGGCCGAGACCGACCAGGAGCAGTGGGACACCGCCGAGGGCGACCTGCCGGTCCGGGTCAAGGGCGTGCGCGACGACGGCACGGTCGTCATCGAGGGCGTCATCAACCTGTGGGTGACCAGCAAGAAGAAGTGACCGCGAGGGCAGAACGACGAGACGGCCCCCCCCCCCCCCCGGGGCGGGGGGGGGGGGGGCCCCCCCCCCCCCCCCGTCCGTACTTCCTGAGGACCGCTCAGGACGGCGCGATCAGCGCAGCACCACCACCGTCACCGGCGACACCGCCGGCGCGTACGTCGTACCGCCGGGCACCACGGTGCGCACCCGCAGGTAGGCCGCCTTGCGCGACTTCGGCGCACGCACCTTGATCGTCGTGTCGCCGCGGGTGAGCGGCACCCGCGCCACGGTCCGGTAGCGGCCGCTACCGACCGCGACCTGGACCTGCGCCGGACCGGCGACCGGCGTACCGGCGATGACGCCGGAGACGCGGACCCGGACCGGCAGCTTCGCGCCGCGCCTGACCTTCGCCTTGGCGGTGGTGCTCAGGGTCAGGCTCGCCCGGGTGACCCGGTAGGTCGCCGTGATCGGGCCGCTCGCCGCGAGCTCGTCGGTGCCGGAGAACGCTGCGGTCACGCGGTGCTCGCCGACGCCGAGGGTCGCAGGCAGGGTGAGGGTGACCTCTCCGGCGGCCGGGACCGGGTAGGTCCGGGCGGCGCCGTCGATGGCGATCTCGACCGTGCCGCCCGTACCACCGGGGACGGCGACGGTGGCCGTTGCGGGGGTGCCGTAGGCCGCGGTGCCTGCCGAGAGCGACAGCGCGATCGCGGACTGACCGCGGCTGAGCGCGAACGTGATCACGTTGGACGTCGACGCCTGCGCGGTCGTCGTCTGCGCGAAGACGGCGCTCAGATGGTGCGTGCCGGCCTTGAGGCCGCTCAGCGGCAGGGTGGCGATCCCGTCGATGACATCGGCCCAGCCGAGTGTGGTCGCGCCGTCGAGGAACTCCACGCGACCGGAGGTGTCCGGCCCCGCCACGGTCGCGACCAGGTCGAACGGCTTGTTGACGGCGACCTCGTCCGGGGACCAGGTCAGTGTGGTGCTGGTCGCGTCGAGGGCGGCGAGCTCACCCTCGGCCTCGAGGCCGGTCGCGGCGGCGCGGGCCGTGACGGCGATCGTGCCGCGCACTACGTCCGCGGGGATGGTGAGCCCGGCGCTGGCCAGCCCGGTCCCGTCGGCAACGGCGGAGACCGGTGCGATGCCGTCGGGGGTGAAGGTCACCGACTCGCCGGCCCGGAAGCCCCCGGCCGTCAGCGTGATGGTGTCGCCGGGGACGGGGGTGGGATCGCTGGCCGTGACCGTGCCGACGGTGCCGAGCGAGGCGTGCTCCGCGCACACGTCGCCCGGGACGCCGTACGGCGGGAGCGCGGTGCCCGAGGTGACCCCGTCGTCCTCACGGATGGTCGTGAACACGACGGCGTCCGGTCCCATCACACCGCCCTGGGTGTTGATCACGCTCGCCTTGAGACTCGTGCCGTTGGTCGCGCTCGGCAGCAGGTCCCCGTTGAGCGTCGCGGTGACGACCTTGCAGGTCTCACCGGGCTCGAAGACGACCTTCTCCATGGCGGCGCCGGCCCGGCTCGACGTCGAGCCCAGGAGTGAGGCGTACCCCGTGACGCGCCGGTCGGCGGGCTTGTCGAGCGTGACCGCGATGTCGTACGTGCCGGGGCCGTTGCCCTCGTCGACGTAGGGCGCGTAGACGCCGAGGACCGGTGCCGTTCCGACAGCGGGCGTTCCGACGGCCGAGCGCTCGAACGCCAGGTCGGAGAGATAGGCCGCCCCGGCGGTGCTCCCGTCGCTCGCCGGCGCGCCGGCGAAGCGGACCTCCCGGACGTCGCTCAGGTCGAGGCCGGCCGCGGTGAGGTCGGTGACCGGGACGACGACCTGCTGGAGGACGACCTTCTTCAGCGTCGAGGCGCTGGTGCTCGTTGCCGAGGACGGCAGCCGGCGCAGGGCCTGCGGGTTGATCGCCGACACGAGCGAGCTCCAGGTGGCGCCCTTGCCGTCGATCACGCTGAGGGTCAGGTCGGTGTCGACGGCGACGCTCTCGGCGGCCGCGAGCTTGACCGACAGGCGCTCGAAGCCGGACACGTTGCGGCGCGCGGTCGGTACCGCGACCCGCAGCTCGTCGCTCGACCCGGTCCAGCCGAGCTGGGTGAGCGGCGTGGCCGGGACGTTGCCGCCGTTGCTCGCCGGCGTCCAGTGGGGGACCGTGGCCGAGGCCATCGACGTGCTGGCGCAGGCCGGCAGCGCCTGCGCGACCGTGCGTCCGGCGAGGCTCGCGCACACCGTCGCCGTGGCCGCGCCGGAGGTGCGGATCAGCGAGCTGGTCGACTCGAACGACGCCACCGTGGTGCGCGCGGACGACGGGGCCGTGGCCTGGGTGCGGACGTCCTCTCCGTCGAGCACCTCAGGCACGGCGCCGGTGCCGTCGAACATCGGCAGGAACGCGGTCTCCCCGCCGACCGTGAGCCGGAACCAGGCGGCCATGTAGACGCTGCCCTGGCGGTACTGCTCGGCTGCGGTCATCCGGATCGAGCTGCCCGCGACGGAGGGGTCGGTGCCGCAGACCGGCTCGGTACGCCGCGCGGTGCTGCTGCTCCAGTCGTCGCTGACCGAGTTGAGGTAGACGCCCGGCGTCCAGACGGTGTTGTAGAAGTTGTGGTTCGCGCCCATCACCCAGGTGCCGGTGCGCAGCGAGTCGTCGCCGAAGGCGTAGCGCGAGTCGTCCAGCATGTGCTGGCCCTGCTGGTTGGACACGTCGCCGTCGCAGTAGGGGAGGACGACATTCATCGCGACGCCGGGCACGGTCATCCGGGCGAAGTCGACCGGGGCGAGGGGAAGCACCGAGCGCAGGCCGAACGGGTGCGCCCGCAGGGTGTTGAGGGTCGCCGCGTAGGTGACGCCCTCGCCGCCGCGCGAGTGTCCCATCAGGCCGACCTGGTCGAGGTCGAGGCGCCCGACGAGGTCGGCGGCCGCGATGTCGTCCAGCGGTTCCGGCGGGGTGACGAACCCGTCGGCACGCTCGGCCAGCGCGACCGTGCCGCGGTCGAGAGCCTCGTCGAGCGTGACGTCGGTGTCGGTGGCGTCGTCGTGGAGCCGGACCGGCTTGCCGGCGTTCGCGTCGGCGAGCAGGTCGAGGGTGTCGAGCACCAGGCGGCCACGGGCCTGGGCGCCCTGGTCGGCCGCGAGCTGGTTGTCGTTGGCGTTGATGGCGTTGGCGGAGATCGAGACGACGGCGTAGCCGTGGCTGGCGAGGGCCCGCGCGGTGCCGTCGTACCCGAGGTAGCTGGGGATCGAGCGCTGGGTGGCCGAGCAGGGCCAGCGCGCCGGGTTGGCCGCGCCGGAGCCGTAGCAGTAGCCGTGCCGGCCGTGGAGGAGCAGGACGACGGGGCGCTTGCCGGGGGTGTCGGGCAGGTAGAGCTTGCCCTCCATCTCGCCCCGGATGCCGCCGATCGCGGCCAGGTCGACGCTCTGGTCACCGAACTTGTAGATGGACTCGGTGAAGGTGGCCGGGCCCGGTGCTGACGGATCGGCAGCGAGGGCCTCCGCCGTGCTCGCCTCGGGAGCCACCGCCGCGCTGCGCGCCGCAGGCGCGGTCGCGTCGCGGCTCGCCCATCCGGCCTCGACACTGTGGGCGTCGGCGACCGACGGGTCCGCGGTGAAGACGCTCAGCGAACGGCCGTCGGGGGACTCGGTGGCGACGCCGATCGAGGCACCGTCCACCTCGATGGTCGGCGCGTCCGAGACGATCGGCAGCGACCGATCGAGCTCGACGGTGACCTCGTAGCCGCCCGGCACGGTGGTGACGGACCAGTCGTCGCCGGCCGCGATCGCGCCGGGGGCGGCGCCCGCCGACGGAGTGACCCCGGGCAGGGGTGCGAGGAGGGCGAGGGAGAACGGGAGGGCGAGGACGGCCGCGAGGGCCGACCGCCCGGGTCGACGGCAGGGTCGACGGGAGGAGGGTGACATGGGGGGACTCTCAGCTCGGGAACGCGATTCGGCCGTCCCGGTCGTCACCGAGGTGACACGGCGTCCGACGACCCTCGTCACCCAAGGTTTCGTCAAGGTTTCAACTAGCTCTGCGCGGCGTTGCCGCGGGACCCGGGAAGGTAAAGATCCCGGGTCGTCCCCTCAGCGGAGGGTCAGAGGATGTCGGGGACGACGCTCAGCGTCAGCCCGACCAGGATCGCCAGGACGGCGTACAGCGCGACGCGGCGGTTGCCCGAGCTGGGCGGGGCGTCGGCGAGGGCCGGCAGGCCCATGCTTCGGCGCCAGTCGTCCTCCTCGCCCTCCCATTGCTCGGCCGGGGTGATCGCGCGCAGCGTGGCGCCGATGCCGAGGAGCAGGAGCGTGAACGCGCCGCCCGCGACGGTGAGCACCGTGAGGATCGCGGAGACGCCGCGGGTCTCGGTGCCGAACATCAGGCCCGCGCCCATGCCGACCGACGCCAGCAGCGCCACGATGCTGAGGATGCTGCCGACCACCTGGTTGTGGCGGGCGACGAAGCCGGGGGACGCGGTGTCGGGCATGGGCCCGACCTTACTGGGCGGGGCCGAGCGGGCGACGCTCCGGTTTCCCCGATGAACCCCCGCGCTCGCACTCCTCGTAGGTCTGAGCCCTACCCCAACGAGGTCCCCACCTGCGGGTGCCCGAGGAGCGCTCGCCCTGCGGGCGTCACTTCGGGGCACGACTGCCGCGCGGTGAACGTGGAGATTCGCTGGTAGGAAGGGTCACGGGACCAGGTCGCTGCGAAAGAACTCAATACGCTGTGTCCCATGCAGCCGGGTCAAGTCCGCTGGGGTGGTGTACGAGGTTGATCCCTCGGTTGGGCGTGTCGGTCAGGCTGTGAGGGCCTGGAGTTCGGGTTCGGTCACCTCCTCGACGACGCAGGTGTCGACGGCCTGGGCGCGGGCGAGGACGTCGAGTCCGAGGTAGCGGCGGCCTTCGGCCCACTCGTCGTGCTGCTCGGCCAGGACGGCGCCGACGAGCCGGATGATGCTGGCCCGGTCGGGAAAGATCCCGACCACGTCGGTTCGCCTGCGGATCTCGCGGTTGAGGCGCTCGTTGGGGTTGTTGGACCAGATCTGGCGCCAGATCTCCTTCGGGAACGCGGTGAAGGCGAGGATGTCGGCACGAGCGTCCTCCAGATGCTCGGCCACCTTGGGGAGCTTCTCGGCCAGGGCGTCGACGACCCGGTCGAACTGGGCGTGGACAGCGTCGGCGTCGGGCTGGTCGTAGATCGAGTGCAGCAGCGCCTTGACCCAGCCCCACGAGGACTTCGGCGTCGCCGACATCAGGTTCGCCGCGTAGTGGGTTCGGCAGCGCTGCCACGAGGCGCCGGGCAACGTGGCGCCGATCGCGGCCACCAGCCCGGCGTGGGCGTCGCTGGTGACGAGCTTGACCCCGGCCAGGCCGCGGGCGGTCAGATCCCTCCAGAAGGCCAGCCACCCGGCGCCGTCCTCGCTGCTGGTGACCTGCACGCCGAGGATCTCGCGGTGCCCGTCGGCGTTGACGCCGGTGGCGACCAGCACGTGGACCGGCACCACCCGGCCACCTTCGCGGACCTTGAGCACCAACGCGTCGGCGGCCACGAAGGTGAACGGCCCGGCCTCCTCCAGCCGTCGGGTGCGGAACTGCTCGACGTGCTCGTCGAGTTCCTTGGCCATCACCGAGACCTGGCTCTTGGACAGGCCGGTGATGCCGAGGGTCTGCACCAGCTTGTCCATCCGCCGCGTCGAGACGCCGAGCAGGTAACAGGTCGCGACCACACTGGTCAGTGCCCGCTCTGCTCGCTTGCGGCGCTCCAGCAGCCACTCGGGGTACAGCGAACCGGTGCGCAGCTTGGGAACCGCGACGTCCAGAGTGCCGACGCGGGTGTCGAGGTCGCGGTGCCGGTAGCCGTTGCGGGAGTTGACGCGCTCCATGCTGCGTTCGCCGTAGCCGGCGCCGCACACCGCGTCGGCCTGCGCCGAGAGCAGCGCATTGACGAACGTGGTGAGCAGGTCCCGCATCAGATCAGGACTGGCCTGGGACAGCTGCTCGTTCAGGAACTGTGCAGGGTCGATACTGGGTCCAGCGGTCATCGTCGTGGTCCTTCTTCGAGTCGGTTTTCGCAGATCACTCGAAGGATCCACCCGGTGGCCGCGCCTACGTTGGAGGCACGCGCTCACTCAGGTCCGTCGTACACCACTCTGCTGGACTCCACTTGCAGCCGCTTGCTGAGGTGACCTTGACGCGCCCATGGCACTGGGGCGTCGCGGTGGTGGGAAACCCCGTCGCTGAGGTTCCGACCGACTTCGGCGGGCACCTCATCGCGGCTGGTCGAGACGTCATCGCACTGAGCGTCCGACACGCTCAGGACATCGAGGCCGAGAAGTTCGAGGGTGAATGGGCTACGGCGACGCTGTACGTGCGGTCGTTGGTGCAAGAAGAAGGCACGGACCGGCACATCCTGTGCGACACGATCGTCGCGACATCTGACGAGACCGTCGCTGTCGGAGACGCTGACGGCATGGTGGTGGTCCCTTCGCCGAGCCTCCGAACTCGCGTCATCGTGTCGACCGACGACGCCGATCCGACAGGGTTGGAGCGCGTCTGGGTCGACTTGGTTGCTGTCGACGACTGAGGCTTGGGCTTCTGCCACGCGGTCGCTGTTGGGGCGCTGCGTGACGGCAAGGGTCGGGCCGGCGAAACAGGCCAGGGTGGCTCACTGCCGTGCGTCACCTCTGGACGGTCGACTGCCGGAGCCCATCCTCCCGAGCGACGGCGCAACGGGTCGATCGCGGACGGTTGCGCCGAGCTTGCTGGTGGTCATGAGTGTTCGTCTGGTTTCTCCGATGAACCGCCAGCCGCCGTACCCTTGAGCGGTCATGAGCACTGCAGCCCAGCCCCGCACCTACGAGGTCCGCACCTACGGGTGCCAGATGAACGTGCACGACTCCGAGCGCCTCTCGGGCCTGCTCGAGGACGCCGGCTACGCCGCGGCCCCCGAGGGGGAGCAGGCGGACGTCGTCGTGTTCAACACCTGCGCGGTGCGGGAGAACGCGGACAACCGCCTCTACGGCAACCTCGGGCACCTGGCGCCGATCAAGGCGAAGCGGCCCGGGATGCAGATCGCGGTCGGGGGCTGCATGGCGCAGAAGGACCGCGACACCGTGGTCAAGCGGGCGCCGTGGGTCGACGTGGTCTTCGGGACCCACAACATCGGCTCCCTGCCGGCGCTCCTCGACCGGGCGCGGGTGCAGGAGGAGGCGCAGGTCGAGATCCTCGAGTCGCTCGACGTGTTCCCGTCGACGCTGCCGACCAAGCGCGAGTCGGCGTACGCCGCGTGGGTGTCGGTGAGCGTGGGGTGCAACAACACGTGCACGTTCTGCATCGTGCCGAGCCTGCGGGGCAAGGAGAAGGACCGGCGGCCGGGCGAGATCCTGGCCGAGATCGAGGCGCTCGTCGCCGAGGGGGTCTCCGAGGTCACGCTGCTGGGCCAGAACGTCAACGCCTACGGCGTGGAGTTCGGTGACCGGCAGGCGTTCTCCAAGCTGCTGCGGGCCTGTGGCGCGATCGAGGGGCTGGAGCGGGTGCGGTTCACGAGCCCGCACCCGGCCGAGTTCACCGACGACGTCATCGAGGCGATGGCCGAGACGCACAACGTGATGCCGAGCCTGCACATGCCGCTGCAGTCCGGCTCGTCCAAGGTCCTCAAGGACATGCGCCGGTCCTACCGCCAGGAGAAGTTCCTCGGCATCATCGACCGGGTCCGTGCCGCGCTTCCGGACGCGGCGATCACCACCGACATCATCGTCGGCTTCCCGGGCGAGACCGAGGAGGACTTCCAGGAGACCCTCAAGGTCGTTCGGGAGGCGCGGTTCTCGGGGGCGTTCACCTTCCAGTACTCCAAGCGCCCCGGTACGCCGGCCGCGACCCTGCCCGACCAGGTCGCCCAGGCCGACGTCACCGACCGCTACAACCGGCTCGTCGAGCTGGTCAACGAGATCACCTGGGACGAGAACAAGCGCATCGTCGGGCGCGAGCTCGAGCTCATGGTCTCCGAGGGCGAGGGGCGCAAGGACGCCGCCACCCACCGGCTGTCCGGGCGCGCGCCCGACAACCGGCTCGTGCACTTCGAGGCCGACTTCTCGCAGGTCGAGGGCGTGCCGCGGCCCGGCGACATGGTGACGGTCCAGGTGACCTATGCCGCGCCGCACCACCTGGTCGCCGACGGTCCGGTACGCGCGCTGCGTCGTACCCGCTCGGGCGACGCGTGGGAGCGCCGTACGACGGCGCCCGCGCCCGCCTCCGCCGGGGTCGGGCTGGGGATGCCGTCGATCGGCGTCCCCGCGCCGCTGCCGGACGCCCCCGTCTGCGGCTGAGGCGGTACGACGTGCCCGCCGACGCGCCGACCATCCTCGCGACCTCCGGGGGTGTGGTCCCCAGCGCCCGCAACCGCTGGTCCGTCGGCCCCCTGACCCGGTACGCCGTCGACCTGGCCGGCGTCGAGGGCCGGGCGCCGCGGGTCTGCTTCCTCGCGACCGCGTGCGGCGACCAGCCCGCGGTGCTGCGCGACTTCTACGACATGGCACAGGAGGCGGGCTTCCACGGCAACCACCTCTCGCTCTTCACGATGCCCAACGTGGCCGACGTCCGGGCGCACCTGCTCGCCCAGGACGTCATCTGGGTGTGGGGCGGCAGCGTCGCGGGCCTGCTGGCGATGTGGGAGCTGCACGGCGTCGGCGCCGCGATGCGCGAGGCATGGGAGGCCGGCGTGGTGCTGACCGGGGTCTCGGCCGGATCGATCTGCTGGCACTCCGGCGGCACGACGGACTCGTTCGGGCCGGACCTGCGCCCGATCACCAACGGGCTCGGGCTGGTGCCCTACTCCAACGGCGTGCACTACGACTCCGAGGAGCAGCGGCGCCCGCTGTTCCAGCAGCTGATCGGTGACGGCGTGCTGCCGGCCGGCTACGCGACCGATGACGGCGTCGGCCTGCACTACCGCGGGACCGAGCTGGTCGAGGCGCTGACGGAGCAGGCCGGCAAGGCGGCGTATTTCGTCGAGCGGGGTGCGGCGGGCGGCGCGGTCGAGACCCGGCTGGAGACCCGGCTCCTACGCGGGTGACTCCTCGTCCGGAGCCGTCTCGGAGCGGCGCTGGTCGTCGAGGCCGAGATCGAGGTCGAGGTCGAGGTCGAGGTCGCGCGACTCGGTGCTGAAGGCGCCGTCCCCGCCGACGCCCTCGATCCGGTTCGGCCCGCCGGGAGGAGGCTCGGGAGGCTCGGTCGCGGGTTCGGGGCGCGGTGGCAGCTTCTCGTCCATGACTTCCTCTCTTGGAGCACCTAGGGCGTGTCTCCCAAGTCCCCGCCTGCTGCGCGGTGTTTGCGACTCGATCTGGCGGCGTTGTCGCAGACTCGACGGGCCTCCGGCCCGCCTTCACTGCTCCGCCTTGCCAGATCGGCCGCAAACACCGCTCGCGACGGCGCGGACTTGGGAGACACGCCCTGGAGGAGAGGTATCCGCTCGCGCGGATCCCAGTCGGGCAGGAGCCGTCAGAAGCCGTGGTGCGAGAGCGCCGGCAGGTCGCCGCGGCGCAGGCCGGCGAGCACGACCGCCTCGTGCGGGACGAGCGGGTCGGGCAGCGCGGAGAGCGGGAACCAGCGCAGGTCCGCGCACTTGGCCGGCTCGACGATCCGCGGCTCGCCGGACCAGGAGCGGGCGGTGAAGAAGAAGTCGATGCGCTCGTCGATGGGCAGGTCGTGGGCCGTGCGCTGCATCGCGGTGGCGAACACGAGGTCGAGTCCGGTGACGCCCACCTCTTCGAGGGCCTCGCGGTGGGCGGCGGTCTCGGCGGTCTCGCCGCGCTCGACGTGGCCGGCCGCGGCGGCGGCCCAGTGGCCGTCCATGTAGCCGGTGTTCTGGCGCAATTGGAGGAGCACCTCGGTGCCCGTGCCGTCCGTGTCGTCCGGGTCCTCGCGGAGGAGGAAGACGTAGGAGGCGGGAACCACCACGAATCGGGTCTTGCCGGTGGCGGGGTCCTGAACGGTCACCGAGGTGCTCTCTGCCGGTCGTCGGTGGGGACGATCAGCTGATGTCGTCGTTCTTGCCGTCGAGGCTGTCGAGCGCGTCCTTGGCCTTGTCGGCGCCGAGGTCGATCTTGTCGTCGAACTTGCCGCCCGTTTTGTCGGAGGCGAAGTCGGCAGCCTTGTCGACCGCGTCGCCGATCTTGTCGCCCTGGCTGTCGACCGCGTCGCTCAGCTTGTCCTTGGCGTCATCGAGAAAGCCCACGAGAAACCCCCAAAGGTGAGTGTCCGGCGACCCGACCTGAGCCACCGGTGTCACCTTAGAGGATCGGTCTCACGCGGGGGTGTCGTCCTCGCCCCGCTTGCCGAGCGCGTCCTTGGCCTTGTCGGTGGCCGACTCGATCTTGTCGTGGTACTTGCCCTTGGTCTTGTCGTCGACGAAGTCGGCGGCCTTGTCGAGCCCGGACTCGATCTTGTCGCCGTGCTTGTCGACCGCGTCGCCGACCTTGTCGGTGACGGTGTCCTTCGCGCCCTTCAGCTTGTCCATGAATCCCATGGCGGTCTCCTCGCGTCGTGGCCCGGGGTGGCTCCCGAGTGGGTCATTGCCACACTAATCCCATGCCGATGAGCCCGACCCCGCCCGCGACCCCCATCGTGGCGATCGTCGGCCCCACGGCCAGCGGCAAGACGGCGCTCTCGCTCGACCTCGCCGAGGCGCTGGGGGGAGAGATCGTCAACACCGACGCCATGCAGGTCTACCGCGGCATGGACATCGGTACGGCGAAGCTACCGCCCGCCGAGCGGCGCGGCATTCCGCACCACCTGCTCGACACGCTCCAGGTCCGCGACCCGGCCACGGTCGCGGAGTTCCAGGGATGGGCGCGGACGGCGATCGCCGCGCTGCGCGCACGGGGCGCGACGCCCGTCCTGGTGGGCGGGTCCGCGCTCTACACGCGGGCGATCCTCGACCGCTTCGACTTTCCCGGCACCGACCCGGCCGTCCGGGCGCGGCTGGAGGCCGAGCTCGACGAGGTCGGCAGCGCGACCCTGCACGCGCGGCTGCGGACGCTCGACCCGCCGGCGGCGGAGCGGATCGAGGTCGAGAACGGGCGCCGCGTCGTCCGGGCGCTGGAGGTCATCGAGATCACCGGGGAGCCGTTCAGCGCCCACCTCCCCGTCCAGGAGTACGCCGACCCGCGCACCGTCCAGCTCGGCGTCGCGATCGACCGCGACGTCCTGGAGGAGCGGATCGTGCTGCGGGTGCGGACGATGTTCGACGACGGGCTGCTCGACGAGGTCGAGCGCCTGCTGGCCGAGGGCCTGGCGGAGAGCCGGACCGCGGCGGCCGCGATCGGCTACCGGCAGGCGGCGGCGGTGCTCGCGGGGGAGATGTCGGTCGCCGAGGCCATCGACAAGACGGTGATCGCGACGCGCCAGTTCGCCCGGCGCCAGATGGCCTGGTGGCGCAACGACCCCCGCATCACCTGGCTCGAGCACGACGACCCGGAGCGCGTCGCCCGGGCGCTGAGCGTGGTCCGGGCGGTCTGAGCCGCCTCAGCGCAGCCGCGCCAGCGCGGTCTCGGCCGCGTGGAAGCCGCCCATCCCGTGCACGCCCGCGCCCGGCGGGGTCGCCGCGGAGCACAGGTAGACGCCCGGGACGCCCAGCTCGTAGGGGGAGAGCGCGATCCGCGGCCGGAAGGCGACCTGGCGCGCGGTGTTGGCACCGGCGCTGATGTCGCCGCCGACGTAGTTGGCGTTGTAGGCCTCCAGCGCGGCCGGACCGCGGGGAGCCACGGCGAGGACGCGTTCGCGGAAGCCGGGCGCGAACCGCTCGACCTGGCTCAGGACGGCCTCGGTCGCGTCGCCGTCGTAGCCGTGGGGGACGTACGCGTAGGCGTAGACGGGGTGGGTCGTGCCGGAGGAGCGGGAGGGATCGGCGAGGTACTGCTGGCCGAGCAGCACGAACGGCCGCTCGGGCATCTCGCCGCGCACGGTGGCGGCCTCGATCGCGGCGACCTCCTCGGCGGTGCCGCCGAGGTGGAGGGTGCCGGCCCGGCGGCAGGCCTCGTTGGTCCAGGGGATGTCGCCCTCGATCGCGAGGTCGACCTTGAAGGCGGCGGGGCCGTAGGTGTAGCGGGCGAGCGCGCGGCGCACGCGCGGGGGCAGGCGGTCGCCGACGATGTCGAGGACGCCGGCCGGCGCCGTGTCCAGCAGTACGACGTCCGGTGCGGCGCCGCCGGTCAGCTCGCGGACCTGGTCGAGCGAGGTCACCCGGACCCCCGTGCGGACGGTGCCGCCGAGCGAGGTGAGCACCGAGAGCAGGGCGCGGGTGATCGAGGCCGTGCCGCCCTCGGCGACCGGCCAGCCGACCGCGTGGGCGGTGGCGGTGAGCATCAGCCCGACCGAGCCCGACAGGGGTGTGTCGAGACGGCCGAAGACATGGGCGGCGACGCCCGAGAACAGCGCCCGGGCGGGGTCGTCGCGGAACCGGGCCGTCGTCCAGGTGGCCGGCTGCAGTGCCTTGACACCGAACCGGCCGAGGGTGACCGGGTGGCGGGGCAGGTGCGTGACCGGCTGGAAGACCTCGTCGACGAGGTCGTCGAAGTGGCGCACCATCGGCCCTAAGATCCGCTGCCAGCGGGCCGCGTCGACGCCGAGCGAGGCCGTGGCGGACGCCGCGAGCGAGCGGGTCGCGTAGCCCGCGCGGCCGTCGTCCAGGGGATGGGCGAGGTCGATCTCGGGCCAGCGCCAGCGCAGGCCGTGCTCCTCCAGCCCGAGCGAGCTGAAGAAGGGGGAGGCGACGCCCGTCGGGTGGAAGGCCGCGCAGTCGTCGTGGAGCAGCCCGGGGAGCGTGAGCTCGCTGGTCCGGGTCCCGCCCCCGGGGCGCTCGTGCGCCTCGAGGACGGTCACCGACAGCCCCGCCTGGGCGAGCCGGATCGCTCCGGCCAGCCCGTTGGGTCCGCTGCCGACCACGACGGCGGTGGTCACGACACGGGATCCTTCCCGCCGGTGAGGGTGCTCTGCCGGCGATAGCCGTCCGCGGTCCAGCTCACCTGGAGCGGCACCGGGCCGTTGGGCAGCCACGGCTGCTCCTTGACGCAGTCGCGCACGTCCCAGCTGCCGCGCTCGACGACGCCGAGCGCGGCGTCGATGACGCGGTACTGCTGGGGCCGCGAGGTCTTCCAGGGCGTCGCCTGGGACTCGCAGTAGGCCACCACGAGGTCGCCCGGCGCGAGGCCGAGGCGCTTCTGGATCGCGGCGACGAGGCGCTCGTCGTGCAGGTGCCCGTCGCCGAAGTTCCAGCCGACGATGATGTTGCAGACGAACTCGCCCTCGCGGACCGCACGGGTCTCGATGTCGTCGAGGTGCTCGTAGAGCACCGAGAACAGGCCGCGGCCCTGGCTGTGCATCGAGCGCCAGGCGAGCGCCTTCTGGATGGTCATCTCCGCCTCGTCGGCGGTGTAGGGCATCGGCTGCATCCGCTGGAGCTGGTCGACCTGGTTCTCCACGAGCGGCAGCTCGTTGAGCCGCTCCTCGATGCCCGGGCGCATGGTCCACACGGCGGAGGCCCAGTTGCCGGCGTACTGGCGCATCGAGGGGAGGAACGACACGAGGTCGGGGCGCAGGTTGCCGAGCACCGGGCCGAAGAGCAGCAGCGCGAAGACCGGGATGAGCAGCAGGGGCTCGGAGAAGTTCCAGATGTTGTACGTCGACGCCTCGAAGCCGTCGCCGAAGCCGGCCCACAGCACGATGGCGATGTAGCCGAAGTAGACGTTCCACTCCAGCGGCACCGCGAGCGGGAACGTCGAGGTGATGTAGATGTGGAAGACCAGCATGGCGACGGCGCCGAGCAGGGCGATCGTGTTGTTCGTGGTGAGCAGCAGCACGACCGGGATGATGATCTCGACGGTCGTGCCGCCCACGTGGGCCATGAACCAGGCGAGCCGGCTGGGCCGGAGGTCGTCGGGGGCGCTGCGGTAGTGCAGGCGCTTGACGACGTCGAGCTGGCCCGGGCTGTTGGACACCATCGGCGGGACGACGTTGATGAAGTGCTCGCCGATCTTGGAGACGCCGGCGCCGATCCAGACGATGCAGATGATGATCTTGAACGCGACGACGAGGTTGACGAAGTCCGCCGCGGAGGCGCCGTCGCTGAGCGCGATCGCCCCGAAGGTGGCCGAGAACAGCATGATCGGCAGGTACTGCTCGGAGCGGGCGGCCAGGAAGACGACCTTGTCGCGCAGCCCCATCAGCGGCATCGTCACCAGGATCGGGAGGAACGCGAGCGGGGGCACGAGCTCCTGCGGGCCGGTGCCGGACGGCAGCAGCCGCACGGGATCGGCGTGCGCGAGCAGGGGGTAGACCAGGCTGGCCAGCACGGCGACGTACAGCAGGACGTCGACGACGGTGCGCTCGTCGCCGCCGGTCAGCGGGACGCGGCGGCCCCACGGGGCCATCCGGATCGTGCCGGGGCGCAGCCAGTAGCGGATGTTGCCGAGCATCGGCACGAAGTGGCCGCACAGCGGGCCGAACGCGCCGCCGAGGCCGATCACCTCGAGGAGCATCAGCCAGATCGCGAGCTTCTGGTAGACGACGACATTGTCGAACCACGTGCTCGGGTCGGTGAAGTGGACGTGGTCGGTCGTCGCGGAGGTGATGGCCAGGCCGACGGCGAAGTAGAGGCCCAGCATCTTGAGGATGTAGACCACGTGGAGCATCCGCGGGGTGTTGAAGCCCGCGGTCACCCAGTTGGTGCTCAGCACCCGGATCCGCTCCCGCAGGGGGAGCACGAGGAAGTCGGCCGGCGGCATCGGCTCCGGCTCGGGCTTGAAGAATCCCATCTCAGGACTCCTTGCTCGTCGTGGCGGCGAGACGGGCCCGCAGGGCGGGCTTGTCGATCTTGCCGACGGGGTTCTTGGGCAGCGCGTCCAGGACGTGGACCACGACCGGGACCTTGATCTTGGTCAGCTCCTCCCGGCAGCGGGCGAGGAGGACGTCGACGTCGATCACCGCGCCGGGCTCCGGCGCGACGAACGCGACCGGTACCTCGCCGTAGACGGAGTCGGCGCCACCGACCACCGACGCCTCCAGGACGCCGGTCCCGCCGTGCAGGACGTTCTCGATCTCCTTGGGATAGATGTTCTCGCCCCCGCGGATGATCATGTCCTTGATCCGGTCCACGATGCGCAGGTAGCCGTCCTCGTCCAGGATCCCGACGTCGCCGGTGTGCAGCCAGCCGTCGCCGAGCACCTCGGCGGTGGCCTCGGGCCGGTTGAGGTAGCCGCGCATCACGTTGTCGCCCTTGACGACGACCTCGCCGCGCTCGCCGGCGGGCAGCAGCGCGCCGTCGGGGGCCATGATCGCGACCAGCTGGCCCGGCAGCGCGGGACCGACCGTGCCGGGCTTGCGGACGCCGTCGACGGGATTGCAGGTCGACGCGCAGGTGCCCTCGGAGAGGCCGTAGCCCTCGACCAGCGGGAAGCCGAACCGCTTCTCGACGGCCGCGAAGAGCTCCGGCGGCGCGGGGGCGGCGCCGCAGATCGCGAAGCGCACGGAGCTCACGTCGGCGGTGAACTCGGCCGGCAGCGCGACCAGGTGGCTGTAGATCGTCGGCACCGCCGAGAAGTACGTCGGCCGGTAGCGCTCGATCGCGCCGAGGAACTCGACCGGGTGGAAGCGCTGCAGCACGGTCAGCTGGGCGCCGACCGACATCGGCGTCAAGAAGCTCACGCAGATCGCGTTGACGTGGAACAGGGGGAGCACCAGCAGGCAGTGGTCGTCCGCGCCGGCCCGGATGCCCTCGCCCATCCCGGAGATCATCGCGGCGAGGTTGCCGTGGTCGAGCATCACGCCCTTGGGCCGGCCGGTCGAGCCGCTCGTGTAGACGAGGAGCGCGAGGTCGCCCGGCGCCGTCTCGGCCGGCGGCAGCGTGCCGGCGGGCTCGGTCGGCAGGTCCGCGACGTTGTCGCGGTCGATCACGAGCACCGCGCCCGAGTCGCTGATCTGGTGCCCGGACTCGGTGGCGGTGAACGTCGGGTTGACCGGCGTCGCGGCCGCGCCGAGACGCCAGGCGGCCATGATCACGACGAGCAGCTCGACCTGGTTCGGCAGCATCACCGCGACCACGGACCCGCGGCGGACACCCTGCGCGGCGAGGTGCTCGGCCGCGGCCTCGACCCGCACGGCGAACCCGCGGTAGTCGAGCGCGATCCGCTCGTCGCGGACACACGGGCGCTCGTCGTACGCCGTGGGGCGGCGCCAGGGGAGGTAGGTCAGCGTCATGCTGGGACCGTAGGACGCGACCGATCCACGGTTCTTGGTGCGCGGAACCAAACCCGGTCGCCGGAATCGGCGTGCCGGGGCCAAGGCGGGTCGCCGTCCCGGTCTGGCATCCTGGCGTGACCGCCGTCACCGTTGGTCTCGGGGGCCAACGACCAAGGGGGCGCAGCGTGCCGGACGCGGAGAGCGAGCTCCAGGGCGTCGCCGCGCTCCTCGCCGAGCGCCGGGTCGAGCTGACCGCCTTCCTGGTGCGCGAGTTCGGGGAGCGGATCCCCGAGCTGCCGCGCGACCCGGTCCTCGTCGACCTGCTCAACGGCAGCGCCGGGTCCAACCTCGAGACGCTCTCGCACCTGCTGCGCGGGCACGTCCCGGTCACCGACATCCAGGCGCCGTCCGCGGCGGTCGAGTACGCCCGCCGGCTCGCCCAGCGCGGCACCCTGCCCAGCGCGCTGCTGCGGGCCTACCGGCTCGGCCAGCAGCTCATCCTGCGCTGGGCCTACGAGGAGATCGAGCGCCGGGTCCCGGACCCGGTGCTGGCGCTCGAGACGAGCCGGCTGCTCACCGAGACCTCGTTCGTGTACGTCGACGCGGTCTCCGAGGAGGTCATCGGCGCCTACCAGTCCGAGCGCGAGCGGTGGCTGACCAACCGCAGCGCCGTCCAGCGCGAGACCGTCGACGCGCTGCTGCGCGACGACCGGCTCGACCTGGCCGCGACCGAGGCCGCGCTCGGCTACCGGCTGCGCCAGCACCACCTGGGCCTCGTGCTGTGGACCGAGGCGGGCGCGGGCGACCTCGCCGTGGTCGAGCGGACCGTCGGCCGGATCGCCGAGCGGCTCGGCGCGGCCGGGCACCCGCTGTTCGTCCCGCGCGACCGCGAGACCGCCTGGGCGTGGGTGCCGATCGGGCGCACGGCCGAGGCCGACCTCAGCGTCGTCGGCACCGTCGTCGCCGAGTGCGGCGCCCCGGTGTCGGTCGCGGTCGGCGAGCCCGGCGCCGGTGAGCCCGGCTTCCGGATCACCCACGTCGGCGCTGCCGCCGCCCACGAGGTCGCCCAGCTCGGGCAGCTCCCCGCCGGCCACGTCATCGGGTACGACGACCCGACCGTGCGCGCCGCCGCCCTCCTCGCCCGCGACCTGCCCAGCACCCGCCGGATGGTGCGCGGGACCCTCGGCGACCTCGCCGACGACTCCGAGGGCGCGGCCCGGCTGCGCGAGACGCTGCTGGCGTTCGTCGAGGAGCGGGAGAGCTATGTCGCCACCGCGGCCCGGGTGCACCTGCACAAGAACACCGTGAAGTACCGCGTGGACCGGGCCGTCGAGGCCCGCGGCAAGCCGCTCGGCGAGGACCGTCTCGACCTCGAGCTCGCGCTGATCGCCTGCCGCTGGCTCGGGCCCGAGGTGCTCGGCCGGTCCTGACGGGTGCGGAGCGGACCTGCGCAAGAACGGTCAAGCGGCCCGCCCGCCCGAGCGACGACACTGGTCCCATGACCGGCCGTGATCGCCTCCGCGAGCTCCTCGACGCGGTGCTCGACGAGGACCACCGGACGCTGGAGCAGATGGCGGACGGCGCGTACGCGTCGCCGTACCACTTCAGCCGGGTGCTCTCGCGCGACACCGGCGAGGCGCCGGTCGCGATGCGGCGCCGGGTGATGCTGGAGCGTGCGGCCTGGCGGCTGGGGCAGGGGAGCACGGTCACCGATGCCGCCTGGGAGGCGGGCTACGCGTCGGTCGAGGGCTTCAGCCGGGCGTTCACCCGGGCCTACGGGCACCCGCCGAGCAGCGTCGGCGGGGCCGAGGGCAGCACCTGGCTGCCGGCCGGCAACGGCATCCACTTCCACCCGCCCACGAGCCTGTGGGTGCACAGCACGGAGCAGACCATGAACCCGCTGACCGACCAGCTCGTCCGGCACGACCTCGACGACACCCGGGTGCTGCTCGAGCTCGCCAAGGGGCTCTCCGACGAGGTCTTCCGCCAGGTCCGGATCCCCGGCCACGAGGTGAACGCGTGGGAGGGCCCCGAGGAGTCGATCGCGGTCGTGCTGGAGCACCACGTCGGTACCAAGGAGGTCTGGCTCGCCGCGATCGACGGCGACGACCTCCCCGAGCGGCCCGCGGACGCGAGCGCCGCCGACCTGCTCGAGCGCCACGACGAGGTCGCGGCCCGCTGGCTGGCGTTCGTCCGCGGGGTCGAGGCGCGCGCCGGGTGGGACGATCGGCTCATCGACGCGCTGTGCGAGCCGCCGGAGAGCTTCCAGCTCGGCAGCGTCGTCGCCCACGTCCTGACCTTCGCCGCCCACCGGCGGCAGCTCGCCCGTCACCTGCTGCGCAGCGCAGGAGTCGAGACCGACGACGGCGACCCGATCACCTGGCTGCGCGCCGAGAGGGGAGAGCACGCATGACCCGCGTCGTCTACTACACCGCCACCACCCTGGACGGCTTCCTCGCCGACCCGGACGACTCGCTCGACTGGTTGATGCGCCAGGACCTCGACGAGCACGGACCCCAGAACTACGGCGAGTTCATCGCGACCATCGGGGCGCTCGTGATGGGCTCGACGACGTACGAGTGGGTGCTGGCGAACATCAAGCGCAACGGCGAGCCCTGGTACTACCCCCAGCCCACCTGGGTGATGACCTCCCGCACGCTGGGGACGCCCGAGGGCGCCGACGTGCGGTTCGCCCAGGGCGAGATCGCCACCGTGCTCGACGAGCTGCGCGCGGCCGCCGACGGCAAGGACGTGTGGGTGGTCGGGGGCGGCGACCTGGCCGGCCAGGTCGCGGACGCCGGGCAGCTCGACGAGGTGATCGTGTCGGTCGCGCCCGTGGTGCTCGGCGCCGGACGCCCGCTGCTGCCGCGCCGGATGGACCTGCGCCTGGTCGAGACCGCCCCCAACGGCGCCTTCGTCACCGCGCGCTACGAGGTGCTCGGCGCGCTGAAGGAGGACCGGCCTAACCTGGACGGGTGAGCGCCGAGACCTGGACCGAGATCACCGACGACGCCGCCCTCACCGCCCTGCTGGGCGAGCCGACGGTCGCCGTGCGCAACAAGGAGCGCGCGGCGCTGACCGACGTCGACCGCGACTGGCTCGCCTCCTCGCCGTTCTGCATGGTCGCCACCGCCGACGACCAGGGCCGGTGCGACGTCTCGCCCAAGGGCGACCCGGCGGGGCGGCTCGTCCACGTCATCGACGACACGACCCTCGCGATCGCCGAGCGGCCCGGCAACCGCCGGGCCGACGGCTACCGCAACATCCTGGTCAACCCCCAGGTCGGGCTGAACTTCCTCATCCCCGGCCGCGGCGACACGTTGCGGATCAACGGCCGCGCCCGGCTGGTGAGCGAGGCGCCGTTCTTCGACGACATGGTGGTCAAGGGGCACCGGCCCCTGCTGGCGGTGGTCGTCGAGATCGAGACGATCTTCTTCCACTGCGCCAAGGCGTTCCTGCGCTCCCAGCTGTGGCGCCCCGAGACCTGGGAGCCGGAGTCGCGGGTGCCGCGCCGTGCCGTCCTCTCGCACCGGCTGGAGCGGCCGGACACGCCGCTCGAGGAGCTCGACGACTACTACGGCCCGCGCTACGAGCAGGGGCTCTACGGCGCGCCGCCGGCCTGAGCCGGAGCCACCGCCTCACCGGCTCCCGGCGTCGAGGAAGCCGACGAGCGCCGGCTCCGGGTCCATCGTCGTGGTGGTGTTGGCCAGCGCGACGACGCCCAGCAGCACCGCCGCGGACAGGGCGACGACGGCCGTCGGCCGGCCGCGCCGGCGCCAGGAGCGCACGCCCATGACGGCCAGCACGACCGCTGTCGCGCCGGCGAGGACCGCGACCACGGCGTGGTAGACCGCGAAGTCGTGCACGAGCCCGTCGAACGCCGTCGTCCCCCGGGCATCGGCGGCGGCCGACACCGCGTCCGCCGGGAGCATCGAGAGCAGCGAGGAGACGGGAGCGATCGCGCCCTGCACGTTGGCGATCACGAGCACCACGGCGGCCGCGGCCACCAGCACCAGGCCCGCCGTGGCGACGGGGGGACGCCGGCGCCGGCGGCGCAGGACGCTCACCACGACGGCGAGCAGGAGCGCGGCCGCGACCGCCTTCACCAGGTGGAAGGTGGCCCAGTAGTCGGCCGCGCGGCTCAGCGCGTGGCCCAGCGTGCCGTCCCCGAGGCGCCAGTGCTCGGCGAAGGCGCCGGGCAGCCCGTCGCGCAGCGCGCCGACGCTGGAGAAGTCGCCGACCACGAGGGTGGCGAGCAGGCTCGGGGCGAACGCGACGGCGGCGACGAGGACCGCGCCGAGCACGGTCAGCTGACGTGAGGAGGTCATGCCCCGACGCTAGGCGCGAGCGGCCTCCGTCCGCGTCGGACCGCGGGCTGATCTGCGCCCTCCCGGCGTCCACCCGAGGTCGCACCCGGGGCGCTTCCCGGGCACTTCCGGGGCGCTTCCCCGGCGCGGACGGCGCGGGCTCGATGATCCGGCGGGGTGAGTCACGTAAGGTGACACGGTCTTCGTTGTCACCCAGATTGTGCTTTCCATGAGACTCGGCCTCCTGACCTGCACGCTTCTGTCGACGGTGCTGGGCGTGAGCCTGCTCCCCGGCGTGGCTCTCTCCGACGCCTCCGCGGCGCCCGCACCGGTCGTCGTACCGGCGTCGGTGGCGGAGGCGCCACCGCTCGCCGAGGCGCCCGTGACGCCTGCGGCGCGCAACAAGGCCGACAGCTACCGGCCCAACCCGGGGCTGCGCTTCAACGAGCCCTACAACCGGGGTGGCAAGAAGGCCAACACGATCCGGCGCCACATCCTGCGCAGCATCGACAGCACCCGGCGCGGTGACGTGATCCAGATGGCGGCATGGAACATCCGTGGCCGCTCGTGGATGAAGTCGCTGATCCGCGCCCACAAGCGCGGCGTCGCCGTCCAGATCATCATGGACAAGGTCAACTGGGGCCCGGGTCACCCGAACCCCGAGGCCGCCGCGGTCGCCAAGGTGCTCAAGGGCAAGGAGAACCGCCCGGTCCAGAGCTGGCTGCGCAAGTGCTCCAGCTCGTGCCGGGGCAAGCGCGGCATCCCGCACTCGAAGTTCTACCTCTTCAGCCGGGTCAACGACCGCAGCTACGTGACGATGTTCGGCTCCAACAACGCCACCAACGTCGCCGCCGAGGACCAGTGGAACGACCTCTACACCTGGGTCAACAACAAGAAGATCTACACGACCTTCCAGAACATCTTCAACCAGATGAAGCTCGACCGGAACCAGGGCAGCCGCGCCTTCGTGCGGGCCCGGTTCAGCCCGACCCAGATGGTCGACTTCTACCCCTACAAGGGCGCGATCCCGACCAAGATCGGCGACCCCGACATGTACCGGCTCAACCGGATCACGTGCCGCGGCGCGACGGGCGGGGCGGGCTTCAAGGGCCGCACCAAGATCCGGATCCAGCAGACCGCGATCCACGGCGAGCGCGGCAAGAAGCTCGCCCGCAAGCTGGTCCAGCTCCGCAAGGCCGGCTGCGACATCCGGATCGTCTACGCCCTCATGGGCGGGGACGTCCACAAGATCCTGACCCGCGGCAAGGTCGCCAAGCTCCAGCTGGCCTACGACCGCGACCGCAACGGCGTCTACGACATCTACCTGCACACCAAGGCGATGGCGATCAGCGGCGTCTACGAGGGCCGGACCAACGCGCGCGTGGTCTACAACGGCAGCGCCAACTGGAGCTCGGTCCCGCTGGCCAGCGACGACGTCGTGGGCGAGTTCCGCGACATCTCGATGACCAAGGCCTACATCGACTGGACCGACTTCCTCTTCAAACACCGCCCGAAGCGCTGGGGCCCGGTCAACCTCGCCCCGGTCAAGTCCTCGGTGGTCGAGGGCCGGATCATGCCGGTCGACCCGTACTCGTTCATGAAGGAGCAGGGCCTCTGAGCGACGGGGTCGCACCCCCTACGCTGGAGGCGTGTACCCCTTCCTCAAGGGCCACGGGACCGAGAACGACTTCGTCCTGCTGCCCGACCCCGACGGCACCGTCCACGGCGCGCTGACCCCCGAGCGGGTCCGCGCGCTGTGCGACCGGCGCGCGGGGATCGGCGGCGACGGCGTGCTCCGCGTGATCCGTACGGCGGCGATCGGTGCCGACGGTGCCGGCCAGGACGCGGAGTGGTTCATGGACTACCGCAACGCCGACGGCTCGGTCTCGGAGATGTGCGGCAACGGCGTCCGGGTCTTCGGCCGCTACCTCGCCGAGCAGGGGCTGGCCGACCCGGCACGCCCCGTCCCGGTCGCCACCCGGGCCGGGGTCAAGGTGCTCACCTTCGCGGGTGGTGCGGCCGACGGTGAGATCACCGTCGACATGGGTGTGCCCGCCGTCCTGGGCGAGACCAAGGTCGCGGTCGCCGACCACGCCTGGCCGGCGCTCCACGTCGACATGGGCAACCCCCACGCGGTCGCCTTCGTCGACGACCTCGCCGACGCGGGCCCGCTGCTCGCCGCGCCGGCCCACGACCCGGCGGTCTACCCGGCGGGTGTCAACGTCGAGTTCGTCGTCCGCCGCGGGGCGCGCCACGTCGCGATGCGGGTCCACGAGCGTGGCTCGGGCGAGACCCGCTCGTGCGGGACCGGCGCCTGCGCGGTCATGGTCGCCACGGCGCTGGCCGACGACGCCCCGCGCGATACCGACTACCGCGTGGACCTGCCCGGCGGCACGCTGCGGATCAGCTGGACCGCCGACGACCGGATCCTGATGACCGGCCCCGCCGTCGTCGTGGCCGCGGGCACCACCGCGCTCTGAGCAGCCGCCCACGTCTCTGACAGTGACACCGACGGTGTCACGGTGCCGGGCTCCGCCCTATGCTCCCGACCATGGAACTCACCGGATCCTCTGCCATCGTCACCGGCGCCTCCTCAGGCATCGGCGCCGCGGTCGCCCGCGCGCTCGCCGCCCAGGGCGCGACCGTCGTCGTCGCCGACCTCCAGGCCGACAAGGGCGAGGCCCTCGCCGCCGAGATCAACGGCGTCTTCGCCCAGGTCGACGTCACCAACACCGAGCAGATCGCCGGCGCGGTCAAGGCCGCCGCCGAGATCGCCCCGCTGCGCGCCGTGGTCAACTCCGCCGGCATCGGCTGGGCCCAGCGCACCATCGGCCGCGACGGCCAGCTCGAGTCGGCCCACTCGCTCGAGGCGTTCACCAAGGTCGTCGCGATCAACCTGATCGGCACCTTCGACATGGTCCGCCAGGCCGCCACCGTGATGAGCCAGAACGAGCCCGACGCCGACGGCTGCCGCGGCGCCATCGTCAACCTGGCCAGCGTGGCCGCCTTCGACGGCCAGATCGGCCAGGCGTCGTACTCGGCGTCCAAGGGCGGCGTCGTCGGCATGACCCTCCCGGTCGCCCGCGACCTGTCCGCGGCCGGCATCCGCCTCAACACCGTCGCCCCCGGCCTGATCGACACCCCGATCTACGGCGAGGGCGAGGCGGCCGAGGCGTTCAAGGCCAAGCTCGGCGAGAGCGTGCTCTTCCCCAAGCGCCTCGGCGTGCCGGCCGAGCTGGCCAGCATGGTGGTCGAGTGCCTGACCAATGCGTACATGAACGGCGAGGTCATCCGCGTCGACGGCGGCATCCGGATGCCCCCGAAGTAGTCAGCACCGGGCGCCTCCCGCCGCGCGCCAGCGCAGCGCGGCGGGAGACCCGCCCCGCCCGCCCGCGGCAGCGCGTCGAGAGGCGCCCCCCGGCAGCTTGCTGCCCCTACCGGCGCCGAAGACGCGCTCGCGCCCCAAGCCGCCGTTGGGTCTGGCCGCCCAGTGAGCCCTGCACCGAGCGGAGGTCAACCGCGCGCGCGGCAGCGCGTCGAGAGGCGCCCCCCGGCAGCTTGCTGCCCCTACCGGCGCCGAAGACGCGCTCGCGCAAATCGGAGCTAGCCCTCGCACCACATCGCGCTGTAGGCGCCCTTGGTCGAGCGCCGCTCCGTGACCCGGCCGTCGACCGTGATCGTGCAGTTGACCGGCTGGTCCACCCGCCCCTGCTGGGCGAACACCACCGCGTAGTCCGGGTTGCCGTAGACCGTGGTGGTCAACGACCAGGTGCTGCCGCGCACGACGGCGGTGCCCTCGTGGTTCTCCACGCTGGTCGGGATGATCCAGGCGACCGTGCCGAGCGTGCCGGCGGTCGACATCCGCACCGTCAGGGTGTGCTTGGGCAGCTGCGAGTAGTCGCCTGCCCCCTGCAGTCCCGGCGGTACGCCGAGCCCGGACGTGTGCCCGCCGAACAGGTCGCCCGGTCCGGCGTCCGTCGCCGACGGGTCGACCGTGGTGCCCTTGACCGGCGTGGCCGGTGACGGGGTGCTGGTCGGCGCCGAGGAGGAGTCGTCCGCCCGCGGTGTCGAGTCGATGGCGCGGTCGGACGGTCCCGGCCGCAGAGAAAGGAAGCTGGCGACGATGACGATGACGGAGGCGACTGCGATCAACGCGAAGGTCCTGCTCTCGCCCCCCGGCCGTAGAGCACTCACACCACGCCAACGAGCCAACCCGGGCACTCGCTATGGGTGGCGTCCCTCGGGTGTTCACCATCACGCCGCGCAGTGCTCAGGACGGCGTCGTCGGCGGCCGGTTCGCTACGAGCGTGACGCTGCTCTGGGATGACCGGAACCGCCTCGGTGAGCTCCGCGTGGGCCGCCGCACCACCATCGTCGCCGGGCTCTCCGGCGTGTCCGTCCCGGCGCTCGGCCTGCTCGGCCGTACGCCGGCCTTCGTCGAGCGCCGCGTCGATCTGACCACCGGCGCCCGCAGCGGCGAGGTCGGTACGACGTCCGCCGTGCTCTGGTCGCGGGCGCCCGGCCCCAGCCGGATGATGGTCCGCCTGCACAGCAACGGCCGGCACCGGCGCCTGGTCCGCGGCCCGTGGACCGACCCGCGCGCCGACCTCACCGCGCGCGTGCACCTGACCGGGCTCGCGCCCGGCCGCGAGTACGCCGCCGAGATCTGGTTCGAGACGCCCGAGGGGGAGCGCAGCGCCCCTGAGCACCTGACCTTCGCGACCGCGCCGATCCACGCGGCCGCGCAGACGGTCCTCTGGTCCGGCGACACCTTCGGCCAGGGCTGGGGGATCGATCTGGCGCGCGGCGGCGTCACGACGTACCGGACGATGCTCGACCTGCGCCCGGACCTCTTCATCCACGTGGGCGACACGATCTACGCCGACGAGCCGATGACCGACTCGGTGCTGCTGCCCGAGAACGGCACCACCTGGCGCAACGAGCTCACCGAGGACGTGCTGGGCGTCGCCGAGACGCTCGACCAGTTCCGCGGCCGGCACCGCTACCTCCTGCACGACGACAACGCGCGCGCCTTCCACGCCGCGGTGCCGACCGCGGTGCAGTGGGACGACCACGAGACGTGCAACAACTGGTGGCCCGGCGAGATCATCGACGACGAGGCCTACACCGAGCGTCGCGCGGACGTGCTGGCCGTGCGCGGGCGCCGGGCCTGGCAGGAGTACCAGCCGGTGCCGGTCAAGCGCCTGGTGCCGGCCGACGGCGACGGCTTCGTCGCGACCCGCCTCTACCGCCGGATCCCGCGCGGGCAGCACCTCGACCTCTTCCTGCTCGACATGCGCAGCTGGCGGGGGCCGAACCCGGACCACGACCCGGCCGTCGTACGGGACCGGGTGGCGGCCGGTCTGCTCGGCCGCGAGCAGGAGGCCTGGTTGATCGACGGGCTGCGCCGCTCCACCGCCACCTGGAAGGTCGTCTCGATCGACCAGCCGCTCTCGGCGCCGGCCAGCCGGACCTACGACCTCGACGGCGTCTCGAACGGCGACGGCGGCCCGCCGCTGGGCCGCGAGCACGAGATCGGCCGGGTGCTCGCGGCGATCAAGCGGTACCGGATCCGCAATGTCGTGTGGGTGACGGCCGACGTGCACTACACGGCGGCGTACCACTACCACCCGGAGCGCGCGTTGTTCACCGACTTCGACCCGTTCTGGGAGTTCGTCTCGGGACCGCTGCACTGCTCGCCGTTCACCCCCAAGGACGACCAGCTCGACGCGACCTTCGGTCCGCGCGCGGTCTTCTCGCACGGCAAGGAGGAGGACCTGAACGTCAAGATCGCGCCGCGCCCCGACAACCAGCACATCGGCAGCCTCCAGGTCGCCGCGTCGGGCGCCCTCACCGTCACGCTGTACGACGGCGCGGCCACGCCGCTGTGGCGCCGCACCCTCGAGCCGGAGCCCCTGGTCAGCCCGGCGCGCGCCGGGACTTGAACCGCAGCGACTCGAGCTGCTCGGCGGGCAGGCGGGGCTGGCCGTTCTCGAGGTCGTAGCGGGCCCGCGCGACCGCGGACGCGGTCACCCGGCCGCGCTCGTCGGCGTACGCCGCCAGCGAGTGGGTCCGCGCCAGCCGCGGGCCGACGGCGTTCTCGGTGAGCCCGGCCTGGGCCCCCGCCGCGCGCAGCGAGGCCTGGCCGTGGAGCACGGCGGTCGCCATCGCCTCGTCGATGAGCTGGGTGATCCGGTCGGCAGCCTCGCGCAGGTAGGGCAGGGCCAGCTCGGGGTCCCTGCCCTCGGCCTCGTCGAGCGCCTGCCGGATCTGGGCGAGCACGCCGACCGAGGGCACCACCGGCACCCGGGTGGGCCGGTCGCCGCGGCGCGGGACGCTCGGATCGGTCATGTCTCCGATGGTGCCGCACAAAGTGCGGATCCGCAAAGCGTGCGGCCCCGCAGATGATGCGCGTGCCGCCGGGGCCACCGCCGGGACCACCGCCGATAAACGGGAAGCATCGGCTCGGCGGCGTCGTTACCCTGGAGACGCTTATGACGAACCATGCTGAAGACTTCTCCCTCGCTGCCGCGCTGCGCGCCACCGAGGGCTGGGACGACCCCGACGACCTGACCGACCCGATCGACGACGCCGACGCGGCGGAGGGCGACGACGACGGCTGGGTCTCCGGCTACGCCGACGCCGACCCCGAGGAGGCCGAGGACCTGACCACCGGCGACCTCGACCTGGTCGAGCGCCACGAGCTGCGCCGCGTCGCCGGCCTGCGCACCGAGCTCGAGGACATCACCGAGGTCGAGTACCGCCAGCTCCGCCTCGAGCGCGTCGTGCTCGTCGGCGTGTGGACCGAGGGCACCGTGGCCGACGTCGAGAACGCCATGGCCGAGCTCGCGCTGCTCGCCGAGACGGCCGGCTCCGAGGTGCTCGACGCGATCTATCAGCGCCGCCAGTCGCCCGACCCGGCGACCTACATCGGCCGCGGCAAGGTCGAGGGCCTGCGCGAGATCGTGCAGGCGACCGGCGCCGACACCGTGATCTGCGACGGTGAGCTCGCGCCGAGCCAGCTGCGCAACCTCGAGGACAAGGTCAAGGTCAAGGTCGTCGACCGGACCGCGCTGATCCTCGACATCTTCGCCCAGCACGCGAAGTCCAAGGAGGGCCAGGCCCAGGTCGAGCTCGCCCAGCTCAGCTACATGAAGCAGCGGCTGCGCGGCTGGGGCGGCAACCTGTCCCGCCAGGCCGGTGGCCGGGTCGGCGCCGACGGCGGCGGCATCGGTGGCCGTGGTCCCGGTGAGACCAAGATCGAGACCGACCGGCGCCGGATCAACGACAAGATCGCCAAGCTGCGCCGCGAGCTCAAGGTCATGAAGGGCACCCGCGACACCAAGCGCCAGGAGCGCCGCCGCAACGAGATCCCCTCCGTGGCGATCGCCGGCTACACCAACGCCGGCAAGTCCTCCCTGCTCAACCGGCTCACCGGTGCGGGCGTGCTCGTCGAGGACGCGCTGTTCGCGACGCTCGACCCGACCACCCGGCGTACGACGACGGGGGACGGGCGCATCTACACGATGAGCGACACCGTCGGCTTCGTCCGGCACCTGCCGCACCAGCTCGTCGAGGCCTTCCGCTCGACGCTCGAGGAGGTCGCCGACGCCGACCTCATCGTGCACGTCGTCGACGGCTCGCACCCCGACCCCGAGGGCCAGCTGACCGCGGTGCGCGAGGTGCTCGCCGACATCGAGGCCGGCGACGTCCCCGAGCTCGTCATCATCAACAAGACCGACGCGGCCGACCCGCTGGTGGTCGACCGGCTGCTGCGCCGCGAGCCCCACTCCGTCGCCGTCTCGGCGCGCACGGGCGAGGGCATCGCCGCCGCCATCGCGGCGATCGAGGCCGACCTCCCGCGCCCGCAGGTCGAGTTCACCGCGCTCGTGCCCTACGCGCGCGGCGACCTCATCGACCGGATCCACAAGGACGGCGAGATCGGCACGCTCGAGCACACCGCCGAGGGCACCCGGGTCACCGGCCGCGCCACCGAGGCGCTCGCCGGCGAGCTCGCCGCCTACGCGGTCTGACGCCGTGGTGGGGCCGGGGCGGCGCCGGGTCACGCTCGGCGTGCTCGCCGTGGTCCTCACCGCCGCGGTCAGCCTGACCGTGTGGGCCCGGGCCGGTGCCCGTGGCGACCACTGCGGCGCGGTCCGGGAGCGGGCCGACGCCCGTGCCGCGCTCGTCACCGGCAGCGGACCCGAGGTGCTGGTGATCGGCGACTCCTACGCGGTCGGCGCCGGGCTGCGCCCCGACCAGTCCTGGCCGGTACGGCTGCCCGGCCGGGTGCGGGTCGACGGCTTCTCGGGCAGCGGGTTCAGCGCCGCTGCGAGCGGCTGCGGCGACGTCTCCTATGCCGTGCGGGCCCGGTCCGCGCTGCGCCCGGGCACCGCGCTGGTCGTGGTCGAGGGCGGGCTCAACGACTACGACCAGCCGATCGCCGCGCTCGCCGCCGGCTTCGACCGGCTGATGGGGGTCCTCGAGGACCGTCCGGTGCTCGTCGTCGGACCACCGCCGGCGCCCGAGCGGCCGGCCGGCACGGTGCGGGCCGTCGACGCCGAGCTGGCCCGGCTCGCGGCGGCCCACGCGACGCCGTACCTGTCGCTGGTGGGGGTCGAGCTGACCTACCAACGCGACCGGCTGCACCCTGACGCGGCGGGCCAGCGCGTGTTCGGCGAGGCCGTCGCGGACCGGGTCCGTGCGCTCGGCGTCCCCGGCGTCTAGCGTCGGTCCATGAAGTCGGCCGTCTGGGTCCCGTTGTTCGACGAGCTCGCCGACCCTGCGGTCGTCGTCCGGCTGGCGGTAGCGGCCGAGGAGCACGGCTGGGACGGCTTCTTCGTCTGGGACCACGTGCGCTGGCGGACTCCGGTCCAGGCCGTCGCCGACCCGTGGACCACCCTCGCCGCGGTCGCCACCGCGACCACCTCGGTCCGGCTGGGCCCGATGGTGAGCGCCCTGCCGCGCCGCCGGCCGCAGGTCCTGGCCCGGCAGAGCGTCACGCTCGACCTGCTCAGCGGCGGCCGCCTGGTCCTCGGCGCGGGTCTCGGCAGCGACCGGTTCGGCGAGGAGTTCTCCCGGTTCGGCGAGGAGGTCGACGACCGGCGCCGGGCCGCGATGCTCGACGACACGATCACGATCCTGCGCACGGCGTGGTCCGGCGAGCCGGTCCAGTACGACGCCGACTGGTGCACCATCGACGACGTCACGTTCCTCCCGCGCCCGGTCCGGGGCGAGATCCCGATCTGGACGGCCGGGTTCCCCGGCTACCGGCGCCCGCTCGAGCGGGCAGCACGGGCCGACGGCTTCGTCCCCGTCAACCTCGAGCAGCCCGACCAGCTCGTCACGGCCCTCGCCCGGATCGACCTGCTGCGGACCGAGGCGGGGGCCGCCGCGACGCCGTACGAGGTCGCCGTACCGCTGCCCGGGACGGCCGACCTCGCGGCGTTCGCCCAGGCCGGTGCCACCTGGTGGCTGGCCGACGTCGACCCGCACACGATCACCGCCGACGAGCTCGCCGGGGTGATCCGGGACGGTCCGTTCCGCTGAGCCGGGCGCCCCTGTGGAGGGGCGCGCAAGCGGCGGCGCCGGACCATCTAGGGTTCTCCGGTGACCACTCGCGCCGCCGTGCAGACCCCGCCCGTCCGCGAGCTCCTCGCGTCGGCGGTGGCGGCCCTCGGCGGCCAGCAGCGCGATGGTCAGCTGGCGATGGCCGAGGCCGTCGCGGAGTCCTTCGCCGACAAGGAGCACCTCCTCGTCCAGGCCGGCACCGGTACCGGAAAGTCGCTCGGCTACCTGGTCCCCGCGCTCCTCCACGACCAGCGCGTCGTCATCGCCACCGCCACCCTGGCGCTCCAGCACCAGCTCGTCGAGCGCGACCTGCCCCGCCTGGTCAAGGCGGTCGGGACGACACCCGGCGTCGACGCGTCGTACGCGGTGCTCAAGGGGCGCTCCAACTACGCCTGCCTGCACCGGGTCCGCGAGGGCGCGCCCGACGAGCAGGGCGAGCTGATCCAGGCCGAGGCCGCGCTCGGCGCCCTCGGGCGCAAGGTCCTCGCGCTGCGCGAGTGGGCCGAGCAGGCCTCCGAGAAGGGCCGCACCGGCGAGCGGGACGACGCCCCGCGCCACACCGACAAGGAGTGGCGCCAGGTCAGCGTCACCGCCCGCGAGTGCGTCGGCGCGAGCAAGTGCGCCTTCGGCGAGGAGTGCTTCGCCGAGCGGGCCAAGGAGAAGGCGCACAAGTCCCACCTCATCGTCACCAACCACTCCCTGCTCGCGATCGACGCGATCGAGGGCATCCCGATGATCCCCGAGTACGACGCCGTGGTGATCGACGAGGCCCACGAGCTCGCCGCACGGGTCACCCAGGCCGCCACCGACGAGCTCTGGGCCGCCGAGGTCGAGCGGGCCGCGCGGCGCAGCATCCGCCACGTCGAGGGCAGCGAGGGCGACGACCTCGCCGATGCGGCCGACGCGCTGCGCGCGGCGATCACCGATGCGCCGACCGGACGCTTCGAGCGGGTGCCCGAGGACCTCGCCGACGCGCTCACGCTGGTCCGGGACGCGGCGCGCGCCTGCCTGTCGGCGTACCCCAAGGCGGAGTCGGGCAGCGAGCCCGACGCCGCGCTCACCCAGGCCAAGGGCATGGTCCAGGAGGTGCTCACCACCGCCGAGCGGATGGCCGCCTTCTCCGAGGCCGACGTGCTCTGGCGCACCGAGGGCACCGACCGGATCCCGCCGATGCTCTGCGTCGCGCCGCTCCAGGTCTGGGGCCAGATGCGCGACCGGCTGCTCGCCGACAACACCGTGGTGCTCACCTCGGCGACGCTCATGCTCGGCGGCGACTTCTCGACCGTGGCCGGCTCGGTCGGCCTCAAGCCGTCCGAGCGGGTCGATTCTGCCGCGCCCCGCGCGGACTGGCCCGACGACGCCCAGCCCTGGCGTGGACTCGACGTGGGCAGCCCGTTCGACTACCCCAAGCAGGGCATCCTCTACGTCGCCCGGCACCTCCCGCCGCCCGGACGCGACGGCCTCGGCCCGGCCCAGCTCGACGCCATCACCGAGCTCATCGACGCCGCCGACGGCCGTACCCTCGGCCTGTTCTCCAGCCGCCGCGCGGCCGAGGCCGCGGCCGAGCACGTCCGCAAGGCACTGCCCCACCTGACCACGCTCGCCCAGGGCGAGGCGCAGCTGCCCGAGCTGGCCCGGCAGTTCGTCGAGGACCCCTACACCTGCCTGTTCGGCACGCTGGGCCTGTGGCAGGGACTCGACGTACCGGGGGACACCTGCCAGCTGGTGATCATCGACCGGATCCCGTTCCCGCGCCCCGACGACCCGCTGATGAGCGCGCGCCAGAAGGCGGCCGACAAGGCCGGCGGCAACGGCTTCATGCAGGTCGCCGCGACCCACGCCGCGCTGCTGCTCGCCCAGGGCGCGGGCCGGCTGATCCGCACCACGGACGACCGAGGCGTGGTCGCCGTCCTCGATCCGAGGCTGGCGACCGCGCGCTACGGGTCGTTCCTGAAGGCGAGCCTGCCGCCGATGTGGCCGACCACCGACCCGGCGGTCGTGCGGTCGGCCCTGACCCGGCTGGCCGAGGTCAGCGGATCACGCGAGCGCTGATCTTGGCCGCACGGGTCTTGTTGCCGGAGTTCGACAGGTTGATCTCGACCCACTGGACGTTGCGGCCGAACGGGTAGACCACCCGCTTGTCGCCCTTGGCGTTGATCTTGACCTTGCGGGTCACGGCCGGCTTGTTCTTCTGCTTGATCGTGACGATCGCGAAGGCACCGGCGTTGCGCGAGCTGAGGTTGACGTCGACCCGAAGCCGCCCGGCGCGCTGCAGCGCGCTCTTGTAGCGGACCGTGCGCGAGGCCAGCTTGTTGATGTCGGTGCGCGCCGAGACGCTGCGACCCATGGTCAGCCGGTACGAGCGCCACAGCGGCGCCGCCCGGTAGGCCGAGCCCTCGGAGTAGTACGCCGCCGGGCGCCGGTTCCACGCGGTGAACCAGCCGAACTGCTTGCGCAGCTCGGTGTTGCGCGCGGCCAGCGTGCGGTTGAGTGCGGTCCGGGCGTCGGTCGTGCCGGCGGCCCGGTTCCAGATGTCGCGGATGATCACCGGCATCCCGCCGGCCGGCGTCGGGAAGCGCTCGCTGAGGTAGCGGAAGAAGATCCAGGCGCCGTAGGCCCCGTTGGCGTTGGTCATCGCCTGCGCCGGGCGGCCCAGGGGACCGCTGCTGAGGAACTGGCGGTTGTCGTTGACGTTGTCGTAGAGCTCGTCCTCGGCCCAGGTTGCGGTCGCCTCCATCATCCAGCGCTCCTCGCCGATGTCGTAGGCGAACTGGACGGCGTGGAAGTACTCGTGGGCCGCGGTGACCTGGAGGTTCTCGGTCGGCGTGTGGGCCCGGCCGAACTCGGCGGCCGAGTAGTCGTTGTCGAGCACGCAGTAGGCCGGGGCGGTGCCGTGGCCGCCGACCTGGCGGTCGGTGGTGCAGTAGCCGTAGAGGCCGTACTTGCCGAGGTCGGCGAGGTAGACGTCGAAGGCGCCGTTGACGTTCCCGACGCCGCCGCTGGACATGCCGGCGGCACCGTCGGAGAGCGGCTTGCGGTAGCCGGCGGTCGCGTAGCGACCGGCGACGTACTGCATCACGTCGAGGACGTCGGCGGCCCAGGCGCCGCTCGCGGCGTTGACGCCGGAGGCGACGTAGTGGACGCAGATGCCGTTCTCGCAGACCGAGGGGGCCTCGGGGACGCTGCCGTAGCAGGGCAGGCCGGAGCCCGAGGTGCACTCGATGCCACCGGCCGGGTCGTTCGGGTTGGGCCGGGCGAGCAGTCGCGCGGCGTCCTTCTTGAGGCCGCTGGGCAGGTCGTTGCGGGTGGTGGCCAGGTCGGCCAGCGCCAGGGTCAGGTCGTTGCCGTCGGTCGTCGTGACCGGCGTGGCCGGGTCGATGATGCCCTGGACCGTCTCGAGCGCCGCCTCGGCCTCGGCCTGCGGGTCGACCGGCGCGGCCGGATCAGCCGGGTCAGCCGCGGTCGCCGTAGCGAGCGTGCCGGTCAGCGGGTCCACGACCAGACCCGCGAGGTCGGTCGGCGGCACTGGGCTGCCCGTCTCGGCCTGCGCCGCGGCGCCGGTGAGCGGGACCACCAGCAGCGCGGTCAGCAGGGACGGGACGAGGAACGCGGCGCGGGGGAAGCGGCTGCGAGAAGTCATGGGGAAGATCGGGCTTTCGCCTGGACGACAAGACCCCCTGACCCTACGTCACCGAGCGCTCAGACCCGCCTAAGGACGGCGGTCACCTTGCCGAGGATGGTGGCGTGGGTGCCGTCGATCGGCTCGAAGGCCGGGTTGTGCGGCAGCAGCCACACCTGACCGTCCTTGCGCTGGAAGGTCTTGACCGTCGCCTCGCCGTCGATCATCGCCGCGACGATCTCGCCGTTCTCGGCCGTCGGCTGCTGGCGGATCACCACGTAGTCGCCGTGGCAGATCGCGGCCTCGATCATCGACTCGCCGCTGACCTCGAGCAGGAACAGCTGGCCGTCGCCGACGAGCTGGCGGGGGAGCGGGAAGACGTCCTCGACCCGCTCCTCGGCCAGGATCGGGCCGCCTGCGGCGATCCGGCCGACGACCGGCACGTTGGCCGGGACCGGCGCGGCGTCGCCGATGCCGGTCTCGTCGTAGGCCGGGCGGTCGGGGTCCTCGACGTTGCCGATGGCGCGCCGGGCCGCCATCACCTCGGGCAGGAACACCTCGAGGGCGCGCGGCCGGTTGGGGTCGCGCTTGAGGTAGCCCTTCTCCTCGAGGGTGCGCAGCTGGTGGGCGACGCTGGAGGTGCTGGTCAGGCCGACGGCCTGACCGATCTCGCGCATGCTCGGCGGGTAGCCGCGCTTCTCGATGCTGTCCTTGATGTGGGCCAGGACCCGCTGCTGGCGCGGCGTGAGTCCGGTGGCGTCCGCCGGGCCGTCGGGCAGCTCGGTGACCTTGCTCGCCTGCTTGGCGGCCTGCTTGTCGGCCTTGCGGTCAGCCATGGGTGGTGCCCTCCAGATCGGCGACGGTCTCGCGGCCCGGCCCGAACCGGGACGGTGTGACGACGCTAACCGAAGTCGCCGCCCCTTTTCAAACACGTGTTCGAACGGGCGTGTCGGCTCTTGCCTGCGCGAGCCGGCCGGAGACTCTCGAACGGATTTTCGAACGAGGGCTGGATTTGTTCGAACACATGATCTAGTCTCGTACACACGTTCGATCGAACACCTGATCGAGACGACTTCCGTCGGACCCCCTGACTACAAACAGGGATCCGTCCACTTCCCCCGGAGGTTCACCATGAGCACCGTCACCCTTGCCCCGCGCGTCGCCCCCGCCCGTCGTACGGCTGCGCCTGCCGTGCGCCGTACCGGACAGGTCCGGCTGACCCGCCGTGGACGCCTCGTGGTCTTCCTCTTCGCGCTCACCGCGGTCGTCGTCGCCGCGATCTGGCTCGCCGCCGGCTCCGCCGCCTCCCGCGACGCCGCCCCGGCGCCCGCCGAGGTCGACGTCATCACCGTCGCCCCCGGCGACACCCTGTGGGACATCGCCAGCGACGCCGCCGCCACGACCGGCGACGACGTGCGCGACATGATGCAGCGCATCGAGCAGCTCAACGCGCTGGACGGCGGCACCGTCTACGTCGGCCAGGACCTCCGCGTCCCCGCCGACAGCTGAGCCGCCACCTGAACTTCTCCGCTGACTCGACCCCAGCGGAGTTGGGGAAGACGAGGGGCGGGATCCGGTCGACCGACCTCACCCGGATCCCGCCGCTCGCGTTTTTGGGCGCGAGCGCGTCTTCGGCGCTCCTGGGCGGCAGCAAGCTGCCGGGAGAGCGCCTCTCGACGCGCTGCCGCGCTCGCAGTTGTCGTCCGCGCGGTGCCGGGTTGCTGGGCGGCCAGACCGGGGCAGGCCGCGTGGGTCGGGGCGCAACCCCTGCCGCACCCTGCCGGGCCGCTCCGGGCCCCAACCCCTGCCGGGCCGCTCCGGGCGCGCCTCTGCCGAGTCGGGCGGGGGGAACGCGGGCTCGAGCCCTGGCTGCGGGTCCGAGCCCGGGCCGGGCGGCCGGGCCGACCGTCAGCGAGCGGCGCGCTTGCCGCCCTTGGGGGCGTCGGGGTCGCGCTTGGGCTTCGGGTCCGGCGCGGAGGTCAGGCCGAGTGCCCGCGAGAACCGCGCGGCCAGCATGAACGCCAGGAACAGGCAGAGCATGGCGCCCGCCGAGGCGACCACGAGCAGCGCCCAGGCGCCGGTCTTGTCGTCGTGGCGGGCGGTCGCGCCGAAGTCGATGGCGGCGAGGACCAGGTACCCCCAGGCGACCAGGGCGAACGTGATCCCGGCCGCGAGCAGGAGCAGGGCAGGGCGGAATCGCGCCTTCGTCCGATCGCCGGCCCGCTTTCCTCCTGCCACGGCGGTCATTGTTGCTGATGGGTGGGTGGAATGGGTCGGCAACCCTCCGTCTAGGGCGCACCTCGTCGATCCACAGGCTCCCCGGAGGCCCTCGAACCGCCCTCCCGACCCCCTCCGCGGACGACGTCCAGACCGGTCCCGCACCCAAATCCCGCCGTGTTTCAGGCGTGCTGAGCGGGTCCGCGCGACAGGCCGGGGCGCGGTCTTGCGTCCGTCGTGCCCGGGGCGTACGGTTACCACTACATCTAGTAGTTACAACGATGTAGTTCTCCACATATAGGTCCACAGGACCTGGCGTGAAGTACACAGAAACATCCTCGTTTGTGCACAGGGGAAGCCCCTTTGTCCACAAGCGCCGACTCGGGAGGAGGAACCATGCACTGTCCGTACTGCAAGCACAACGACACCAAGGTCCTCGACTCCCGGGTATCCGAGGACGGCTGCTCGATCCGGCGTCGCCGGGTCTGCCAGTCGCCTGCGTGCGAGAAGCGGTTCACGACCGTCGAGGCCATGCAGCTGACCGTGCTCAAGCGCTCCGGCGCGACCGAGCCGTTCACGCGCGACAAGGCCGTCGCCGGCGTCCGGAAGGCCTGCAAGGGCCGCCCGGTCGACGAGGACGACCTGGCCCGCCTGGGCCAGGAGGTCGAGGACCAGCTGCGACTCGCCGGCAGCCCCGAGATCGCGGCCCACGAGGTGGGCCTCGCGATCCTCTCGCCCCTGCGCCGCCTCGATGAGGTGGCCTATCTCCGCTTCGCCTCCGTCTACCGCGGGTTCGACTCCGCGGCGGACTTCGAGAACGAGATCGCCCTGCTGCGTGCCGAGCGCCAGCTGCAGAGCGAGTCGGGCGGAGCCCCGGGCGGTCTCGCGACCGCCTCAGCCCCGACGGGCTGACCACGAACGCCCGGCAGGTAGTGGGGAAGCTGCCTGCCGGGCCACCACCCTTCCCCAAGAGCGCGCATCCATCGCCGCACCGCCGACCCCCGCCACGTCGCACACCAGGAGACCAGGAGAGTCATGACCGAGACGGCCAGCAACCCGACCGCCGCAGGCGCCGCATCCGGCAAGGGCCTGAAGATCGACCGCGTCTTCAGCACCGAGGGCACCCACCCCTACGACGAGATCACCTGGGAGCGTCGGGACGTCGTCCAGACCAACTGGAAGACGGGCGAGACCGTCTTCGAGCAGCTCGGTGTGGAGTTCCCCGACTTCTGGTCGCTCAACGCCTCCACGATCGTCACCACCAAGTACTTCCGCGGCGCGGTCGGCACCCCGGAGCGGGAGCGCGGCCTCAAGCAGCTCATCGACCGGGTCGTGTCGACGTACGTCAAGGCGGGCAAGGAGCACGGCTACTTCGCGAGCGTGGCGGACGCGGAGGTCTTCGAGCACGAGCTGACCTGGCTGCTCGTGCACCAGTACTTCTCCTTCAACTCCCCGGTGTGGTTCAACGTCGGCACGACCGCTCCCCAGCAGGTCTCCGCGTGCTTCATCCTCTCCGTCGACGACTCGATGGACTCGATCCTGAACTGGTACAAGGAAGAGGGCTTCATCTTCAAGGGCGGCTCCGGCGCCGGCCTGAACCTCTCCCGGATCCGCTCCTCCAAGGAGCTCCTCAGCAGCGGCGGTACGGCGTCCGGCCCGGTCTCCTTCATGCGCGGCGCCGACGCCTCGGCGGGCACCATCAAGTCGGGCGGCGCCACGCGTCGTGCGGCCAAGATGGTCGTCCTCGACGTCGACCACCCCGACATCGAGGAGTTCGTCGAGACCAAGTGGCGCGAGGAGGACAAGATCCGTGCCCTGCGCGACGCCGGCTACGACATGGACCTCGGTGGCAAGGACATCACCTCGGTCCAGTACCAGAACGCCAACAACTCGGTGCGCGTCAACGACGAGTTCATGCGCGCCGTCGAGGCCGGCACCGACTTCGGCCTGCGCGCCCGGATGACCGGCGAGGTCATCGAGACCGTCGACGCCCGCAGCCTGTTCCGCAAGATCAGCGAGGCCGCCTGGGCCTGCGCCGACCCGGGCCTGCAGTACGACGACACGATCAACGCCTGGCACACCAACCCCGAGACCGGCCGGATCACCGCGTCCAACCCGTGCTCGGAGTACATGTCGCTCGACAACTCCTCGTGCAACCTCGCCTCGCTCAACCTGCTGAAGTTCCTGCGCGAGGACGACACCTTCGACGCCCCCCTGTTCGCGAAGGCCGTCGAGCTGATCATCACCGCGATGGACATCTCGATCTGCTTCGCCGACTTCCCGACCGAGCCCATCGGCGAGACCACCCGCGACTACCGCCAGCTCGGCATCGGCTACGCCAACCTCGGCGCGCTGCTCATGGCCATGGGCCTGGGCTACGACTCCGAGGGTGGCCGCGCGATGGCCGCGACCGTCACCTCGCTGATGACCGGTACGTCGTACCGTCGTTCGGCCGAGCTCGCCGCGATCGTCGGCCCCTACGCCGGCTACGCCCGCAACGCCGAGGCCCACCAGCGCGTCATGCGCAAGCACCAGGCGGCCAACGACGACGTCCGTACGCTCCACATCGCCGACGCCGAGGTCCACAAGCTGGCCACCGAGGAGTGGGCCCAGGTCGTCGAGCTCGGCAAGACCAATGGCTTCCGCAACGCCCAGGCCTCCGTGCTCGCGCCGACCGGCACCATCGGCTTCATGATGGACTGCGACACCACCGGCATCGAGCCCGACTTCTCCCTGGTGAAGTTCAAGAAGCTCGTCGGCGGCGGCTCGCTGCAGATCGTCAACCAGACCATCCCGCGCGCCCTCAAGAAGCTGGGCTACGACAGCGAGAAGGTCGAGGCGATCGTCGCCTACATCGGCGAGCACGGCCACGTCGTCGACGCCCCCGGCCTCAAGCCGGAGCACTACGAGATCTTCGACACCGCCATGGGTGAGCGCTCGCTCAAGCCGATGGGCCACGTCCTGATGATGGCCGCCTGCCAGCCCTTCCTCTCCGGCGCCATCTCCAAGACGGTCAACCTGCCCGAGTCGGCCTCCGTCGAGGACATCGAGCAGATCTACCTCGAGTCGTGGAAGCTCGGCCTCAAGGCCACCGCGATCTACCGCGACAACTGCAAGGTCGGCCAGCCCCTGGCCGACGGCGGCGGCAAGGCCAAGAAGGACGCCGCCGACGCTGCCGACGCCGCTGCCGAGGGCAAGGTCGTCGAGAAGGTCGTCGAGAAGATCGTCTACGCCCCCACCCGCAAGCGCCTCCCGAAGTCCCGCCAGGCCCGCACCACGTCGTTCACCGTGGCCGGCGCCGAGGGCTATATGACCTCGGGCGCCCACGACGACAACGCCCTCGGCGAGATCTTCCTCAAGCTCGGCAAGCAGGGCTCCACCCTGGCCGGCGTGATGGACGCCTTCTCGATCGCCGTCTCCATCGGCCTCCAGTACGGCGTCCCGCTCGAGACCTACGTCTCGAAGTTCACCAACCTCCGCTTCGAGCCCGCCGGCCTCACCGACGACCCGGACGTCCGGATGGCGCAGTCGATCATGGACTACGTCTTCCGTCGCCTGGCCCTGGACTACCTGTCCTTCGACGAGCGCGCCGCCCTCGGCATCTACTCCGCCGACGAGCGCCAGCGCCACCTCGAGACCGGCTCGTACGAGCCCGTCGAGGAGACCGGCAACGCCTCCGAGCTCGTCGACACCGCCCCCGTCGCCAAGACCGCCCCGGTCGAGGCCGAGGTCGTCGAGGTCGCCGACGAGGACCCCCTCGCCGGCGCCCCCGAGGTCAAGGTCGCCAAGACCACGGCCGAGCTCCTCGAGCAGATCACCGGCCACGCGGTCGACAGCCCGCTGTGCATGACCTGCGGCACGAAGATGCGGCCGGCCGGCTCGTGCTACGTGTGCGAGGGCTGCGGCAGCACCAGCGGCTGCAGCTGAGCCAGTACGTCCAACGGCCCGGTCCCTCAGTGAGGGGCCGGGCCGTTGTGCTGTGAGAGCGGAGGGGGCGGCCCGGCCGGCGTCGTCGAACGTTCGCTGGTGATCAGCACCACCGCGAGACCGAGGACGCCGAGCAGTGCGAGTGCGGGCAGACGCGGATCGGCGACCTCCGCGTCGTGGTTCCGCGCTTCCTCGAGCTGCTTGGAGATCAGTTCGAGGTACTTGTTGGCGGACCACCCGTTGACGACCGCCTGTTGCGGTGCGCCGTCGGCGAGCCCGTTGTTGCGGTCGTCGTCGGACTCGATGGTGCCGCGCGCGTTGCCGAAGGACGGCGCGTCGTCGTCCGGGGCCATCACAAACCACACGGCGACGGCGGCGAGGACGAGGATGCCGCCGACGATGCGGCGGGTGACGAGGTGGATGCTCACGGGGACTCCGGATCGGGTGGGGGGCTGAGGGGTGCGCCAACCTACAACGGTGCTCTGCCGCCGCGCGGCCGTTTCGGCCGGGCCGTGGGGGATCCCTCCCTAGGCGTGGCTTCCGGCGCCACTGGTCCCGTACGGCGCCTCACCCACCACGAACTCCCGGAACCGCTCCGCCGCCGGCTCCAGCCCCCGATCCGTCCGCCACGTCATCCCCACGCTGCGCCGCGCGTTCGCCCCGGTGAGCGCGATGCCGACGGTGCCGGAGACCCCCGCGAACGCCTCCGGTACGACGGCCACCCCGAGCCCCGCAGCGACCAGACCTTCGATGGTCGCGAGATCGGCGCTCTCGAAGGACACGGGCAGGGTGATGCCGGCGTCGGTGAGGAGGCGGTCGACGAGGGTGCGGAAGCCGAAGCCGAGGGGGGTGGTGACGAGCTCTTCGGAGGTGAGGTCGCGCAGGTCGATGCGCTTGCGGGTGCGGAGGCGGTGGGTGGGCGGGACGATGAGGACGAGGCGTTCGTGCTGGAGCGTGATCCAGCCGAAGTCACCGTCGGGGCGGCCGGAGGTGATGGCGAGGTCGACGGTGCCGGCGTTGAGGTCGCGGAGCATGGCGTGGGCGGGTTCTTGGGAGAGCTCGACGCGGACGCCGGGGGCCTGGTGGTGGAAGCCGCGGAGGATGCGGGGGACCAGGGAGGTCGCCATGGAGTCGAGGAAGGCGAGGCGGACGATGCCGCGGTCGGGGTCGAGGCGGGTCTCGATCTCGGTGGTCATCTGGCGGTAGCGGGCGACGAGGTCGCGGGCGGCGTCGACGACGAAGGCGCCGTTGGGGGTGGTGGTGAGGCCGTCGGGCACGCGCTCGAAGAGGCGTACGCCGAGCTCGTCCTCGGCGCGCGCGAGGGCTCGGGAGAGCGTGGGTTGGGTGACGCCGAGGATCGCGGCGGTGTCGGTCACGTGCTGGTGGTCGGCCAGTGCGACCAGCCACTCGAGGTCTCGGATGCGCACGCGACGAGAATACGCGAAGCGTATGGAGGGCCAGCGTGGATCGCATTAGACGCATGACCGTGGACGGCGCACGCTGGTCGGGTGCATGAGGGACATCTGCGTGGATCGGCCGCGTACCGGCGGACCATGGCGGCGATGGTGTGTGCGGGGATGGTCACCTTCGTCCTGCTGTACGACACCCAGGCGCTGCTGCCCGCCTTCCACGACGACTTCGGGGTGACGCCGGCGCAGGCGACCTTGTCGATGTCGCTGACCACGGCGGGACTGGCGCTGGGGCTGCTGGTCGCGGGGCCGGCATCCGAGGTGGTCGGGCGGACCCGGATGATCGTCGGTGCGGTCTGGCTGTCGAGCCTGGTCGCGCTGCTGTGCCCGTTCGCGTGGTCGTGGGATGCCCTGCTGGTGCTGCGGTTCGTCGAGGGTCTGGTGCTGGCGGGGCTGCCGGCGGTGGCGACGGCGTACCTCCGTGAGGAGCTGCACGCGTCGGCGCAGGCGCGGGCGGCCGGCGTCTACATCGGCGGTACGGCGCTCGGCGGCATGGTGGGCCGGGTGCTGACCGCGCCGGTGACCGAGGCGCTCGACTGGCGCTGGGGTCTCGGTGCGGCCGCGGTGCTGAGCCTGGTCTGCGCGGTCGCGGTGACGCTGACCCTGCCGCCGTCCCGCAACTTCCGGGGACGCCGGCGCCAGGAGCTCGCGCTGGGGGAGATGTCGCGGGCGGCGCTGGCCGATCCCGTCCTGCGCCGCCTGTACGTCGTCGGGGCGTGCTCGGTGGGCGCGCTGGTGGTGGTGTTCAACGCGCTCGGCTTCCGGCTGGTCGGGGGACCGCACCATCTCGGTCTGGGGGCGATCAGCCTGCTCTACCTGGTCTACCCGCTCGGGTCGGTCAGTGCGGCGGTCTCCGGCGCCTGGGCCGACCGGGTCGGACGGCGGGCGGTGCTGCCGGTGGGCTGTGCCGTCGCGATCGCGGGCGTCGCCCTCACCGTCCCGCACAGCCTGGTCGCGATCGTGGCCGGACTGGCGTGCCTGGCCATGGGCTTCTTCGTGGTCCACGGCATCGCGAGCGGCTGGGTCGCGGTGCGGGCCCACGCAGCCGGTGCGAGCGCGAGCCAGGCGGCCGCGTTCTACCTCTGCGCCTACTACGTCGGCTCGTCGGTGTTCGGCAGCCTCGGGGCGAGCGCGTGGTCGACGTACGGATGGGTGGGACCGGCGGTGCTGGCGCTCGGGCTGCTCGCGGTCGTCGGGGTGCTCGGCCTGGACCTGCGGCACGTGCCCGCGATCACAGCGGTGCCGATGTCCAGTGCGACTGCTCGTTAGCTCGCCAGGAACTCGGCGTAGCGTTCCTCGAGTCTCGTCTGGTCAGGCCGGGCCGCGCGCGAGGACGGCACCGCCATCAGACGTTGACCGTGCATCGCTTGGATTCCGTGGCGCAGCATCGGACCGTCCTTCTCCGCCAGGATGTCGTCGCGCACGTGCAGCGTGAGATCCAGTCGGATGCCGAGGATGTCGGCGTCGTAGGCGGCGTGGTGAATCTTGCACAGCGCCATGCCGTTGGGGACGACGGGCTGACCGTTCGGTCGGCCGTCGGCGATGATGTGCGCCGCGTCGAGCAAGCTGCTGTGCCCGAGATTGCAGACCGCGCACCGAGTTCCGTAGGCCAGCAGGACCTGCGCCCGGAAGACCTTCTGGTGGAGTCGCTGCTTGGTGAGTCGAGCTACGTAGTCACGAGTGTCGTCAGGCATCGCGGTGCCTACGGTGACGAGGCGCTGAGCGGGGTCGACGGCGAGGGTGAACTCGAGCCGTCCGGGATCGTCCCCGACGACCCATACGGGATAGATCGGCTCATAGCAGCCCGCGGCGATGCCCACGAACCACAGCAGAGGCACCTTCAGCTCGAACGCTCGGCGGAGGGCCACGTTCTCCGCCTGGTTGGGATCAGTACCTCGGTACTTGTAGCGCTGCAGGCCATCCGATCCGATCTCATCGGCATAGGGGGCAGCTTTCCCGGCGGAGTGAAGGTCGTCCTGATCGCGAGCGCCGCGTCGAATCCGGCCGGCTTGCGGATCCCTCGCTGGAGGTCCATCAGCGGGATCTCACGACCTTCGAACTCGAACGTTCGCAGCCACGCGTAGTCGACGCGCGGTGTCGGTCGCGCATCGAGCCAACGCATCGCGGCTTCGCGCAAGGCGAGCTCGCCGGGGAATCCTCCACGAGGAGAGTCATACCACTAGCGGGACCCGGCCGGCCGCGCTCTCGGGCCACGACCGACCGGATCGTTCAGGGAAGGCGTTCCGCGAAGGAGGGCCCTAGCGCACGGCCGCCAGGAACTCCCGGGTCCGCTGGTGCTGCGGGTCGCTGATCACCTGCGCCGCCGGACCGACCTCGACGATCTGGCCGCCGTCGAAGAAGGCCACCCGGTCGGCCACGTCGCGCGCGAACCCGATCTCGTGGGTGACCACGATCATGGTCATGCCGGTCTCGGCGAGGTTGCGCATGACGGCGAGGACGTCACCGACGAGCTCGGGGTCGAGGGCGGAGGTGGGCTCGTCGAAGAGCATGAGGCTGGGCTGCATGCACAGGGCGCGGGCGATGGCGACGCGCTGCTGCTGGCCGCCGGAGAGGCTGCGCGGGTAGGCGTGGGCCTTCTCGGCGAGCCCAACCTGGCCGAGGAGGGCGAGGGCGCGCTCGCGGACCTCGCGGCGGGGCTGGCGCAGCACGCGCAGGGGTGCCTCGACGAGGTTCTCCAGCACCGTCATGTGGGGGAACAGGTTGAAGTGCTGGAAGACCATGCCGACCTGGGTGCGCTGGCGGCAGATCTCGCGGTCGCTGAGCTCGTAGAGCTTGGTGCCGCGCTGCTCGTAGCCGACGGTCGTGTCGCCGACCCAGAGCCGGCCGCCGTCGATGGCCTCGAGGTGGTTGACGCAGCGCAGGAAGGTGGACTTGCCCGAGCCCGAGGGGCCGATCAGGCAGAGCACCTCGCCCTGCTCGACGACGAGGTCGATGCCCTTGAGGACCTCCAGGTTGCCGTACGACTTGCGTACGCCGGCCGCGCGTACCTTGGGCGCGGCCACGGCCGTGGTGGTCATGACTTGCTCCTCTCGACGGGTGCATGGGTGCGGAAGAACTTGCGCAGCTGCTGCAGGGGCGTGGGCGGCAGGTTGCGGTTGCCGCGGGCGTAGCGGCGCTCCAGGTAGTACTGGCCGATGCCGAGGACCGTGGTGACGGCGAGGTACCAGATGCTCGCGACGATGAGGAGCGGGACGGTCTGGAAGTTCTTCGCGTAGATGATCTGGCTGGAGTACAGCAGGTCGTGGACGGCGAGCACCGAGACGAGCGCGGTGGTCTTGAGCATGCCGATGGTCTCGTTGCCGGTGGGCGGGACGATGACGCGCATCGCCTGGGGGAGCACGATCCGGCGCAGGGTCTGGCCGCGGGTCAGGCCGAGGGCGGACGCCGCCTCGTTCTGGCCGTGGTCGACCGAGAGGATGCCGGCGCGCACGATCTCCGACATGTACGCCGCCTCGTTGAGCCCCAGCCCGAGCACGGCCGCGATGAACGGCGTGATGAGCGTGTTGGCGTCGAGGTGCACGCCGGGCAGGCCGAAGCTGATCACCGGGTAGAGCGCGGCGAGGTTGAACCAGAACAGCAGCTGCACGAGGACCGGCGTCCCGCGGAAGAACGAGACGTAGGCGAAGGCGAAGGTCCGCACGACGGGGTTGGCGCTGAGCCTCATCACGGCGAGCAGGACGGCGAGCAGGATGCCGATCCCCATGCAGATCGCGGTGAGCAGGAGCGTGGTCACCAGGCCGTGGAAGATCGAGACGTCGCGCAGGTAGAGCCCGACGACGTCCCACCCGAAGTTGGGGTTGGTGAACACGTCGCGCAGCGCGTAGGCGGTCAGCGCGACCAGCAGCACCGCGCTGACCCAGCGCAGCGGGTGCCGGCGGCGGACCGTGGTCACCTCGACGTACTCGCTGGTGGGGGAGAGGGCCATGGTGGTCATGTCAGCTCCCCGGGTTCGGCGCGAGGTTGGTGTCGGGGATGTTCCACTTCTTCGTGAGCGTCGCGACGGTGCCGTCGTCGTAGAGCGACGTCACGGCGGCGGCGACGGCCGCGCGCAGCGGCGAGTCCTTGGGCAGCGCGATGCCGGTCGGGCGCGACTCGTAGATGTCGCCGGGGGCGAGCTCGAACTTCCCGCCGGCCAGGGCGCCCTGGTACGAGATCGCGGTGCTGTCGGCCATCATGCCGTCGACGCGGCCGGAGTTGAGGGCGAGGATCGCGTCGTTCTGCGACGGGAACAGCTCGGGCTCGGCGGGCGCCTTGCCGGCGTCGATGCACTGCTGGCGGATGGCGGGCAGCTGCTCGATCGCCTGGGTGGTGCCCTTCTGCGCGGCGATCTTGTGACCGCACAGCACCATCGGGTCCATCGACAGGTCCTCCGGGTTGCCCGGCCGTACGGCGATCCCGGCGCCGCCCTGCAGGTAGGTCACGAAGTCGACGACCTGCTGCCGCTCCGGCGTGATCGAGAAGCTCGACTCGGCGAGGTCGTAGCGCCCGGCGGCGAGGCCGGTGAGGATCGTGTCGAAGCCGGCGTTGACGAGCTCGACCTTCAGGCCGAGCTTCTGCGCCACGGCGGTGGCGAAGTCGGCGTCGAAGCCGACGATCGTCTTGTTGTCGGGGGCGAACATCTCGAACGGCGGGTACGACGCGTCCATCGCGACCTTGATCGTGCCGGTCTTGGCGATGTCGGCCGGCACGAGGTCGGCCGCGGCCTGGTCGGTCGCGACGTCGACCTGGTCCGAGGCGTCGGGGACGTCGACGCCCCCGGTGGCGCCGGGGTCGGTGGAGGCGTTGGTGCAGGCGCTCAGGCCGACGGCGAGCAGGGCGGCGACGGCGGTGCCGGTGAGGAGGTGCTTCATGACGGGAACTCCAGGTGGGTGGGGTGGACGAGCTCGCCGTGGCGAGCGATGACGTGGCCGTCCTTGACGACCAGGGCGCGGGTGGGGCGGGCGACGACGGCCTCCGCGACCGTCCGCGCCGGTACGACGACCAGGTCGCCCGGCGCGCCGGGCACGAGGCCGTAGGAGTCGAGGCCGAGCAGGTGGGCGGCGCCGGTGGTGGCGCAGTCGAGGGCGAGGGCGATGTCCTCGTCGCGGCGCAGCCCGTTGCGGTAGGCGACGTGCATCGCGCGCTCGATCATGTCGCCGTTGCCGTAGGGCCCCCACAGGTCGCGGATGCCGTCGCTGCCGCAGGCGAGCGTGACGCCGCGCTCGGCGAGGTCGCGCACCGAGGGGACCGGTACGTCGTACACGGCGGCGGTGATGACGGCGACGCCGGACTCGGCGAGCAGGTCGATGAGCCGGAACCGCTCGTCCTCGGGGACCGTGCCGAGCGCGTCGGCGTGGCTGAGCGCGACCTTGCCCTGCAACCCGAAGGCGACGGTGCGCCGGGCGACCAGGCCGAACTGCCAGGCCCCGAGGCTGCCGGTGTCGTGCAGGTGGATGTCGATGCCGGCGCCGCGGCGCGCGGCGATCTCGAAGAGCGCGTCGAGCTGGCCGAGCGGGTCGTCGTCGACCCCGGCGGGGTCGATGCCGCCGAGGGTGGTGGCGCCCGCGTCGAGCGCGGCCTCGAGGAGCTCGAGCGTGCCGGGCCGGCGGATGACACCGTCCTGGGGGAAGGCGACCTGCTCGACGTCGACGAGCCCGCGGACCGCGTCGGCGGCCTTGGCGACCGACTCGATGCCGGCCAGGCCGAGCGCGGGGTCGACGTCGGTGTGGGTGCGGACCCGGGTCGTCCCGAGGGCGGCCATGTGCCGGAGCAGGTCGGCGGCGTGCTCGGGGGAGGGCAGCCCGAGGTCGGTGCGCCGGTCCCGTTCGTTGGCGATCCGGTCGACCAGGCGCGGCCCGGCCGCGTGCGGCACCCACGGCCCGCCCCACAGTGTCTTGTCGACGTGGCAGTGGGCGTCGATGAGGCCGGGGAGCACGAGCGCGCCGGCGACGTCCTCGACGGGGACGTCGTCGAGGACGTCCGGGCGGGGCGCGGCGACGCTGGTGCCGATCGCGGCGATCCTTCCGTCGCGGACCAGGACGTCCTGGAGGTCGTCGTGGCCGGGCAGTCGCGCCTGGCGGACGAGCAGGGAGGCAGGCATGTCGCTCCTTGGCTGATGGTATTTGGTATACCGTAGATCGTAGGTCTACGATGTGGCAAGAGACACACTGACCCAGGGGGCCCGGCCGGCGAAATGCCGGGGGCGTACCTTTCGTCTCAGATCTGAGACTGTGGAGAAGCCTCGAAAGGAGTCGGCATGGCGGTCACGCCGGGTGAGGAGACGCTGGGGTCGCGGTACCGGTCGCTGCGCGACCTGGTCCTCGAGGAGCTGCGCGACCAGATCATCGAGCGCCGCCTGGCGCCGGGGGAGCGGCTGGTCGAGCGCGACCTCGCCGAGGTGCTCGACGTCTCCCGGATCGTGGTGCGCGAGGCGATCCAGCAGCTCGCCGCCGAGGGGATGGTGACCGTCCTCCCGCGCCGCGGCGCCCAGGTGGCCGCGCTCGACCCCGACTCGGCGCTGCACCTCTTCGAGGTGCGCATCGGCCTGGAGTCGATGGCGGCGACGGCGGCCGCCGAGCGGCGTACCGACGCCGACCTGGCGCGCCTCGACCGGCTCATCGTCGAGGCCCAGGAGGCGACCCGGGCCGGCGACCGCAAGCGGGCGACCCACCTCAACATGGAGTTCCACGAGGCGGTCGTCGACGCGGCCGGCAACCCGCTGCTCGGCTCGATCTTCCGCTCGCTCTCGGGGCGCGCTCTCCAGCTCTTCCGGATCGGCCAGGACGTCGACGCGCACGGGCTGCACCACGAGCACGTCGAGCTGGTCGCGGTGCTCCGCGCCGGGGACGCCGAGCGGGCCGGCGCGATGATGGCCGAGCACATCGCGGGCTCGCGCGAGGGCACGATCGAGCGGGTCCGCCAGCTCGTCGCCGAGGCCGAGGCCCGCGAGGCCCGGGGCTAGGAGTCCGCGGGCACGATCCGCTCGACCAGCCCGGTGACGAGCTCGGTGCTGTCCGGGTGCAGGCCCGGCAGGGTCAGGTGCTCGAAGAGGAAGCCGGTCATCGCCAGGTAGAGCGCCCGCGCCGCCTCGGGCCCGCCGGGGAAGCCGCCCTCGACGTGGTCGGCGGTGATCGCCTCCAGGTTGGCCCGGAAGCGCGCCGTGACCACCTCGCCCAGCGCGGGCTGGCGGGCCGCCTCCAGGCGCAGCTCGAAGAGCGCGAGGTGGCCGGCCCGGTCGGCGTCCGCGCGCGCGACCAGGTCGTGCATGAGGGTCGTCTCGAGCGCGCGGGTGCGCGGGGCGGCGAGCCGCTCGGCGACGTACGCCGGGTCGGGCGCGAGCCGGGTGAAGACGTGGTCGCACAGCTGCTGGAGCAGGTCCTCGCGTGAGCGGAAGTAGTTCGACGTCGTCCCGGTCGGGGCGCCCGCCTGCTCGTCGACCCCTCGGAAGGTCAGCCCGCGCGCGCCGACCGCGGCGAGCAGGTCGGTGGCCGCGTCGAGCAGCTCGGTACGACGGGCGGGGTTGCGGGCCATGGCGGCATCCTGCCGGATCCGGGGCGATCTAACAAGGACGCTTGACGTACTTCAAACGTAGTGGTTGGCTTTCCGGCATGCCTGAGCTGACCTACTACATCGGCGTGACCCTCGACGGCTTCATCGCCGGCCCGCAGGACGAGGTCGACTTCCTCGGTCTCTCCGAGGAGTTCCTCGGCTTCCTCGCGAGCGAGTTCGCCGACACCCTGCCCACGCCCGCGCGTGCCGCGTTCGGCGTCGCCGACGCGCCGCTGACCCGCTTCGACACCGTCGTGATGGGGCGGCGCACCTACGACCCCGCGCTCGCCGAGGGCCTGCTCGACCCCTACGCGCACCTCCGCACCGTCGTGGTCAGCCGCTCGCTGCCCGCGGCCAGCGACCCGGTCGAGGTCACTGCGGAGGCGCCGCTCGACGTCGTGCGCCGGCTCAAGGCCGACCCGTCCTCGCGCGGCGTGCTGCTCGCCGGCGGCGGCCGGCTGGCCGGTCAGGTGAGTGCCGAGATCGACCGGCTGGTGGTCAAGAAGTACCCGGTCGTCGTCGGTGACGGGGTGCGGATGCTCGACCGGGCGTTCGCGCCCGAGGCGTTCACGCTGGAGCAGGTGCGCACGTTCGACAACGGGTGTGCGGTCCTGGAGTACGCCCGCACTACGCTCTCGCCCCGTGACCTTTGAGAACGTGACCCTCGACCCGCAGGCCAACATCTACTTCGACGGTGCCTGCGTCAGCCACACCTTCTTCCTCGCCGACGGCACCCGGAAGTCGGCCGGCGTGATCTTCCCGGCCTCGCTCACCTTCGGCACCGCGGCGCCCGAGGTCATGGAGCTCAACGCCGGCGCCTGCCGGATCCGCCTGGCGGGAGCCGAGGACTGGCAGGAGTACGCCGCGGGCCAGTCGTTCAGCGTGCCCGGCGACTCGTCGTTCGACATCGAGGTGACCGAGACGCTCGGCTACGTCTGCCACTACGGCTGAGCGAGGATCTCCTCGGGGGACGTGCAACCTCCGAGGAGGCGCCATCCGTGTAGGAAGCATGAGACCGAAGAACCGCGACGCGGAGTTCGAGGACTTCGTCCGGCGCCGGCGCAGCCACCTGCTCGGTACGGCGATGGTGCTCACCGCCGGCGACGTCCATCTCGCCGAGGACCTGGTCCAGGGCACCCTGGTCCGGCTCTACCTCGCGTGGGGGCGGGCCTCGCGGCGCGGTGCGGTCGACGCCTATGCGCGCCGGTCGCTCGTCAACGCCTTCATCGACCACCGCCGCCGTCCCGCCGTCGCGCGGGAGACGGTGACCGACGACCTGCCCGACCGGGCCGGCGCGGTCATGGCGGACCCGGTCGACGCCGAGCTGGTCGCGGCGCTCGCCGCGCTTCCGGACAGGATGCGCGCGGCCGTCGTCCTGCGTCATGTCGTCGACCTCAGCGTCGAGGACGCCGCGGACGCGCTCGGGTGCAGCGTCGGCACGGTGAAGAGCCAGACGGCTCGCGGTCTCGCCAAGCTGCGGGAGGTCCTCCCGCAGCCCGTCACCCTCTCGGGATCCCTGCACGAAGGAGATCAGCCATGACCGACCTCACCGACCGCCTCGCGCGGCTCGCCGCGCCCGGCGCGGAGCCCGCCGCCGAGACCGTACGACGCGACGTGGCCCGCGGTCGCGGGGCCGCCCGCCGTCGCGCGTTCCGGCGCGGCACGGCCGGGCTCAGCCTGGCCGCCGTGGCCGTCGTCGGCGGGACCATCGCGGTCAACGCCGACCGCACGCCGGCGCCCGCGCCGATCACCGCCGCGCCGAACGACGCGCCGCGGCTCGTCGCCTACACCGGGCAGCAGCAGCCGGGCTTCGTCGTGACCAAGGTGCCGGCGGGCTTCGTGCTCGAGGGGGCGACGGCGTACAACCTCAACGTGGCGCGGGCCGACGACCACAGCGGGCTCGACGTGTTCAGCGACAAGCTGGTCGTGATGCTGGAGTCGCAGTCGGTGACCACGCCGCCCGAGGGGCGTCCGGTCCGGGTCGGCGACCACGACGGCCGGCTGCGCACGGCCGAGGACGGCGCCCAGGTGCTGACCTACGACGACGGCGAGCACCGTGTCGTCGTCCAGGCGTGGAAGTCGCTCGGGCTCTCCGACGAGCAGGTCGTCGAGTTCGCCGAGGGCGTCACCGTCACCGCGGAGGCTCAGGCCGGGGTCGGCTGAGCGGAGCTCTCGCGACAGCGATTCCCATTCCCGTGTGGTCGAAAGCAGGTGGTCACCTCCCGATGATGGAAGCGTGGCGAAACGGCGGATCACCTTCGAGCAGTACGCGCGCGAGCTCGGCGTCAACCTCCAGCGAGCGCGGGCCGCGCGAGGACTGAGCCAGGAGCGGGTGGCGCACCTGGCCGGGATCGCGGGCTACACGTACCAGAAGTTCGAGAAGGGAGAGTCCCGCCCGGGGCGGCCGATGAACCCGCAGCTCAGCACGCTGCTCGCGCTCAGCGAGGTGCTGGAGGTGCCGGTGGTCGACCTGCTCCCCGAGCGGACGCCCGACCTCGGTCTGTGACGAACCGGCCCCCGACGCAGAGCGTCGGGGGCCGGTTCGGCGAGGTGGCGTGGCTCAGGCCGCGTCGACCAGGGCCGGCTCGGTCGCGACGACCGGGGCCGGACCCTCCTGGCGCCGGGACCGCCGCTCCAGCGCGAGCCCGGCGATCGCCACGAGCGCGCCGACCGCGCTGACCGCCGCCGCGAACGCCAGCCCCGGCCGGTAGCCGTCGAGCAGGGCCGTGGGCGTGGTCGCCTCGCCCGCGCCGGAGGCGATGATCGCGGTGGTGACGGCCAGGACGATCGCGGCGCCGACCTGCATCGAGGTCTGCAGCACGCCGGCGGCCAGACCCTGCTCGTCGTCGTCGATGCCGCTGGTCGCCTGGATGTTGATCGCCGGGAACCCGACCCAGCCGATGCCGATGAGGAGCAGTGCGGGCAGCAGCATCCCGACGTACGACGGAGCGGTGTCGAGGCGCAGCACGAACAGCAGGTAGCCCACGGCCATGATCGACATCGTCACCGCGATGATCGGGCCGGTGCCGAAGCGGTCGACGAGCTTGTCGGAGAAGATCGCGGACGCGGTCACCATCAGGCCGATCGGCAGCAGGGCGAGGGCGAGCTCGAGCGGGCTCCAGCGCAGGCCGTCCTGGAGGAACAGGGTCACGATGAACTGCCAGCTGAAGTAGGAGCCGCCGACCGCGACGATCGCGATGCTCGCCCGGACCAGGGTGGACTTGCGCAGGATGCCGAGCCGGATCAGCGGGTGCGCGATCCGGCGCTCGATCGTCACGAACGCCGCGAACAGGGCGGCGACGCCGACGAACGAGCTGATCGTGCGGGCTGAGGCCCAGCCGACCTCGGGCGCCGAGACGACGGTGTAGACGAGCAGCAGCATGCCGGCGCCCGAGGTGAGCGCGCCCAGCAGGTCGTGGCCGCCCTCCTCGGCCGCCTCGTCGCGCGGCACCAGGAAGTACGCCGCGACGAGCGCGAGCAGCGCGATCGGCACCGGCAGGAGGAAGGTCCAGCGCCAGCCGATGCCGGTCATCAGGCCGCCGAAGAGCAGGCCGGAGGAGTAGCCGCCCGCGCCGAAGACGGTGTAGATCGACAGCGCCTTGTTGCGGGCCGGGCCCTCGGCGAAGTTGGTCGTGATGATCGACAGGCCGGTCGGGGCGGTGAACGCCGCGGCCAGGCCCTTAATGAAGCGGGTCGCGATGAGCAGCGGGCCCGAGCTGACCAGGCCGCCGAGCAGCGAGGCGACGGCGAAGACGGCCAGCGCGATGAGGAAGACGCGCCGCCGGCCGAGGAGGTCGGCCGTGCGTCCGCCGACGAGGAGCAGGCCGCCGTACCCGAGGACGTAGCCGCTGATCAGCCACTGGAGCGAGGACGTCGACAGGTCGAGCTCGGCGCCGATCGAGGGCAGGGCGACGCCGACCATGGAGACGTCGAGCCCGTCGAGGAAGAGGACCACGCAGAGCGTGATCAGCAGACCCCAGGTGCGCCGGGACCAGTTGATCGCGCCGGCGGAGGCGGGGGGAGTGAGGGATGTCGAGGACATGGCACAGAAGGTTTCCATGCACATGCATTCAATGCAAGCGCAAATAATGCGTTTGCATAAAATTCGCCTCCTGGCTAGGATGCGGGCATGCCGAAGGCAGCCGTCCCGAGCCCCCTGGTCGCCGAGTGGCGCCTGCTGCTCGACCGGCACGCCGCGGTCAGCTGTGCGCTCGAGAAGGCCCTCCAGGACCGGCACGGCATCGGGCTCAGCGAGTTCGAGACCCTCGACCGGGTGGTCGACGCCAACTGCGGCAAGTACCGCATGGCCGAGCTCGCCGGCGACATCCACCTCAGCCAGAGCGCGCTCTCGCGCGCCATCACCCGCCTCGAGAAGGACGGCCTGGTCTCCCGCTCGGCCTGCGAGAACGACCGGCGCAGCGTCTTCGTCTGCCTGACCGACAAGGGCCGCGCGGTCTATGACGCCGCGCTGCCCACGCACCGCGAGGTGCTCGAGAGCTCCTGGGCCTAGGGCCTGTCCTCGGCCAGCAGCGCCCGGAGCCGGGGGAGCGCCCGCAGGTCCGCGGGCAGCCAGTCGACCGTGTCGAGCGTGGCGCCGGTGAGCCAGCGCAGCTCGTCGTGGTCGCTCCCCGCGACGGCGGCCTCGCCCGGAGCCAGCGCCGCGAGCAGCAGCGCCAGCTCGTAGCGCTCGTCGATCGGCCAGCGTCCGCCCGCCGCGTCGAGCAGCTCGGCGCCGACCTCGATCGCGACCGACAGCTCCTCGGCGATCTCGCGGACCAGGGCCGCGGCCGGCGTCTCGCCCGGCTCGACCTTGCCGCCGGGGAACTCCCACTGCCCGGCGATCGCCTCCGGCCGGGTACGCCGGCACGCGAGCACCCGGGCCGGCGCGGCCAGGTCGTCGACGATGATCGCGCCGACGACGAGACGTCGCTGCCGGTCAGCCACGAGCGTGCGGGCTCAGCCGCAGTTGTCGCAGATGCCGGTCGCGGGCAGTGCCATGAAGCAGCTCGGGCAGATCGCGATGACCGGCTCGGGCTTCTCGGGCTTGGCCGGCGCCTTGGGCGCGGCGACCCGCTTGGGCTTGGCCGGCGCGGCCGGGACCAGGCTCTCCTGGACCACGGGCGCCTCGACCACCGGCGGGACCCAGCCCGGCGGGGGCGGGTCGGTGATGCCGAAGTGGTCGAGCACCTCGCGGGCGGCGTCCGTGGGCTGGTGCTTGGGCCGGGTCACGATGTCGAAGGGCGAGGAGGCGCCCTCGAGGAAGGTCTGCGCGTCGGGGCGCAGCGTCGCCGGCAGCCGGCGGTGCCGCCAGCGCTGCGGGGTGGCGCCCTTCTGGGTGATCGCGACCAGGTCGGGACGGGTCCACACGACCAGGGCCCAGTCGTCGTGGTGGCTGGTCGCCCAGACGGCGACCGGCCGGTGCGCGTCGGCCGCGGCGCGCAGCGCGATCCGCTCCGGGTTGGAGAAGCGCCCCTGGACGTGGATCACGCCGGGCAGGGGCTCCGTCACGGCGTACTCCTCGCCCTGGAGCTGGTCGATCAGGGCGGCGAGTTCGGGCGTGTTCTCCATCGCCCCCGAGCCTACTCGACGGACCCCGCGCCCGGAGCGCTGGTCGGGCGTGGCCGCGCCCGCCACACTGGGCAGGTGAACGATCCCGTCATCCTGCTCGTCTCGGGCGAGCACCTCGACGTCCTCACCGACCAGTTCCGCCGCTACGCCCACGAGTACGACGTCCGCCCCGCCGCGACCGCCGCCGAGGCGACCGCCGAGCTGGTCGCCGCGGTCGAGCGCGGCCAGCCCGTCGCGCTGGTCGTCACCGAGTCCCAGGTGCCCGGCGGCAACGTGCTCGTCGCGATGCACGACTGGCGCTCGCTCGTGCCGACCGCGCGGCGCGTGGTGGCGATCCCGATCGCCCGGTTCGCCGAGGAGAGCGTGACGCTGCGCCCCTACCTGCAGAAGGGCAAGTTCGACACCTACCTCGTGCTGCCCCAGGGTCGCCGCGACGAGGAGTTCCACTACGCGATCACCGAGCTGCTCAGCGACTGGGGCGCCACGGTCGCCACCTCCGAGATCGACTCGGTGCGGATCATCGCGCCCGAGCCGGGACCGCTCGCGCTGGCGATCCGCGACTTCCTCGACCGGCAGGGGATGCCGCACCGCACCTACCCGCCCGACAGCCCCCAGGGGCAGGAGGCGCTCGCGCTGCTGACCGGGGCGCCGTCGTACCCGTTGGTGCACCTGGCGTCGCGGCCCTTCGCCGACCGCCCGGTGCTCCAGCCGACCTCGACCCGTGAGCTGGCCGCGATGATCTACGGCCGTCCCTCCGACATCGAGGTCGACACGGTCGTCGACCTGGCCGTCGTGGGCGCCGGACCGGCCGGTCTCGCCGCCGCGGTCTACGGCGCCTCCGAGGGGCTGTCGACCGTCGTGATCGAGTCCGAGGTGATCGGCGGCCAGGCCGGGACCAGCTCGATGATCCGCAACTACCTGGGCTTCCCGCGCGGGATCTCCGGGATGCGGCTGGGCCAGCGGGCCCGGGTCCAGGCGATCCGGTTCGGGGCGCGCTTCTTCACCGGCTGGCCGGTCGACCAGCTCGTGCCCGGCGCCGACGGTGCGCCGCACACGCTCGTCACCAGCGGGGGCGCGGTCCACGCCCGCGCCGTCCTGGTCGCCTCGGGCGTGGCCTACCGCCGGCTCGGGGTGCCCGCCCTGGAGGACCTCGTCGGGGCCGGCGTCAACTACGGCGCCGCGATGGCCGCCGCGCGCGAGATGGAGGACCGCGACGTCTACGTCGTCGGCGGCGGCAACTCCGCCGGACAGGCCGCCATCCACCTGGCCCGGTTCGCGCGCTCGGTGACGATCCTGATCCGGCGCGAGGACCTCGCGGCGACCATGTCGCGCTATCTGATCGACGAGATCGAGTGGAACCCGCGGGTCGCCGTACGGCCGTGCACCGAGATCGTCGACGGCGGCGCCACCGACGCCCAGCTCGGCTGGCTGCTCCTGCGCGACGTCCGTACCGGCGCCGAGGACAAGGTCGAGGCGGGCGGGCTGTTCCTGCTCATCGGCGCCGCTCCGCACTGCGACTGGCTCGGCGACGCGGTGCTGCGCGACGAGCACGGCTTCGTGCTCACCGGCCGCGAGGTGCCCACGGAGTGCTGGACCGACGGACTGCCGCCCGCCGACCTGGCCACCTGCGTGCCTGGCGTCTTCGCGGCCGGGGACATCCGCTCGGGCTCGATGAAGCGGGTCGCCGCGGCCAGCGGCGAGGGCGCCTCGGCGGTCTCCCTGGTGCACGGGTACCTGGAGGGTTTGCGGGTACTGCCCGCGCCATGACGACCACTGCGATCGATCTCGGCCGGCCCGAGTACGGCGACGTGCTCGACCTGATCGCCGAGGACCACCGCCGCTTCGAGCACCTGCTGTCCCAGCTCCGGTTGGGGACCTCCGACCGCAACGCCGTGCGCTGGGCGTTCGCGGACGTCCTCATCGCCCACGGCGAGGCCGAGGAGGAGGTCGTCTACCCGGTGCTGCGCGCCCAGGCCGGCGACGTGGGCCGGGAGGAGGTCGAGCACGGCACCGAGGAGCATGCCGAGGGCAACGAGGCGCTGCTCGCCGTCCTCGAGCTCAAGGGCACCGAGACCCAGGCCTTCCAGGACGCCGTCGAGGAGCTCAGCAACCTCATCGCGCACCACATCGCCGAGGAGGAGCTGAGCATCCTCGAGCCGGCGCGCACCGAGGTCTCCGAGCGCATCCGCTACGGCCTGGGGGAGAAGTGGGCGGCGCGGCGCAACGCCCTCATCGACGAGGGCTGCGGCACCGTCGAGAACGTACGCCGTCTCGTCGGCGCCGCCCGCAAGGAGGGCCTGCTCGACGACGAGGACGGCGACGAGGAGGACACTGAGGGGTGACCTCCTCCCCGGCCTCCCCGGCGCGGCCCACGGCCCGCGACCTCTGGCGCCTGCTCGAGCCGATCCACGCCGTCACCTACTTCTCGCCCGAGCCGCTGGGCGCGCTCAAGGACGCCGGCTACCGCGGCTTCTGGATGGGCTACTTCGCCGGCCGCGCGGCGCCCCTCGGCCCGGCCTCGGCCGAGCTCGTGCAGGCGCTGTTCTACAACTTCGACGCCGACCACGTCCGCCGGGCGCTGCCCGACGCGTGGACGTTCGCGCCGCCGCAGGCCGCGCTCGACGCCCGGCTGCGGGGCTCCGTGGCGACCCTGCACCGGGTCACCGGAGGCGCCGACGCCACCGTCGCGGCCGGCCTCGCGGCCCGTGCGGCCCTCGCCGCGCCGCTGCCCGGACGCCCGCTGTACGCCGCCAACCGGGCCCTTCCGGTGCCTGCTGCCGACGAGCCCCTGGCCCTGCTGTGGCACGCCGCCACCCTGCTGCGCGAGCACCGCGGCGACGGGCACGTCGCGACCCTGCTGGCGCACGGCATCGGCGGTCGCACCGCCCACGTGTTCCGGTCGCTGGCGAGCGAGACCCCGCACGAGGTCTACCGCGCGGCACGCCACCTCGGCGACGAGGAGTGGGCCGCCGAGCTCGCCCGTCTGGCCGGGCGCGGCCTGGCGACCGCGGACGGCCGGCTCACCGACGCCGGCCGCGCGCTCGACCGCGCCGTCGAGGCGACCACCGACGAGCTCGCCGCGAGCGCCTACGAGGTGCTCGACGACGCCGAGCTCACCGCGCTCGCCGGCGCGCTGCGGCCGATCAGCGCCGCGGTCGTCGCGGCGGGGGAGATCCCGGTCAAGTCGCCGATGGGGCTGGATCTGGGCTCGTGACGCTCGTCGTGGGGGCGGCCGGTGCAGCCGTCGCCACGACCACCGCGCACGCGAGCACGGCGTAGCCGATCGCGAGGGGGAGCGAGAGCACGCTCGCCACGGCGAGGCCGATCCCGACCAGACCGAGCAGGATGCCGGTCCGGCGCGAGCGGACCGTCGCGCGCGCCGCGCTGCGGGTGAGGGCGAGCGCGGTCGCGACCCGGCCCACGTCGAGGTCGAGCAGCCGGATGCCGTCGGTGGACTCGGCGTCGCTGAGGATCAGGTCGGCCGAGGGGACCGGCGTCGGGCTCGCCACCGCGACCACGCGGCCGCGCCGGCGGTGCTCGTCGACGAGCTGCTCGCGCTGGTCGGCCGGCGTGGCGGCGTACCACTGGGTGATGCCGCAGGCGTCGGCGAGCTGGCGGGTGTTGCCCTCGGTGTCCTCGGAGACCAGGATCGGCTCGACCTGGGCGGCGCGCAGCCGCGTGACGTCCTCGGCGGCGTGCGGGCGGACCTCGTCGGCGACCGTGATGTAGCCGATCGGGCGGGCGTCGACCTGGACGCCGACGGTCACGCCGATGCCGTTGCGGGCCTCCATGCCGAGCCACTCGGGACTGCCCAGCCGGACCGGGTGCCGGTCCACGGAACCGCTGAGTCCGCCGCCGTGGTGCTGCTGGACCTGGCTGAGCTTGCCGCGGCTCGAGAGCCGCGCGATCGCCCGGCCGACCGGGTCGTCGGCGGCGTGGCCGAGCGCTCCGGCGAACCAGCGCAGGTTGCGCTCGTGGTCGGGCTCGACCGGGTCGATCGCCACCACGCGCAGCTGCCCGGTGGTCACCGTCCCCCAGCGGTCGAGGAGCACGGTGTCGATCCGCGGACCGATGGTGAGCGCGCGCCGGTCGTCGAGGAAGACACCGGCGCCGCGCGCGCGGGCACGGACGATCCACAGCGTCACCGGTGCGGCGTACGCGAAGACCCCTGGCAGTGCGGCCACGAGAACACAGGCGACCAGGAGGGCAGCGTTCATCCGGCCTCCTCCTGCTCGCGGAAGCGCTCGAAGTCGCTCTGGTCGCCCGCGATCCACAGGGGCACGCTGGCCTTGAGCAGCAAGGTCAGCTGGATGACGAAGTCCGGGTCGTGCAGGGAGTCGCCGAAGAGCTCGTTGATCCGCTTCCAGCGGTAGCGCACCGTCTGCGGGTGCACCCCCAGCTTGGCGGCGATCGCCGGCGCGCTGTCGCGGGTCTCGAGCCACACGAGCAGCGTCTCGGAGAGGATCTCGCGGGAGTTCTCGGTCTCGTTGAACAGCGGCTGGAGCAGCTCCTGGGCGAGCTGGCGGCGCAGCACCGGCTCGGCGTGGAGCCAGATCTCGGTCCGGAACCGGACGCAGTCGATCACCGGCCGGGTCGGGATCACCTTGGCCCGGACCAGCTCCTGGGCCCGGTTGGCCCACGTCCACGCCGCCGGTACGTCGGAGCGCGGCACCGGCCAGCACACGGCGGCCCGGGCCTGCGGGAACGTCGCGCGGATCCGGGCGACCACCTCGTCGGCGTCGTCGACGCCGCACACGACCGGCTGCGGCGTACGGCTGGGGCGGGTCAGCGCCTCGTCGCCGAGCGCGTCGCCGGGCATCGTGCGGCCCTCGGGCAGCTCGACCGCGATCACGGTCAGCCGGTCGGGCACCTCCCAGCCGGCGATCGCCGCCTGGGTCTCGACCTCGTCGTCGTCGGCCCCCGACAGCAGCGCCGCCAGGAGCCGGGCCCGGGCCAGGCCCGAGTCGGTGTTGCGCGCCTCGGCGCCGGCTCGCCAGCCGATCGTGATCTGCTCGGTCAGGTGGGCGACGAAGATCGTCACCGCCTCGTTGATCGCGTTGAGCGCGCCCGCCGACAGCTCGTTCTCGGCCGCGCGCACCCGCAGCTCGGTCGAGAGCTCGCGCACGGCGACGTTCATGCCCTGGTCGATCACGTCCTGGTCGCGGCCGCGGATCGCGACCCGGTAGCCGACCTTGCGGAACATGTCCTCGACCGCGACGTAGGACACCTCCCGGCCCAGCGCCTCGTCCACGAACAGCCGCATCGCGTTGTGGATGGCGGTGAAGACGAGCTGGCGCAGCCGGCTGTCACCGCCGCCGTCGATGTCGGGGACCGTCGTGCGCACCTGCAGGGTGACGCGCTCGGCCACCTCGCGGACCTGGCCCTCGAGGCTGCTGATCATCCACTGGGCCGAACCGGGGAGCGAGACCCGGGCGGGGGCCTCCGTCATCTCGTTCTGACCTGTTCCGTCGTCGTTGCCGCGCGAGGCCCGCCTCACCGGGCCGCGGCAGCCGGCCGCATGTGTCTGGGGTCCTGCATGTGGTGCACCTGCATCTCGTTGTCCCTGCCCTCCCCACCGGCGTGCCGGTGAGTGGAGTCCAGCAGAGTGGTGTACGACGGACCTGAGTGAGCGCGTGCCTCCAACGTAGGCGCGGCCACCGGGTGGATCCTTCGAGTGATCTGCGAAAACCGACTCGAAGAAGGACCACGACGATGACCGCTGGACCCAGTATCGACCCTGCACAGTTCCTGAACGAGCAGCTGTCCCAGGCCAGTCCTGATCTGATGCGGGACCTGCTCACCACGTTCGTCAATGCGCTGCTCTCGGCGCAGGCCGACGCGGTGTGCGGCGCCGGCTACGGCGAACGCAGCATGGAGCGCGTCAACTCCCGCAACGGCTACCGGCACCGCGACCTCGACACCCGCGTCGGCACTCTGGACGTCGCGGTTCCCAAGCTGCGCACCGGTTCGCTGTACCCCGAGTGGCTGCTGGAGCGCCGCAAGCGAGCAGAGCGGGCACTGACCAGTGTGGTCGCGACCTGTTACCTGCTCGGCGTCTCGACGCGGCGGATGGACAAGCTGGTGCAGACCCTCGGCATCACCGGCCTGTCCAAGAGCCAGGTCTCGGTGATGGCCAAGGAACTCGACGAGCACGTCGAGCAGTTCCGCACCCGACGGCTGGAGGAGGCCGGGCCGTTCACCTTCGTGGCCGCCGACGCGTTGGTGCTCAAGGTCCGCGAAGGTGGCCGGGTGGTGCCGGTCCACGTGCTGGTCGCCACCGGCGTCAACGCCGACGGGCACCGCGAGATCCTCGGCGTGCAGGTCACCAGCAGCGAGGACGGCGCCGGGTGGCTGGCCTTCTGGAGGGATCTGACCGCCCGCGGCCTGGCCGGGGTCAAGCTCGTCACCAGCGACGCCCACGCCGGGCTGGTGGCCGCGATCGGCGCCACGTTGCCCGGCGCCTCGTGGCAGCGCTGCCGAACCCACTACGCGGCGAACCTGATGTCGGCGACGCCGAAGTCCTCGTGGGGCTGGGTCAAGGCGCTGCTGCACTCGATCTACGACCAGCCCGACGCCGACGCTGTCCACGCCCAGTTCGACCGGGTCGTCGACGCCCTGGCCGAGAAGCTCCCCAAGGTGGCCGAGCATCTGGAGGACGCTCGTGCCGACATCCTCGCCTTCACCGCGTTCCCGAAGGAGATCTGGCGCCAGATCTGGTCCAACAACCCCAACGAGCGCCTCAACCGCGAGATCCGCAGGCGAACCGACGTGGTCGGGATCTTTCCCGACCGGGCCAGCATCATCCGGCTCGTCGGCGCCGTCCTGGCCGAGCAGCACGACGAGTGGGCCGAAGGCCGCCGCTACCTCGGACTCGACGTCCTCGCCCGCGCCCAGGCCGTCGACACCTGCGTCGTCGAGGAGGTGACCGAACCCGAACTCCAGGCCCTCACAGCCTGACCGACACGCCCAACCGAGGGATCAACCTCGTACACCACCCCAGCGGACTTGACCTGCCGGTGTGCTCTGGAACATACCTCTGCCGGTCGGACGAGGGAAGAATTTGTCATCCGCATGACAAGTATTGGACCTCCTGGCCCACCACTGCCCCCCTGCCCGGGGTCACCCCGAGGCCGCGTCATGGCGGCCGGACGCCCGTTGTCATCCATCTGACAAGGCAGCACCGGATTCGGTCCTTCGGGTCTCCCGACACTTGCGACGGGGTGTCGCGCTGTGGCTGATTGCGTGTGGCGCTCGTCACTCAACGAGCGTGGGACAGCCGGATCTTCCTGCAGTGGGGGCAGCGGAACCCGGCGCACAGGAGGGAGCGGCGGTGATCGGGAGCATGATCCAAGGCCGGGAGGACATCACCTCGGGCGAGGCTCTGGTCGACGAGCTGTGCCGCGACCTCGACCTCGCCGAGCGCAGCCTGCCACCCGCTGTCCTCGACTCCGTCGTCGCCGCGACCCGCGCCTTCGTCGCCACCGACGGCCACTCCGACGACGCGGTCCGCCTGGTCCGCCCGACCCTGATGCGCCTGGGCCGCCGGGCCGCCGTCCGGGGGCACACCGCGGCACGCCTGAGCACCGACCTCCAGCGCGTCGTCGACGACCGCGCCCGCCAGGCCGAGCACATGATCTCGCGCCTCATCCCCGACGACGAGGTCGACGGCCTGCGCTGTCGGCTCACCGTCTTCCTGCGCCACGTCCAGCACGCCGCGCTCGCCGGGCACCGCCAGGCGCACACGATGATGGCCCTCGGGCCGGCCGCCCGCCGGCACATGATGGCCCGGGCCCTCTTCGCTTCCGAGGCGGTGCCCGACGACCTCCTCGCGATCGCCGGCATCCCGGGGGACACGGCGTACGTGCCGCTGGTGTGGGTGTGCGGGAGCCGCGGCGCGATCCGGGCGACCGCCGAGATCCCCGACGCCCTCGTCGACAGCACCGGGCGCGCGGCCCTGGTCCCGCTCGCGCAGCGCGCGGACGTCGTACTGGAGGCGGGGGACCGGGTCGTCGAAGGCCCACCCCGCCCCGCCCGCGAGCTCGGCGACGCCCTCCGCCTCGCCCATCAGGCCGCCGACGCCATGCGCGCCGGCGTCATCCCCTCCGACCGCCAGGTCACCCCCTGTGCCGACGTCGCCGCCGACCTCCTGCTCGCCGGCCGCCCCGCCCTCACCGAGCTCCTCGTCGCCAAGTACCTCTCCGGCCTCCAGGACCTCAAGCCCGCGCGCCGCGTCGAGATCGCCGAGGTCCTCCTCACCTGGCTCGAGTCCCGCGCCTCCCTCGCCGTCATCGCCGCGACCCACCACATCGCCAAGCAGACGGCCCACGACCGCCTCCGCCTCGGCAAGCAGGCCGTCCCCGCCGTCGACGCCGAACCCTCCGCCCACGCCGCCATCGTCGTCTCGCTCCACGCGAGCCTGCCCGGCTGGCGCGAGGAGGTGTCCCGGCGTGGTCGCCCGTGACACCGCGAACCGGACGCACGTCCGGAATTCCAGCCCCTGCGGGCCTTCTCCGTTGACCGGCTCGCATCTCGGAACCAAAGGTTGCACCAACCGAATCCCCCAGGAGGATCCAGTGAAGATCAGGTCCACCAAGCGCAAGCGGACGTCGCTTGCCGTCGGCGCTCTCGCGGCCCTCGCCGCCGTCGCCGGCACCTTCGCGGCGCCGTCCGTGGCGCACGCCGACCCCGACAACCCCGACCACCTCACGGTGATCTACGACGCCGTCGGCAGCACCCACGTCGCGGGTGGCGTCAACGCCGACATGCAGGTCGGTCCGACGGAGATCAAGGTCACCATCGACACCGTCGCTCCGCTTCCCACGCCGATCGTCGCGGGCAGCATGAACGTTCCCAGCAAGACCATGAACTTCGAGATCCTCGGTCTCCCGGCCCGAGCGAAGGTCACGATGACCCAGGTCGGTCAGGTCACCGGAACGCTCACGCCGACCAGCCTGCGCGGCAAGCTCAAGCTCCAGTCGAACGTGAAGTACGACATCCGGCTGAGCGACGTCGAGACCAAGGTGTTCGGCATCTGGTGGCCGTTGGCCGTTGGCAACAACTGCCACACGATCAACCCGGCCGACATCACCGTGAACTCGCCCGAGGGCGAGTACTTCACCATCAACGGCGGCGGTCGCGCGACGGGCACGTACACCATCGGCAACTTCACCGGCTGCGCTCCGCTGAACTTCTTCAGCATCCCGGGCTTCTTCCCGACGATCGGATCGATCCCGATCAACGTCATCGTCCCGAACGCGAACAACACCATCGAGATCAACCTCTCGAACCCGCGCTACGGCGGGTGAGCGAGGCGCACTGAGCCTGCTCCCGAGCAACAACCCCCTTCGCAGGAAATCCCCACCCAACCCATGAGGAGATACCCCTAATGAAGCTCAACAACCGCTTTGCCAAGGGCGCTCTGGCGACCGCCGCGGCCGCTTCCGCGGTGCTCGCCATGACCGCCACGTCGGCCCAGGCGTTCACGACCTACACGCCCAACGGAGGTCCGTCCGCCAACTTCGTGAACCAGAGCAAGATCTCGTTCATCGACGCGGCGACCGGTGACATCCTCTCCTGCAACACCTTCACGCTCGCTGGCTCGATCACCAGCCCCGGCACCAGCCGGGCCTACGCCCCGGCAACGGGCAACACTGGTCCGGACGCGGGTTCGCTGACCAGCCTCAACTCCGGCGGCACCGGCGGCTGCAGCAACCCGACCGCCGGCCCCACGACCGTGACGGCGCTGGGCACCTGGAAGGTCGCGATCACCGGCGACAAGGTCGGCAGCAGCTTCCCGGCCAAGCTCTACGGCATCAAGGCCTACGTGGACGCCGCCAACTGCAAGTTCTACGTCGGTGGCCCGAGCGACACCGCCACCAGCGCGGGCACTGGCTGGGTGACCGGCAAGTTCGACCCGACCACGCAGAACTTCACTGCCGACACCACCT